>JAHELT010000067.1:14289-22604 GCA_024644045.1 Chromatiales bacterium | reverse complement strand
GCTCGATGACACGGTTCCAGCGAGTCACGCCCGCGGTTTCTACGTACACGACATCGCGCGGTTGCAGCGCGAACTGATCCCCCAGGATCAGTGCATCGGGCGACTCGGCGTTCAGATAGAAAATCTCGGCATTGCTCGGGTTCCCGCGGATCACGTAAATGCGCTCCGGATTGGAGGTTACCCGATCGACCCCGCCTACATCACCGATAGCCTCGGTCAGGGTCATTCTGCGATCGCTCATGAGTACGCTGGACGGTTTCGCTACTTCGCCCAACACGAACACCTTGCGTTGGCTTTGATCGGGGACATGCACCAGATCACCATCCTGCAGCAACAGGTTCTGGGTGACATCGCCCTGTTTGTACAAAGCCCAGAGGTCGATCCGGCGGGTCCTGCCGTTCTGCTTCAACGTAACGTTGTGAACGTCGGCGTCGGGCGTCACGCCCCCTGCCTGGTTGATTATGTCCAGAACCGTCAAGGGTACGTCGGTTATCGGTTGGGCGCCCGGGTTGCCCACCTCACCGACTACGTAGGCCTTCTGGCTGCGAAAAGCCACGACCTTGACATCCAGTTGAGGATCCACGATGGCTTTCGCCGTTTTTCTCGTCAAATTCCGTCGCACTTCACCGACGGTTTTGCCGGCGACTTCCAGTTGACCCGCGTACGGGAAAAATATCGTACCGTCGGCAGCCACCAGATGACCGGCGGCTTCTGCGCTGCGGAAGTCGCCTGCAGGCAGCGTCAGCTCCGGGTGATCCCAGACGATGATGCTGAGCACGTCACGCACACCAATCAGGTACTGGTAGTCGCGCACAGGCGGCTCAGAGGTCGGGGTCGCCAGCTCGAGCGTCTCGAGTCTTGCGGCTTGCAGCTCTTGAATAAGGTCGACCGTTATCGGCCTGATTGTCACGCCTGGGACGTTCGGAGGCGGGTCCTCCATTTTCATCCCCGGCGCCCACGCACAGCCGGACAGGACAAGAATCAACACGGAGACGAGAATGTTTTTCTGCATGTTCGGGCCTTCCGTTAGTTTCCTAACCCCTGTTGCTGAAATCTCAACACCCGGTCCAGGACATCCAGAACGACCGGTGCCGCCGCACTTGCGGTTCGATACTCTTGCGGCACTACAACCGTGCGCCGACTGTCTACCACCAGCAATCTCTCCCTGAGTCTGGGTTGTTGGGTCAAACGTTCGAAAATAGATATGGCGCTTTGCACAAACCGTGCCACTTTGGCGCGATCTGCTTCCGGAATCCGTCGATGGCCGCGTTTCAGGACCCTTTCAATCAGCGTAACCTCGTCCTGTTGCAGGTAAACGGCGATGTCGGGAAGCGGGATCAGCTCAAGAAAAGTCAGCAGCTCTTTCGCGCACGGTTCAACCGATTCGTGAACGAAGAGGTAGTGCGCAGTGTGCAGCGCGCCTTCGTCCATCAAAACTATCTGTTGGTCGCCAGCGCTGCGTCGAATGACTTCCGAAAGGCCGATCTTCTTGAAAGCGTTCCTGGCAATGTTCAGCTTCTGGAACAACGGTATGCTGCCGGGTAACCGCAGTATGGCGCGCGTGATGTGAGAGTACAGTTTGAGGTGCTTTACACATCCGATCAGGCATCCAACATACCCGATCAGGTCCAGCAGCAGTGTGCGCGGTAAATGGCCCTTGATCCAATTCAACTTCAGCAGCTGCAGAACATGATCATCGCCCATCGAAAGCTGAATGCCGCGCTCGCGGCAATCCCGAACGACCGCTCTCGCCAGTCTCGATTTCCCGGCGCTCGTACAACCAATCAACTCGACCAGCATGACGGGACAACGCTGATCGCGTGGCTAAAGAATATGGGCATGTTGGACGTTGCGGTAAACCCACGTATCATCTACGCCTCGTTGATTAGAGCACCGATTGTCGCCGGAAGGAATGTTTGCAACGCGAGAGTCATGGTACCGTAACACCGCTGTTGGCTGCACGATCGCCGTCGGTGCGTTATCGCTCCTCCCCGACGTGGAAGTCATCAGCAGCCGGGCTACCATCGAACCCGACCACCTGCTCGCCTACTGGCTGTTGACGCTCTGCTGGTTGCTCTCGCGGGCGGGAGCGCACGCGGTTGTCCTGACCAGTGTTATCGCCTACGGTTGGGCCCTGGAGTTGCTGCAGATAGGCGTACCGGGGCGATCCTTCGAGTGGCTGGACGGTGCCGCAAACATGCTCGGTGCCGTTGCCGGATGGGGCTCAGTGCTGATATGGCGGAAGCTGACCAGGCGAGGCGTATAGATGAGGTGTTGGAAATGCAGGAGAGTTGTAACATGCCGCGCTTGAGTGTGAGCCAGAAATGACGACAGTGCAGGTATCCGGTTTGGGCGAAGCTCCACAGTCGGAGCACTCCCGTCTCGTGGATGAGTTGATGAACGCCCTCAACGCGGCCGACGTTCGCTATTGCCACTGGAAAAGCAATGTTGACCTCGCCCTGGCGGTGAGCGGAGAAACTGACCTGGACATTCTGGTAGAGCGCCGATCTCTGTACCGGGTCCTGGACATACTGTTGAGTCTTGGATTCAAATCCGCCACCGTCAGGTGGGGGCCGCGCACGCCCAGCACGTATCACTACTATGGTTATGAGCCGCAGTCCGGCCGGCTGATCCACGTGCACTTGTTCAGCAGCGTGGTCTCCGGGGAGAGCTTCGTCAAAAGCCACTTGTTCCCCCTCGACGCGATGCTGCTCGAGAATACCGACGTCATCGACAATGTCAGGGTGCCGTCGAAGTCTGCGGAGTTAGTGCTGTTCGTTCTGAGGACCTACGTCAAGTATGGCTCGTTGCTGGACCTGGTGTATTTGCTCAAGAACGGCGGCGACGTCGAAGCGGAATTGGGCTGGCTACGGGCGGGCAGCGACATTTCAGAAGCTCTGGCGTTGTTGAAAGAGCATTGCCCGACCGTCAGCGAGCGCTTGTTCGAGAATTGCCTCGATGCCCTCGAACACGGCGCTTTAGCCAGACGACTGGTACTGGCAATGTCTGTAAGACGGCGGCTCAAAGCATATGCCAAGCGGCGTGCGGCGAGTCGAGCGATCAACTACGTTCAGGTGCTGTGGGCGCAGGTTTATCGTCGCCTGCGCGGCGGCCGCAAAAACAAGATGTTGCACAGCGGCGGGGTAGTAATCGCCTTTGTCGGTCCGGAAGCAACCGGTAAGTCGACATTCGTATCGGAATGCGCAAACTGGCTGGGCTCGGCGTTCGCCGTCACGACCGTTCACGCCGGTAAGCCACCGTCAACCTGGTTGACACTGCCCGTCAATACGTTGTTGCCCCTGGCGCGGCGCGTTCTTCCATCCGTTCGCGTAGTGCCTCCCGATACCCTCACGAGCACGGCGCCAGAGCAGCCAACCGAAGCGAAAACCGCCGGTATCACCGATCTTATCTATGCCGTGCGCGCCGTGGCGGTTGCCTGGGACCGTTCGCAACTGTTACTCAAGACCCGACGGGGAGCGGCTTCCGGAGACATAGCTATATGCGACCGTTATCCATCGCAAGTCGTTGGTGCTATGGACAGCCCGCGTTTGCGAGCCGACCGATCGGGTAAGGGATCGATCGCACTTGTCTACAACTGGTTGTGCAGGGTGGAACAGCGGATCTACCGACGCATTCCGCCACCCGATATCGTGTTGCAGCTCAGCGTTTCGATAGCCACCGCGAAGCAGCGTAACGAAACGCGCATCAAGCCCGTGAAAGAATCCAACGCGTACGTGGAACTTCGCCACAAACAATACACCGGCTGGCAGATGGTCGGCGTAAAGTATCTCCGGGAAGTCGACACAGAAAAACCGTTAGGGGAATCCCTCCAGGTTGTCAGGAAAGCGATATGGGAAGCGCTTTAGTTGCATTGTTTCTCCGGTTAAAGCGGCGGGCCTTCGGTAAAGCGGCGAATCGGATTGCCTCCATGACCTTCGAGTACATAAATCGTCGTACCGACGATCTCTAACCCGCTGAGATCGTCTACGGCAAATACGTTGAGATCGTGTTGCGCGAGCTCGGCGACGGAAGGCCACGCAAATTCGCGCAGCTCGTCCACATATTGCGCCCACAGACTGGAGCCGTCGAACGCCAGGCCCCGGATGGTCCGTTGCAGATCCAGCGCCATCCCGGTGTCAATTGTATTGCTGGGGAAATCGTAAGCGTAAAGCAGGTTGCCGTCCGCCACCCAGAGCTGGCCGCTGATGACCAGTGCGCCGTTGTAAGCGAAGCCGGCAGGAAGCGCTCGCCAAGCGTCGAACACGAAGCAGGACGCACAGTTCTGCCGGATCAAGCGAAAAATGGCTGGCTTGTCGATCGGCGGCACTTGCATCGGATCGTTCACCGTATTGATCACGTAGAGACTGTCGGTGGCGGCGTCGAAGGTTGCCACTTCGAATTCGTTGATATACGAACATGACGTCGCCGGGTTCCCGTCGCCGTCGTCGCAAAGGGCGACATCGGGAAAGGCCGCCAAGAACTCTTCGTTACGGATCGTGTCCAGAAACATGCCGGTACTTCGCGCGATGATGTGCACGGCTCCAAGGTTATCGTCCGTCGTCCAAAATGCGTCGTCCTGCGGGACGTAGGCAAGCGACGCCGCGTCCCCCTGTTCATTCGGCGCCAGACAGAGCGTGGCGTGCTCCGTGAGCGACGCGCCGACGACCGTGCTCGTAACGTTGAACGGTACGCTGGCCACCGTCATCGACTCGAACGTCGCCTTCAGCGCATAACCATCGGCCAGGAGGTCTATCGAAAGATCCGGAAAAGCAGCGACACCGTTCTGTGTGTGGACGCTAAGCGTTCCCGAGAGATTCGCACCGCAGTAGTTGGGATCAATGGCGATCGAGACGACGCCGTCCTTAACCTCGCCTGTCACATCGGTCACGCTCACGGCGACCGGCGGCGCCATTATAGTCAGTGCGCCGGTTTCACTCGGCTGGGTTACGAACGCCAGTTGCACTGCCGGGGGTGGTGGTGGCGAATCGCCGCCACACGCCACCGCGACAGCGGAAGCGAGCAAGACAATAACGCAGCGCAGGCAAACTCCGAACGATGTTCGCCGGCTTCCGTATCGGGTGGTGTGTAGAAGCTTCATAGCCAATAAACAACTGCATAGCGCGTGCCAATTGCGGACACCGGTTGCTGTATTCTGCGCCGGCGTGTAGCAACTTCATCCCCTCCAACTACCGCACCTGCTGCCGACCACATTTGCTTCGAGGCAGTTACACCCTCTGATACCAGTTTGCCCGGGGCCAGAATAAAGTATTGCGAGACTCACGACTACAGTGTAGGCCCTATTGTTCTCGATAAAGTTTGGCTTATTCAATTTTTTATGGGATAAAAGTCAACAGTCGATCATGCTTCAGCCGACGGCCGAACGAGATTTACCAGTCACGATTCAGACGAAGAGGAGCTTCCACGTCAGATGAGCCCGCACCCAAGGTGGATACACCCCAAGGGACTACACGCCCGCGTGCCCGGGTTCCCATCCGCGCTGAAGTTTTACCTCCGAGCCCTCCTCCCGACAGACGATCAAAACGCGGACTGCCCGCGGACAATTTCACGTGGAGAAATGCCACCCGCGGGCGCACGTTCCGGGCAGCGATTCTCTGTTGCCGCCTTGTGCGGCTTCGCGTTGCTGCTCGGTGCCTGCTCCTCAGGACCGGATACCGATGAGTCGCCCTTTGCGCGACGCGTGCACACGATCGAAGCGGACGACGTAGGTATCAGTCATCCGGCGGGTCTGACGTATTCCCCACAGCAGGAAGTGTTTGTCGTTGGCAAGGCGACCGTAACAGGTGCTTACGAGCTTGCGATTATTTCGCAGCTGGGGGATCACCTCGGGTCTATCGGTCCGGCACTCGCCGAGCCGCTCAATATCAGCTTTGACCCGACGTTCAACCGCGTGTTGGTGCTGGACATGCACGGCGTGCAAGGCGCGGAACTGCTGGGGGTAGCGCTGAATGGTGGGGGTGAACCGGGCACTGCCGAACGATTTGACGTAAGTGACTTGGGCCTGGACAACGCGCACGGCATGACGGTGGATCCGGGGAGCGGCACGCTTTACGTGCTGGATGGGGTGGCGGCACGGGTGTTGCGTATAACGCCGCGTGCGCATCCGGGGTTTACGGATGCGGCTCTCGAGGTGGTGGAAATAGACAGTGGTGTGTCCGGAAATCTGCGTGGCATCGCTTTCAATCCGCGCGACGGGCACCTGCATGTATTGAACGCCGAGCGCAGTTTATTGTACGAGCTGAGCACACAGGGAAGGCTCGTTGCGACGCGCGACTTGTCCGCTGTGCCACTTGGGGAGGCGCAGGGCATGGTGTTCGCGCCGAGCGGCGATCTGACCGACGATGCGGCGGTGCTGAACCTGTATGTGGCCGACCGTGGCGATGCTGCCCGCAACGGTGGGATTATCGAGGTATCGTTCACGCGCCCGCTGCCGCCGGCCAAAAGTCCTGCGAGCTCGTCCGCCCTGATCGGGGTCACTTTTGTGGGCCCGGTGACGCTCGCCAATGACATTGCCACCTCACTGTACAACCCACCGAGCCCGGATCCTTCGGGGATCGGGTACATCAATACGACCGGTACGCTGCTGATCAGCGACGGCGAAGTCAACGAAATCCCCGCGCTGTACACCGGTGACAACCTGTTTGAAATCAACCTGGGCGGCAGCCTGCTGGCTACCTCCACGACCGATCCGGCATTTTCCGACGAGCCCACGGGCGTGAGCAACATCAATCCACTCAACAATCATATTTTCTTCTCCGATGACAACGATCGGGAGATCTCCGAGATGAATCCGGGGGCTGATCTGCGTTACGGCACCGCCGATGACATCGTGACGGAGTTTCGCACGCGGGAGTTTTCACCGGCCAGCAACGATCCGGAGGGGGTTGCATATGCACCTGCGCTCGGGGAACTGTTCGTCTCCGATGGCGTGAATAATGAGATTTACCGCGTGTCGCCGGGAGCGAACGGTATCTTCGACGGCCCGCCGGCAAGTGGTGGCGACGATGTTGTAACCAGTTTCGACACCGCGGGGGTGGGCTTGACCGATCCCGAGGGAATAGCCTACGACCCGAGCGACGGCACCTTGTTGGCGGTCGGGAACCCGAACAATCTGCTGTTTCAGTTTTCCGTGACCGGCACCTTGTTGTCCACGATCGACATTTCAGCGGCCGTCGCAGCGGGGCTGGACAATCCGGCGGGTCTGGCCATTGCCCCGTCCAGCCAGTCTCCCGGCACGAATACGAGTGTGTATATCGTCGATCGCGCGGTCGACAACAACAGCGATCCGAACGAGAACGACGGCCGGGTATTTGAGATGGCCGGTTCCGGTCCCCCGGTGAATCAGCCGCCACTTGTCAGTGCGGGTCCGGATCAGACGATCGTCCTTCCGACCAACAGTGTGGCGTTGGACGGCACGGTCACGGATGATGGGCTGCCGAACCCGCCGTCGGCGGTGACCACGACGTGGAGTCAGGTCAGTGGTCCAAGCACCGTTGTCTTTGGTAACGCCAGTGTTGTTGATACCACCGCGACCTTCCCGACCGAAGGCGACTATGTGCTACGGCTGACCGTCGACGACAGCGAGTTCACGTCATCCGATGAGCTTGCCGTCGCGGTTGTTCCGGCGGGCAGCGTAACGATCCTCGAGATACAACTTGCAGCAAGTACCGACGACGCGGAGGAGTCTTCAAGTTGCTGCACGATGCAGCTCACCAGTGGCGACCTCGACATAGCGTCCAAGCCTGTCGGAGTTCGGTTTCCTGCAGCAGGCTTGCCACCGCAGTCACAGATCGTGAATGCTTACATCCAGTTCGTGGCTGACAAGTCAAACTCGTCAGCGACTTCCGTGACCATTGACGGGGAAGCGAATGACAACGCCCCGACCTTCAATGCGACTGCCGGAAACATAACCAACAGGGCGCGGACCGCAGCCTCGGTGAACTGGGTCCCCGCCGCATGGACGGCTGGCGCAGCCGGTGTCGCGCAGCGAACACCTGATCTATCCGCCATCATACAGGAACTCGTCAACCGGCCCGGGTGGACGACCGCCAGCGCGGTAGTCCTGTTCGGTAATCGCCAATCCGGCCGGCGCGAGGCGGTTACCTATGACGGCAACACGGCCAACGCCGCACGACTGTACGTCGAGTATCAGGCAGGGGGCGGGAGCAACCAGGCGCCGACGGTGGCTGCGGGGGCGAACCAGACGATCACGTTGCCGAGTTTCGCCAACCTGAACGGGACGGTGACCGATGACGGACTGCCCACCCCGCCGGGGGCAACGACCACGCTGTGGACGC
>JAHELT010000067.1:0-14189 GCA_024644045.1 Chromatiales bacterium | reverse complement strand
CGCCACGGCGGTGGATACCACCGCGAGCTTCTCCACCGACGGCACCTATACGCTGCGGCTGACCGCCGACGACAGCGCGCTCACCAGCTTCGACGAGCTGGTGGTCACGGTGAATCCGCAACCCCCGGTCAACCAGGCACCGACGGTGGCTGCGGGGGCGAACCAGACGATCACGTTGCCGAGTTTCGCCAACCTGAACGGGACGGTGACCGATGACGGACTGCCCACCCCGCCGGGGGCAACGACCACGCTGTGGACGCAGCAGAGCGGGCCGGGCACGGTCACCTTCGGCAGCGCCACGGCGGTGGATACCACCGCGAGCTTCTCCACCGACGGCACCTATACGCTGCGGCTGACCGCCGACGACAGCGCGCTCACCAGCTTCGACGAGCTGGTGGTCACGGTGAATCCGCAAGGCGGCGTGACATCGACAGAGGTGCGAGTGTCAGCGAGAAGCGATGATGCGGAAGAGCGAGCTACCGGCAGTGTGTCCCTCGGTAGCAGCGATCTCGAGTTCATGTTCGACGGCGGCGCCGACCAGAACGCCACGGGGCTGCGCTTCAACGGTATGACGGTCCCACAGGGCGCATCGATCGTCAACGCCTATATTCAGTTTGAAGTGGATGAAGTGAACACCGGGGTCACGTCGCTTACGATTCAAGGTGAGGCCACGGATGACGCACTGACTTTCAGTTCCTCGGGCGGAAATATCTCCAACCGGGCGCGCACAGCCGCGCTGGTGCCGTGGGACCCGGCACCGTGGACCAGCAGGGGGGCGGCCGGTATCGATCAGCAGACGCCCGATATCCGCTCGATCGTTCAGGAAATCGTAAATCGGCCGGGTTGGACGAGCGGTAACTCGATGGTGATTATCATCACGGGGACCGGCGAGCGCACCGCGGAGTCTTTCGACGGCGTGGCCGCTGCAGCGCCCCTGCTACGCGTGGAGTACAGCACGGGAAGCGGCACTAATCAGGCGCCGACGGTTGCAGCCGGACTGGATCAAACCATCGCTTTGCCCAGCAGCGCCACACTGGACGCGACGGTCTTCGATGACGGGCTGCCCACCCCGCCGGCGGCGGTGACCACGCTGTGGACGCAGCAAAGCGGGCCGGGTACGGTCACCTTCGGGGATGCCATGGCGGTGGATACCACAGCGAGCTTCTCGGTGGACGGTGTCTACGTGCTGCGGCTGACCGCCGACGACAGCGAGTTCACCACGTTCGACGAGCTCACAATCACCGTCAATCCGGCCGGCACCTTGACCACCACCGAGGTTCGTGTATCGGCCGCCTCTGATGATGCAGAGGAGCGCGGCAGCGGCAGCGTGTCCCTCGGTAGCAGCGATCTCGAGTTCATGTTCGACGGCGGCGCAGACCAGAACGCCGTGGGAATGCGCTTCAACGGTGTGAACGTGCCACCCGGCGCGACCATCGCCAACGCCTACGTTCAGTTCCAGGTGGACGAGGTGAACACCGGGGTCACGTCACTCGCGATTCAAGGCGAGGCCACGGATAACGCACTGACGTTCAGTTCCGGAAGCGGAAACATCTCCAGCCGGCCTCGTACCGGCGCGCTGGTGACGTGGGACCCGGTGCCGTGGACCAACACAGGGGACGCCGGCGTCGACCAGCAAACGCCCAATATCAGGTCCGTCCTTCAGGAGATCGTGAACCGGCCGGGTTGGACAATGGGTAACTCGCTGGTGATTATCATCACGGGGACCGGCGAGCGCACCGCGGAGTCTTTCAACGGCGTGGCGGCGGCGGCACCGCTACTGCGAATCGAGTATCAGTAACGCCGCG
Organism: Chromatiales bacterium; assembly: GCA_024644045.1. Classification (GTDB taxonomy): domain Bacteria; phylum Pseudomonadota; class Gammaproteobacteria; order JAHELT01; family JAHELT01; genus JAHELT01. The sequence goes on along the minus strand of JAHELT010000067.1, from coordinate 12,384 downwards.
CGTGCACCCAGCAACCCACCCGCGTGAGACCGTTGCCGGCCAATACCGCGGTGTAGCCTCGCCATCGGTCTGCAGGTGGCCCCTGTAACCCGTCGAGCAATCGCTTCGGCGTGTTTACCTCGCTCATCGAGCCTGCCGCCTCGGGCGGCCTGGATGGTCACTTCGCCGTCCAATTGAGCGGCACTGACGGCCGCTTCGACCAGCTCGCATCGCTGCACGGCCAATCTGGCGTCGCGTTCGGCGACCTGGACCGCCGCCTGCCCCCTGCAGTTCGACATTCAACGCAGCCCCTCGGGCCAGTTCGAGTCTTGCATCGGCAGCCGGCGGATGTCGGAATTCTTTGCACTCTCTTCCCTAGGGACTGTTCCGATGTTTGCGAAGTAGTTGAATTCGTTGTTATTGATTGTGCTGGTATGGCTTTTGCCGCTCCTTAAGATCACGCGGCGAAGCCATGAGGGACAACGCTGCGGCTAACCAAATCGGCGTTCAAGCAAAGCGCGTCGAGACGATTGGTGGGTTGCGAGTGCTGAACGTCGGTTGCCCTGGTACCTCGAGGTTCGCCACGTCGGGTTCGGGACGTGCCGCTATAAGGTCGTCGCCGCCCGCAAGCCGCCCAAGTTTGACATCGACGCGTAATGAACAAATGCGCTCAACGCAACCCTGAACCAGGGAAAACTGCCGCGTGACGGAGGTGCACATGGCGACGACGACACACGAATTCACTAATGAACTGATAGCCACGAGGGAAAACGAGAGAAGACGAATTGCTTGTGAGCTCCACGACGGAATTGGACAAAGGTTGTGCGCCCTCAAATTTCGCCTGGAAGTTGATCTGAAGACGTCGAACGAGCGCCGCGAAGGAGCCCAAACACATATATTGGAGTCGGCGATACAAAACATCCAGGAAACACTTGCTGAACTGCATCGAATCGCACTGGACCTCGGGCCGCTCGGGCTGGCGGACGATATAGGCTTTCTGCACAAACTGGATGTTTTCTGTCGCGACTACCTAGAGGCTCATCCTCACGTACATGTGATCAAACGGTACGGGATCGAAGACGGCGACCTGCCGATGACCCTGAAAGTCGTCGTTTACCGGATCGTGCAGGAGGCGTTCAACAATATCGCCAAGCACGCCAGCGCAGATCAAGTGACCCTCGAGCTGCAGAAGACCGATTCTGGCATGCGACTTGCAATCGCAGACAACGGGGTGGGATTCGATCTGCGGGAACACAAAGGACCTGCAGCGGAAAGAGCCGGCTTGGGCCTCGACAGTATGAACGAGCGAGCCGCGTCCACGGGCGGCGCATTGACTATCCGCCCTCGTTCGGCTGGCGGGATGGTGGTGGAGGCGCTGTGGCCGAACTCAGCGCTCGCCCACCTCGCTGGTAATTAGATTGTTTTCGATCGCGTAGACCGTTATTTCGGCCGTATTGTGCAAACGTAGTTTTTTCATGAAATTCGATCGGTGCTTTTCAATTGTTTTGGTGCTGAGGGACAGATGCCGGGCGATGTCCTTGTTGCGGTATCCTTCCGCGATGAGTTTGACAACCTGGCGCTCGCGCGGAGTCAGAACCCCCGCCGAGACCCCGCTGCCACCGGAGCCTCTCAGATAACCGGTCACTACATTTGCGCAAATGCTCGGGCTCAGATAAGTGTTTCCGTCCATTACCAAGCGTAATGCGTCCAGCAGTTTTTCGTGACTGTCCTGTTTGAGTACATAGCCATCGACGCCAGCATCCAGTGCCGCGCGCACGAAATTGTCCGCCTTATGGAACGTCAACGCGATGATCTTGGTCTTCGGCAAACGCCGCTTGATGTTCGGTATCGCCTCGGTGCCGTTGGTGTGCGGCATGGACAGGTCCATTATCACCGCGTCGGGTTTCGTGTCGACCACGCACTTGAGCGCGTCCCTGCCATTGCTCGCCTCACCGACAACTTCGACCTCAGGCTCGGTGGCGAAAAGCGCCCGCAGCCCATCGCGCAGTATTTCGTGATCATCCACGATAACGATCCGAATGCGCGTTCGCGTACCAGAGTCCTGTTCCGTACTACCTCGCATGTTCAGGGCACCTGACTGGACCAGCTTGCTTAATTATGGTGTCAGACTTTGAAAATTACCACAACCACAACACGGTCCACGCGAATCGCATGACCGCGCGCCTCAGCAGTACGATCGGCAGACACCATTACCGGGGCTCGTCCTCCACGGCATATGTCGAACTTGTGATGTCCGATGTTTTTTTTGAAGAATGCCCGGTAAAAAATTACTATCTGTTGACAACCAGCCTGCCGTGGAGTGAATTTACGACCCATGGGTAAGACCCACTCACCGTATCCAGTCGAGATTCGCCGGCAAATGGTCCAGCTGGTGCGCGCTGGGCGCACCCCGGGAGAGCTTGCCCGCGAGTTCGAACCGTCGGCTAAAACGATAAAGCATTGGGTTGCATGCGCTGATCGCGACGGAGACGCCGCGGACGATACGCTGGTTGAATCCACCCGCAAGGACAGAGGGGGGTCACCGATCAGGCAAATGATTGCGCTGGTGCGCGCAAAGTCTACGGCCGGACCGCTGGTCGGCGAAATCGGTTCTTCGCAGATTGCACATACGGCTGAGCGCCAGCGCGGCGAGGTCAACCCGCCAGCCCAAGTGTCTCGACCCGTAACGCAAACCGCACGACCGGCGCCGCGGGAGGCTCGACCAGAAGATGCCAAACCGCTTGCGCAACCGGCCCAACCGGTCGCGCCGAACCGGCTCACGGAACAGCGAGCGAATGGCCAAGGCAACGGCGGAACGCCTGCTCAAGCAGGGTCGCCACCGCCCGCGGAGACCGCGCCTGCCGCCCCGCAAGAGGATCAACCGGACAGCGGCGGAACGCCTGCTCGAGCGGCGCCGCCACCGCCCGCGGAAACCGCGCCTGCCGCCCCGCAAGAGGATCAACCGGACAGCGGCGGAACGCCTGCTCGAGCGGCCCCGCCACCGCCTGTGGAAACCGCGCATGCTGCCCCGCGAGAGTACCAACCGGGCAACGGGCGCGCGCACGCTCAAGCGTTGCAACCCCCCGCGGCAAGTGCGCAAGAGGTCCCGCCTGAGAGAGATGCGGGCAAAGAGGAATCGCCCACCCTAACACCGCCGCTTGCTACCCATACTGCACGACAGGCAGTGCGCGACACTCGCGCTGAGGACAATGCGCCGAGCGAATTCAGGGACGCACAAAGCGCCGAGCCGCCGCCGTTGCGTGGGCCAATACGCACGCCTTCGGTAAGTGCACCGGACAGACTATCGGCGCCAAACCAGGTCAGCCATACGCCGTTCAACGGATCGTTGCCGATCGATCGGGAAAACGTGGTTTACCTGGGGCAGCAACTGCGGGTGCTTTGGGAGAGAAAATGGGTCGTCACTGCTACTGTATTCGTGTCGATGGTATTGGCGTTCCTCTATACGCAACAGATGGTGTCCCTGTACGCGGCACGCTCGCTCATCATTATCGAGAGTCGCCTGCCCGAAATCGTGGGGGTCGACGCGGTTGTCAGCGGGTTGTCTGTCGACAGTCTGACAGTCGAGAGCGAAGTGTCGGTGCTGAAATCGCGCGGACTTGCGGAGAAAGTTGTTGAGCGATTGAAATTGCATGAGGACCCCGAGTTCAACCCGGCGCTACGCGCGGCCCCACAGAGCTGGCTGGCACAGCTGACTCTGGCCAGGGAATGGCTCTCCGAGCTGATCGGAGGATCGCAGCAATCGCCCCAACCGACATCTTTCTCGAAACAGGATCAATTTGCGCGCGAGCAAGCGACCGTCATCGATGCGTACCTAAAACGCCTGAGTGTAGCGGCTAAAAGCAAAACACGGGTAATCTCGATCAAGTTTACCTCCATGAACCCGGGCACCGCCGCCCTGGTCGCCAATACGGTCGCCGATCTCTACATACTCGCCCAGCGGGAAAGTAAACTCGAGGCGACCCAGAATGCCGCGGCATGGCTCAACGAGCGCAGCGTGGCACTACGCGAAAAGGTAGCCGCGTCGGAGCGAGCGATAGAACAGTTCAGGGAGGACAACGAGCTCCTCGAAGGTGCCCGCGGCGCGCTGTTATCCGAGCAGATCACCAACGTAAACGGCGCATTAACAAAAGCCGCCACAAATCGCGCGCAGCTGGAAGCACGCCTGGCGCGGGTGCAAACGCTGGCTAGCGATCCGAGTGGGATCGACTCGGCCGTGGAAGTGCTCGGCTCGCCGGTAATACAGGGTTTGCGCGATGACTACGTTAAGCTCGAACGCCAGAAAACCGAGCTGTCTGCCAGATTCAACCCATCGCACGCCCGCATCGTCAGTCTCGAAGCGGAGCAAAAGTATCTCCGGCAACAAATCACCGCGGAAATCGACAAGGTCATCAAAGGGTTGGGGAACGAAGTTGCGGTCGCGCAGGCGCATGAAGCATCGCTGCGGACGAGCCTGGACGAGCTCAAGGCGCGCGGGGCGCGAACCGGTAATGCGTTAGTGGAATTGCGAGAACTCGAACGAGAGGCCGAAGCCGATCGTCTGTTGTTAACAACATTCTTATCGAGACTCAAGGAAACCAGTGCACAAAAGGATATCGAATTCCATCAGGCCAACGCTCGGATACTTTCACAAGCGACCTCGCCGAGACAACCGCTGCCAACGAAAAAAGTGATACTGGCGATTACGTTTGTCGGTTCTTTGTTGATCGGCGTGCTATTGGTGATCGTAGCGGAAAGACGGCGCACCGGTGATGTATTTATAAGCGGCGAACAGATTGAGCGCATCGCAAACGTACCTTATCTGTGCCTGATCCCGTTAGCGAACGCACGCGACGAACCTTCCTCTTTGGTGATCGAACAACCACGCTCGGCGTTCGCTGAATCGATTCGCGGGCTGCAGGCGAGCATCTTATTATCGAACATACACGCGCCGCCCAGAACCGTCATGTTTACTTCCGCGCAACCGAACGAGGGTAAGACGACGATTGCGGTGTCCCTGGCCAGAGCGCAGGCGCTCAACGGAAAGAAGGTCCTCGTGGTCGATACGGATATCCGCCGCCCCGGTGTCCACAGACTGTTTCAAGCGAGCAACGAACCGGGACTGTCGGAACTCATGCAGGGGACGGCGCCGTTCGAGGCGGTCATTCAGACGGACAGGGCGTCGGGCGTACAGTTTATTCCAGCAGGAACGGGAACCGTGAACCCATTCGATACCCTGAGCGCGGCGTCCATGGGGGCGCTCCTGGAGCAACTGTCGCACAACTACGATCTTGTCATTCTCGACACGCCACCCCTGCTTGCCGTGCCCGATGCTCGTATGCTGTCCGCAAAGGCCGATGCGACAGTGTTTGCGATTCGCTGGGCAGAAACCAAGCGCGAGATGGCTTCCCTGGCGATGCGCCAGATTGTAGAGAGCAATGGATTTCTTGCCGGCGCCGTGTTGTCGATGGTCGATATGAAAAAGAACGCCAAATACGGCTACGGAGATTCAGGCTTTTACTCCGGCGCCGCCAGCAGCTACTACTACAGGGATCGGCGGACCGAGAGTTGACCACTTGCGCCGGCGCGTTTGGCGAACCGGCGCCGTGGCCGTACCAGAATAACAAGTGCGATCAGGGCGACCAGGAATGAGGGAGTAACTGCAGAAGTCGCGGTGGAAGTCGCCGGCGTTTGCTCATCATCGTCCGCGACCGGGTCGGGTTCAGGCGCAATTGCCCCCCCGGGGGGCGTGAAGTCCGTGTCGGTCGTGACATAGGTGGCATCCCACCGCGCATCGGGATTCAGTGCCCGAAGACGCAGCGTGTATTGCCCGGCGGGCGACGAGAACGGTTGCGGCAGGCGCAGCCACGACAGTGCAGTGCCCCCACCCGATGGGCGGTGAAGAACTCTCTCAACGCCGTTGTCGAGCGATGCGTTCAGCATGTCGCCTTGGCCGCTGAGGCGTACCCATAGATAGTAATCATAGCCTTCCCGGGTGGTTATCAATTCGTACTCGGCGAACGCCCGGGAATCACTGATCTCGAGCGCGGCTGCGGCACTCGCTTCGGAATCCTGAACGACGCGGGCACCGCCGCCCAGCACCTGGTAATCCTCGGCTTCGATCAGCAAAGTAGCGGGTGCGCTGATAATGAAATCGCCGTTGCGCGCATCGTTTGCATACGTGATGACCAGCGTATCGGTGGAGCTCAGTTCACCGTCGCTCGCGGTTACTTTGAGGATATAGCGTCCCTGGTGGGAAAGTCGCACGAACGTGGTCGCGGCGGCCGGATCATCAATCGTTGCGCCGGGAGGGCCGCCTTCGAGCGACCAGGTAATCGTCACCGGATCGTCGTCAACGACGCTGGCTTCAATCGCAGCCATGCTGTCAGGGAACAACAGGAGCAGGTCGTCGCCGGCGCTCACAAACGGCGGCTGATTGCCGGGGTCCGGGTCCGGGTTGGGATCCATACCGAATTCGATCGCCCCCAGATCCGGGGCCAATCCCGCGTAGTTACTGGTAAGGTCGAAGATTTGCTCTCCGTTCCAACTGAACTGCGCGGTACCGGCGTCGATACTGGAGCTGTTTTCGAGCAACGAATTGTCCGCCGGGTCCAAACCAGGATCACGAAAGTAAACGTTGGGGCCGAGCACGCTTGACTCGACGTCGGTGGTATTGGCGAATACAGTGGAATCGACGATAGATCCACCGTCGACGCGTCTGACACCAACTCCGTTGCCGGCGATAATGTTGTTCACCACCACCATGTTGTCACCACCGGTGATGCCAACCTGGTTGTCGAGGATCGTATTGTTGTAGACGACGACGCGCTCGTCCATCGCGCAACCGCTCAGATCTTCTCTGGTCTCAAAGTTATCCATGCACGCAATCCCTGCCATTCCGCCACTGATTATATTGTTGTGAATAACCAGAGAACGCGGCGTGATCCCGTCGGGGTCGGGCATCATCTGGATACCGTCACGGTTCGCCCCGGTGATGATATTGTCACGAATAACGATCGTGATGGGGTCACCCGGTACGGCGTGAAAGCGAATTTCTATGCAATCGTCGCCGCAGATATTCATCACGTTGCGCTCGATGATAACCTCCGAGTCGCCATCCAGATCAACCGCTTCGTCGCTGGCGTTCTCGAACACGTTGTCTGCGACGCGACCGCTGCCGCCCACCTCGAAGTCGATCTGGTCAGAGCCTCCGTTGACGAATCGATTGTTCAGGATTTCCACGTCCCGGGCGGCGGGATTAATGGGCTTGGTCATCTCGCGGAACGTAAACCCGATGATCCGTGTGCCGGCGGCGGAGCCCTCTAACACAAAACCCCTAGAGCCACTGCCGGTGAGAATTGTCGTGTCGCGGGCGGCCGGGTCGTTGCGCGTATGCAACCACGAAGCCAGCGTTATGGGCGTAGTCACGCTGAACGTATCGGGAACCGAGTGCTCGCCGGGCGCGACTTCAATCGTATCGTTAGGCGCCGCAGCACCGATCGCCGCGGCAATAGTCGGAAAGTCACCGGGTACCTGCAGCGTCACCGCCTGGAGTGCCGACGCAGCCCCCATAAGCGCGACGCCTGCAGCGAGCGCAGTTTTACGGTTCGACACGCTGCGTCGACGACTATCGGTAAAGGAAGTCATGACTTGACTCCACCCGAATGTGTTTACTCCTGATACATCGACTCCGCGGCCCAACCATAAGAGCAACCAGGATATCGGGCCAGTAGACAGCAGGTAACGGCGGGTCATGGTTTCCGTCTCCATAGAACCTGCACTGGAAAGGTTTATGCAGTTTACGCTGGCAAAATCACCGAGAACAGGTAGGCAATCCTGTAAGATAAAGTGACGTTTAACGGTACACGGCGCTTGAACTCCCGACAGCTATGGGGCCGTCCAGGTGCGCCTCGCTGGCGAATTCGCATTTAACAACTGAAATCATACAGAATTCAAACCCTTGCCATCGATCGCCGAAGCGGTGCCTGGCGAATCAGTAACTCATAGTTGAAAAAGCGTAAAAAAATCAGAGTCTTGTTATCGCCACTGGCATCGCCAGGATGCGGATCGCATGCGCGACCTGGCGATCCGGCACTGTCATGTGTTGGGACTATCGCGAAGAATTGATCCCCGAGTACACACTTCTTGTTGCCAGCGTCCGGACACATCGATTTCGCTTAAGTGTGGAGAGGGACAGTACCCGTGCCGCGCAGCGCATCGATGCTCGCCTGCTTCACATAGCCGAAGCCGCGCACGGATTCCGGCCAGCTCAGGCGGGCGGCGGCCTCTTCGTGCGACAGTTCGTGCAGCGACGCGCACAGGTCGCGCACGTCCTTCTCGTAAGCCCTGATCAGCTGGCGTTCCGCGCGCCGGTCGCGGGTGTAGCCGAACGGATCGAGCGGGGTTGCGCGCAACCACTTACAGCGCGCCAGCACCTTGAACACACGCATCATCCACGCGCCGTAGCCGGTTTTCTGCGGGCGTCCGCTGATCCGGTCGCGCCGCGCGAGCAGCGGCGGGGCGAGGTGGAACTCCAGGCGGTAGTCGCCCTCGAACACCTCGTCGAGGCGGCGCGCGAACTCGCCGCTGCTGTACAGACGGGCCACTTCGTACTCGTCCTTGTAGGCGAGCAGCTTGTGGTAGCAACGCGCCGCGATCCCGGCGAGCGGATCGCTCCGGCCCACACGGCCTTCGGCCTCGCGCACGCGATCGACCAGCTTGCGGTAGCGTCTTGCATAGCGGGCATTCTGATACTGCGTGAGATGTTCCATGCGTTCATGTACCAGCGCGTCGACGCCTTGCGGTGCAGGTATCGAAGGCGGGTCCAGCGAACCCGCCACGTCGCTGATGCTCTGCGGGTCGTGGGCGGCCCGCCGGCCCCATTCGAACGCCTGCCGGTTGAGCTCGACCGCGACCCCGTTCAGCTCTATGGCCCGCTCCAGCGCCGCCCCCGGCAAGGGCACGTGGCCGCGCTGAAAGGCAAAGCCCACTAGGAACAGATTGGCCGCGATGCTGTCGCCGAACAGCCGTGCAGCGGTCTGCGTGCTGTTGATGAAATCCAGCGGCGCATCGCCGAGCGCCTCGCTCAGGCGCGTTCTCAGCGCCGCAGCGGGAAACACGTACCCCGCGTCGCGGGCAAAATCACCGGTCATCATCTCGTAGCTGTTGATGACGGCGCACGTAGCGTTGCGCCGCAGTGTACGCATCACAGCAGGTGAGGCGGAGACCACCAGATCGCCGCCGAGCAGCAGATCGGCGCCGGCAGTCGGCACGTGCGTTGCAGTAATATCCTCGGGCGCTTCAGCCAGGATGATGTGGCTTTGCACCGCGCCGCCCTTCTGCGCCAGCCCCATCATGTCGAGCACCGAGCAGGCTTTGCCCGCGACGTGCGCCGCCATCCCGAGCAGCGCGCCGATCGTCACCACGCCCGTGCCACCGACGCCGGTCAGCACGATGCGGTAACCGTCGCCGAGCGCGGCGCTGTCCGGCTCGGGCAGCGGTGCCGACGGCGCCGGCTCGCCGAGGCTGCGCGGGCGCCTGCGCAGGCGCCCGCCGTGGACGGTTACGAAGCTGGGGCAGAATCCGGCCAGGCACGAGAAATCCTTGTTGCAGGCGGACTGGTCGATCTGCCGCTTGCGGCCGAACGCGGTATCCACCGGGACCACCGCGACACAGTTCGACTGCACGCCGCAGTCGCCACAGCCTTCGCACACGGCTTCGTTGATGAACGCGCGCCGCGGCGGGTCGGGGTACTCGCCGCGCTTGCGCCGCCGGCGTTTCTCCGCGGCGCAGGTCTGATCGTAGACGATGACGGTGGCGCCGGGGATCTCGCGAAACTCGCGCTGAACGGCGTCGAGCGCGTCGCGGTGGTGGATCTTCACGCCGGGCGGCCAGCGCGTGTCGCGAGCATACTTGTCGGGCTCATCGGTGACCACCGCGACCTTCGCAACACCCTCGGCGTGCAGCTGCCAGCTCATCTGCGCCACGTCCAGCGGCCCGTCCATCGGCTGCCCGCCGGTCATTGCCACCGCGTCGTTGTAGAGGATCTTGTAGGTGATGTTCACGCCGGAGGCGACGCTCGCGCGGATCGCCAGCAGCCCCGAATGAAAGTAAGTGCCGTCGCCGATGTTCTGGAACACGTGCGGGCATTTCGAGAAACGCGCCTCGCCCATCCAGCTGGCGCCCTCGGCGCCCATTTGCGTGAAACGCTCGGTGTTACGGTCCATCCACAACGCCATGTAGTGACAGCCGATCCCCGCCAGGGCTTTGCTGCCCTGCGGGACCCGGGTCGAGGTATTGTGCGGGCAGCCGGCGCAGAAATAGGGCGTACGCAGCATCGGCGGTGGCTCCCGGTCGATGCCGCTCGCCGCGGCGCGCAACTGCTCGAGGCGCCGGCACAGGGCCGCATCACCGGTCGCCGCATGCAGCCGTTCGCCGAGCGCCAGCGCGATTTCCGCTGCGCCCAGGCGGCCCGCGGACGGAAACAGCCAGGCGCCGTGCTCATCGCGCTTGCCGGTAACCTGAGGGCGCTCGGTGCGCGGATAGAGGATGCTCTTGAGCTGCTCTTCGATCAGTCCGCGCTTCTCCTCGACCACCACCACCTGGCGCAGCCCGCGGCAGAAATCGAGCACCCCCTGGGGCTCGAGCGGCCAGGGCATGGCCACCTTGTATAGGCGCACGCCGAGACGCCGGGCCTCGGCCGCGTCGATGCCGAGCTCGGCCAGCGCGGCATGCACGTCGAGATACGACTTACCCGTGGTGACGATCCCGAAGTGCGCTTCGCCGCCATCCATGATCACCGAGTCCAGCGCGTTGGCACGTGCGAAGGCGGCGACCGCGGGCAGCTTGAACTCGTGCAGGCGCTGCTCCTGCTGCAGCGGCGTGTCGGGCCAGCGGATGTTCAGCCCGCCCGGCGGCAGCGGGTGGTCCAGCGGGAGGGTGACCCGCGCGCGCTGCGGCGAGACGTGCACGGAGGCCGTGGCCTCCACGGTATCGTGCACGCACTTCAGCGCGGCCCAGCAGCCGCTGAAGCGCGACAGCGCCCAGCCGTAAAGACCGTAGTCGAGAATGTCCTGGACGCCGGCCGGGTTCAGGATCGGAATCATCGCGTCCACCATCGCGAACTCGCTCTGATGGGCGGTGGTCGACGACTCGCAGGCATGGTCGTCGCCGAGCAGCGCAAGCACACCCCCGTGCGGTGAGGTGCCGGCAAGGTTGGCGTGGCGCAGCGCGTCGCCGGAACGGTCGACGCCGGGACCCTTGCCGTACCACATCGCGAACACCCCGTCATACAGACCCTCGCCGCCGAGCTCCGCCTGCTGCGTGCCCCACAGCGAGGTGGCCGCAAGGTCTTCGTTGACCCCGGGCACGAAGGTAACGTCGTGCGGATCGAGATATGCCTCGGCGCGCCGCAGCTGCTGATCCAGGGCGCCGAGCGGCGAGCCGCGATAACCCGAGATGAATCCGGCCGTGCGCAGGCCCGCGTGCACGTCGCGGGTGTGCTGCAGCATGGGCAGACGCACCAGCGCCTGGATGCCGGTGACGAAGATACGGCCCTCTTCGAGCACGTACTTGTCGTCGATGGTGACGTCGCGGAGCTGAAGCATGCCCGGTGCGCTAGTATGAATACGGTTCAATCGTGCAGCGGGTGCATCGCGCGGGACGGCCGTTCGTCATGTGTCTAGCCCCATGACCAGAAGGCATTGCCTTGCTTGAGCAGATTGCGCGACAAGACCATCTTGTGCACTTCCGAGGCCCCGTCCACGAGGCGCGCGGAGCGTGCGTAGCGGTAGATCCACTCGAGCACGGTATCGCGGGAATAGCCGCGCGCGCCGCACAGCTGGATCGCGGTGTCCGAGGCGCGGTGCAGGGTATCGGCGACCGCGATCTTGGCCATCGACACTTCCTTGCGCGCGAAATCACCCTGCTCGAGCTTCCAGGCGGCGTGCATGGTGAGCAGCCGCCCCACGTGGATCTCCATCGCGGCTTCGCCGAGCAGCCATTGCACGCCCTCGTGCGCGGCGAGCTTTTCGCCGAACGCCTCGCGCTCGACCACGTACTCCCCGGCGATCTCCAGACAGCGCTTGGCCAGCCCCAGCCAGCGCATGCAGTGCGTGAGCCGCGCCGTGCCGAGCCGTATCTGGGTGGCCTTGAGGCCGTCACCGACCTCCATCAACCGGTTCTCGTCGGGTATCCGCAGTCCGTCGAAGCGCAGCTCACAGTGCCCGCCATGCTCCTCCGGGCCCATGATCGGAATACGCCGCACGATCTCCCAGCCGGCGTCGTCACGCGAGAACAGGAACGCGCTGAGGCCCTTGCGCGGATCCTCGGAGGTGCGCGCGATGAGAATGAAATGCTCGGCGACGCCGGCGCCGGTGATGAACCACTTGCGTCCGTTGATGATCCACT
>JAHELT010000066.1 GCA_024644045.1 Chromatiales bacterium | reverse complement strand
GCCGGCTCATCAAAGCCACGCTCAGTCACTACCAGGGCAACAAGCGGGCCAGCGCCGAGGCGCTGGGCGTCAGCCTCAAGACGCTCTACAACCGGCTCAATCAGTATCGCGACGAGGACGGTGAACCTCGCGACCAGGCCTCGAACGACCGCTGAGACCCGGTTATTCCGCGCACAGCGCTGAAAGCCGGCGCCGCGGCTCCGAGAGGCTGCGCCCGTGCCGGCTCATGCCCGCCCACGGGTCGGGCGTTCCGCTGGTAGCCCGCTGCATGGCCGCGTGCAGATTGAAGCTGCGCGAAGTCAGGTCCCGATCCGCAAGCTCTTCCCAGTGCACCGGCATCGCGACCGGTGCGCCACGCCGGGCGCGCAGTGCATACGGCGCAACAGCGGTCTGCGCATACCCGTTCCGCGCGACATCGAGATACAGCCTGCCGCCGCGCCGCGCCTTGCGTATCTCGGTGGTCAGCTCTTTCGGGTAGCGGCGCGCAAGCAGGTCGGCGAGTGTGCGTGCAAAGTCCCTCACCGCGTCGAATCCGGCGCCGCGCTGCAGGGGCACGACGACGTGAGCGCCGCTGGAGCCCGTCGTCTTGACGTAAGCGCACAGACCGAGCTCGTTGAGCAGCTCGCGCAGGCGAAACGCTGTGGTGCGAACCGGTGCGAACGGCTCGCCGGCGGGATCCAGGTCGAAAATCATCTGATCGGGGCGTTGCAACCGGTCGCGCCGGCTGAGCCAGGGATGCAGCGTTATGCAGGCCTGGCCCGCCAGATAGGTCAGGGTCGCGCGTTTGTTGCAGACCGCCAGGTGCTGGTCCGAGTCATCGGTCTTTACCCTAACCTTCGCGGTCTCGATCCAATCGGGAAAGTAGCTGCCGACCTGCTTCTGATAGAACCCCTCATCTGCGATGCCGTCGGGGAACCGCTGCAGCACGAGCGGCCGTTCGCGCAGGGCGGGCAACAGCCGCTCCGCCACGCACTGGTAGTAATCGACGATATCGGTCTTGCTGATACCGTCAGCGGCGAACAGCAGCTTGCCGGGGTTCGACACCTCGACCCGGTAGCGCCCATAGGTAAACGTCGTCATGCACCGCTATCGCGCAGACCGGCGGCAACGTGAGCGGCGGACCGGTTTCATCAATCTATCGGCTTCGGCTTCGGATCGCTCGGGATCGGCGCGGGCCGTTCCGGCGGCTCGCTGCCCGGCGTGGGCGGCTTACGGTCCGGGGGCACCCGCTCGGGCTCGCGATCGGGCCCGGGTTTTCCGCCGCCCGCCGAGAGGCACTCGTTGCTACGATCAATGGCTTTGCTACAACTTCTTGCGGATGGCCTTACGGTGCGAAAGCACATACTCATCCTCGCTCAGCTTTCCGTCGTTGTTGGTGTTCAGGCTGCCGAACTGGCTTCGGAGCTGGTCGTCGTCGCCGATCTCGTCACGCGAGATGTACCCGTCGTCGTTGAGGTCGACGAAGCGGAACTTCTTGCTGCGCGCGTTGAGCATCGGCGCAATCTCGTCCGAGGTAAATGCCTGTGCATTAACCAGTCGTTGCTGCGCTGTGGCGCCTGAGGCAATCAATGCGCCCGTAAGCGCAGCGATGGGTAACACTGCGATCTTCATCTTCAGCTCCTTTGAAGTACGAGCGGTCAAGGGTTCGTGAGCCCGGTTTCCGGCGCGTCGTGGCTCAATGCGACATCATCACCGGCACGCTCATGTGCTTGAGTATCTCGCGGGTCGTCCCGCCAAACACGAACTCGCGCAGACGCGAGTGCCCGTACGCACCCATCACCAGCAGGTCGCAGTCCTCCTCATCGAGCTTTTCCAGAATCGCGGGGCCCGCGTCCCGATCGGACTGCGGCGTCTCCCGAAGCTCGAACACGACGCCGTGGTTTTTAAGATGAGTCTCCAGCCTGAGCAGCGGCGGCGGGGTGTCATCACCCGCCGTGTCATCGCCGCCGGTGTCGACGTGCGTCGCGACATCACCGATCGTAAGCACGATCACCTTGCCGGCGCTCTGCAGGTAGGGAAGCGCATCGTGGAGTGCGCGGGTGCTCTCCCGGCTGTTGTTCCAGGCCAGCAATATACGCTCGCCGATGCTTTTCCGGGCACCGGCGTCCGGGATGATCATCACCGGACGGCCCGACCGCAGCATCACCGACGCGGCGAGATTGCCGGGGACGTCGCGCCCGGCGTTCGCATCCGTACTCTGTCCCAGCACGATCAGGTCGGCGTAGCGGCCGCATTCGACCAGCGCGCTGTCGGCCGGGCTCTGCAGTGCGCAGAACGAATCGGTGCCGGCAAGCGCCTTGAAGCCATCCCGCGCCCGCTGCATCCGCTCCTCCAGCGCCTCGCGGGCCTTCTCATCGATCATCCCGACCGGGTAACCGGCCATCGCCCCCGGCACGCCGGCGGCGACCACCGGCAAAGCGGGCACGAGCGCGGCGTAGACACCGGTCAATACGGCGCCTCGCTTGCGCGCGACGTCCAGCGCCGCCCTCACCCGCGCTTCACACTGCTCGGTTTCATCCACATGCACCACGATATGTTCTGCCATCACCCACTCCCCCACGCATTGGCCTGTTGAGCGTGGTCAGCAATGTTAGTTACCCGGGTGCAAGCGGTATGCCAGCGCCCGCGGGCGCGAAAACACGGTTGCGCCCCGGTCAATGATTGTAGTTATTGCAAGAAATTGCACGCCCTTTACCTGCTGAGACTGTTCGCCGACCGTTGGCCACGCCCGCAGCGATGGCAGGCGACTTGCAGCCGCAGTCGTCAAGCGGGCAAACGCTACCCCGTGAAACGACGTTTACGGAGCTTGAGGCATGAAGATCGATGACTTTCGCGCGGCGGTCGAAGCGGGCCTTGCGCTTTACGTACGGGTGGTGCCAGTCCCGCTCGAGGCGCACTGGTGCGTCGATGTGCTGATTAAAGACTCGCTGCGCCCGGGCTCGCGAAGCGACACACTGACCGGCGACGGAGATAGCACGCACCTGCTCAGGTTCTCTTCGCTCGACGACTGCGCGCGGTTTCTGCACGATTGCAACGTCAGGTCGTTCGTCGTGAACCTGGACGACGCTGTTTCGTTCGTTTCCGTTGCGCTGGCAGCCAGCGACGAGGAAAGCACCGGGCTGGCCGGGAAGCCGGCCGGCGGTAGCAGCAGTTCCGGCAATCCGGTCGGCAGAGCGGGAGACCTGGGCTGAGCCTGAGCGGTTCAACCGCAGACTTCGTTGATGTGCTCGCGAACCTTCCACAGGCTGAGGGGCTTGCTCAGAAAGCCGCTCAGGGGCAGCGCTCCCAGGGCCGCGTCACAGTCGGAACGGGACAGCCCCGACATGATGAAAACCTTAAGGTCCGGCAGCGCTTCGTGCAACCGGCGTGCGACCTCGACGCCATTCATAGTGCCCGGCAGCAGGTAGTCGCAGAGCAGCACGTCGGGACGGCAGCCCTGACCCACCTCGAGCGCCTGCACGGCATCCTCCGCGCTGTATACCTCGAAACCGGCCATAGCGAGGAACTCCGCCATCGCCATGCGGGCGTTCGTCTCGTCCTCGACGATCAGCACCCGCTTTTTCAACGCCGATCCCCGTTGCCGTCGAAGGGCAGTCTGACAACGGCCGTCGTGCCCTGACCGAAAGTGCTGCCCACGTTGATCGTGCCGCCATGTTCGGTCACCGTGGCGTGCACCAGGCTCAAGCCGAGGCCGGTGCCCCGGTCGCCCTGGCGGGTCGTGAAGAACGGATCGAAGATATGCTCGAGCACGGATTCCGGAATGCCGGCCCCGGTATCGGTGACCCTCAGAACCACTTCCTCGTTCTCGCACCAGCTCTCCACTTTGATGGCTACCCCACGCTCGGCGGAGCTGGCCGCGTTGGTGAGCAGATTGACCACGGCGCTTTCCATCCCGCGGACGTCCAGCGGCAGCGGAGGCAGGTCGGCAAGCTCGAGCTCGATAGTTGCATCACGCATCTGCAGCTCCGCGTCCACCAGCCGCCGCGCCGCGCGCACGATCTCGTTGAAGTCACCGGCCGCTTTGGCCGACGCGCCCTTGCGGGAAAGCTTCAGGACGCTTGCCGTCAATCCGGCGCAACGCTTGACGTCCTCGATGATCGTATCGAGGGCACGGCGCAGCCTGACGGCGTCGGGCTCGCCTTCCAGCGCGACCAGTCCGAGCTCGGCATTCATCATGATCGCGTTCAGCGGGTTGTTGATCTCGTGCGCTATGCCCGCAGCCAGCGTGCCAAGCGAGGCCAGCTGGGTGGTTCGCGTTGCGGACTCAGCGTCCCCCGCTTCGATCACGCTGGCGCCCAGCTCGGCGGCCTCCGGCGGCGGCGGCGTGACATTGATCATGCTGACGATGATCAGCCGAGGCGGTGCCCGCAGCCGCGCCACACGCAGCAGCCAGCTCAATCCGTCGTCGGTCTGCAGCACCCGCTGCCGGGCCGATACGGCGCGTTCGCCTGGCGCCGGTGAGGTATCGTCCACCAACGGCTCCGCGTTGAGGGCGGCGACGTCCTCGGCAAGGCCATCGAAGCGGGCAACGAGCGGCGTTTCGGCAAGCGAGAGCCCCAGGTGCTCGGCATCAAGGGCCTGCTCATCACGCGCGGTGCTGTTGTAGTAACGGAGCTTGCTATCGCTGTCGATCACGACGATCCCGGAGCCGCAGTTATCGACCAGCAGCCAGGGTGCCCAATCGGCGCTGACCATGCCGTCATCCGGCGGTGCAGCCGCGCTGCGCTTCAGGAGCTCGTCGCGGAGATCATCGATCTCGCGCCCCGCTTGCTTCAGCCGTCGCAGGTAAGCGCGCTGGCTCTCCGCGCCGGTCGCGCTGATTCGCTTGCCGATCGCCGCCGCCAGGGTTTCCGGGCGGAAGGCGCGAACGTCCTGCATGCCGCGCGCCTGCAGCAGCGCGATTACGGACGCCGTGAGCGAAGGTTCGAGGGGCGTTGAGGACATGGCGCCGGACTTTGGTGGACCCGCAGAATGGCACGGAAGCACGCTGTGTGTCACGGGCCGCTGAGCGTGTGTAACTTTTGCACAACTTTTGAACGTGTTACCCGGAAACCGCCCCTTCCGGTCGCGGGGCCGCAGCGCCGTTACGATCCTGTGGAACCGCCCTCGAGTTCCTGCTTCAAGGCGGTTAGCGCACCTTCGATCGCCGTGCGAAGCTCGTTCATACTCGCCACGGTGCTCGGGCATTCGGCCTGCAGGATCAGCCGGGTGGTGTCCGGGGTGAGGCGGCGCGACATGGCCCTTACGGACATGCGCGGGCTCGCATAGCGCCAGCAGATCTCGCCGCTGGCCGGGCCGATGGATCGGCGACAGCCGGCCGGTGACGGGTCCTCATCGGACGAGCGAACCGGCAGCGCGGGCGGACGTCTGAGCCCGAGCAGACACCGGTTCACCGTCTCGGCGGACGACCTCACATCCACGGATTTTTCCACGACCGGCATGTTCAGGCTGTGCAGCTTGACGCGGCCGTTGCAGACGCTGCCGAATACATACGTGGGAGCCGCGCAAATACTGTGCCACGCACTGCCAGCCCCGTCCCGGCGATCCCGTTCGGGTGGCACCGGCAGGCGGGACCTCACCAGATCAGATCGTCCGGCACCTGGTACTCGGCGTACTCCGCCTCGACGTCCCCGGCTTGCTCGTTGGTATCGACAACGAACGTGAACATGTTGGCATCCTGCACACGCGCCCTGTCCGCGATCTCGCGCGGTACGAGGACATAACGCTCGTCCAGCCTGACTATGCCGACCTTGCCGGAGGCGAGCTGCTGGTGGATCGTCTTCGAGACCTGCACCTGCTTGACCTTGCGCCGGTGCGGAAAATTGAACGCGATGTCGCCCGCGGCATCCTTGATCTCTCTGCTCTCGATCAGCTGGCGCAGCTCCGCGGCCTCGGCCTTGCGCTTCTGCCGGGCGACGATCTTGGTGTTCAGGTCGCGGTCGCGCGCGATCTTTTCCTGCTGCGCCTGCAGCGCGCGGATACGGGTCTCGTCGGGCTGCTTCTGCTGCGCGCGCTGGCGGGTTTTCTTGCGCTTGCTCTTGTTGGCCTTGCTGACGTCGGTCCTGGTAACCAGGCCGAGGTTGAGCAGTTGATCCTGGAGTGAGTCGCCCATGTCTTGCTCCATCGCATCGGGCGGCGAGGCAGCATCGCTGACCCATCGCGCGCCTCCATCAGTCTCCCGGCCGATTGTCTCCCCAACCGGGGAGCCGTTTCAATATTACCCCGGCGCAGGGATGCTCCCAGGCGTGCCCGTGACCACCGCGGCCTGGACGCGGAAACGTCTTTCCGGGGCCGGGTTTCTGAGTCCTCAGCCGGCCGCCGCGCGCTTGCGCGCGTGCTCCGTCAACAGGCCCTTGCGCACCCGGATCGTGAGCGGTGTGATCTCCACCAGCTCATCGTCGTTGATGAACTCCAGCGCCTGCTCCAGTGACAGCTTCACCGGCGGCGTGAGCAGAACGTTCTCGTCGCTGCCCGCGGCCCGGATATTGGTCAGCTTTTTCTCCTTGAGCGGGTTCACGGTCAAGTCGTTTGCACGGCTGTGGATGCCGACCACCATGCCCTCGTACACACGCTCCCCCGGGGCCACCATCAGCCGGCCGCGATTCTGCAGATTGAACAGCGCATAGCCGACGGCCTTGCCCGCTGCCATCGAAACCAGCACGCCGTTGCTGCGCCCGGTCGACAGACCCTTGAGCTGTGCGGCATAGCCAGCCGAGGAGTAGGTCATGATGCCAGTGCCCGAGGTCGCCGAGATGAACTCCGGCCGGAATCCCATCAGCGCCCGGGTCGCCACCCGGTAAGTCAGCCGGGCGCGGCCATGGCCGTCATGTTCCATGTTCACCAACTCCGCCCTGCGCTTGCCGAGCGCCTCCATGACTTTACCCTGGTGCTCGTCGGCCATGTCGAACACGGCCGACTCGAACGGCTCCTGAACCTCGCCGTCCACCTCGCGTAAGATCACCTGCGGTCGCGATACGGCCAGCTCGTAACCTTCGCGGCGCATGGTTTCGATCAGCACTGCCAGGTGCAGTTCACCGCGCCCCGATACCTGGAACTGATCACGATCGCCGGTATCAGCCACCTGCAGCGCCACGTTGTGCGACGCTTCCCGCCACAACCGTTCCCGGATCTGCCGGCTGGTCAGAAACTTGCCTTCGGTGCCCGCGAACGGCGAGGTGTTGACCCGGAACATCATGGTCAACGTCGGCTCGTCTACCCTCAGGGGCGGCAGCGCCTCGACACGCGCCGGATCGCAGATCGTGTCGGATATCGCAACACCCTCGACGCCCGTTACACAGACGATATCCCCGGCCTGGGCCTCCGGCAGCTCCACGCGCTGCAGGCCCTGGTTCGCCAGGATGGACAGGACCCGCGCCTTGCGGACCCGTCCCTGCGCGTCGACCACGGCGACCGGGGCACGGGATGTGACCTTGCCGCGCATTATGCGGCCGATACCGATCACGCCCACGTAGCTGGAGTAGTCCAGCGCACTGATCTGCATCTGCAGCGGACCCTCGACATCCGCTGCCGGCGGCGGCACTTTGTCGACGATCAGTTCCAGCAACGGCGACATATCGTTCGCCGGCGAATCAGGATCCAGTCCGGCGATACCGCGCGTCGCAGAGGTGTAAATCACCGGGAAGTCGAGCTGTTCCTCGGTAGCGCCCAGGGCATAGAACAGATCGAACACCTGGTTCACCGTACGCCGCGGGTCCGCGCCCTGGCGGTCGATCTTGTTCACCACCAGAATCGGATTCAGCCCCGCCGCAAAAGCCTTCTGCGTCACGAAACGCGTCTGCGGCATGGGGCCTTCGGCGGCATCCACCAGCAGCAGCACCGAATCCACCATCGACATGATGCGTTCGACCTCGCCGCCGAAGTCAGCATGCCCGGGGGTGTCGACGATATTGATGCGGCAGCCCCGGTAGTCGACCGCGGTCGTCTTGGACAGGATCGTGATGCCACGCTCCCGCTCCAGCTCGTTGGTGTCCAGGGCGCGCTCCACCGGCTGCGCACGGCTGTCGGTGCTGCTTGTCTGCTGCAGCAACCGGTCGATCAGGGTCGTTTTACCGTGATCGACGTGCGCGATGATCGCGACGTTGCGAATTTCCATGGAGTGCGCGTGGCCTTTGCCGGAAGGAGGCGCATTATGGACCAAAGCCAGCCTGCGGCAACCCCGATCTGCGAAATCCGCAGGCGCGCACGCGGAGCCGGGCCGTCGGCCACCGGCCCGGCCCGAGACCGCGTCAGTAACCCCTTCCCCAGGCGCGGCCCCGGGTTGCGTTGCCTGGGTTCCGCGATGCCGATGGCGTTCGCTCGGGTCTTTTTCGCGTACGCCTTCGCCACCCGCTCAGCGAAGCCACCCTTTGACCGCGAACACGTACAGGCTGAGCGCCATCCCCGCTGCCACGCCGAAGGTGACCTGCCCGAACGTCGCCGGCCACGGGCTGCCGAGAACGTTCATGCCGAGCAGACCGCCTACCGTCGCCGGAATGAGCGCGAGCGCGGTAAGAAGCGCAAGCAGGCGCATCACGCGGTTCATCTGGAAAGAGGACACGTTCAGTCGAAGGTCCACCACTGCCGCGAGCGTTTCGCGCAAGTCGTCGACGGTTTCGTAGAGGTCGCCCGCGTCATCGGCGAGCAGGGTGAACAGCTCTCTGTGCGCGGGTTCGAACCCGTGGATGGCGATGCGTTCGGTCGTCAGGTTCTGCACGACACCGTTCAGGTGTTTGAGGTTCGCACGGACCCGGCCGATATCGGCGCGCAGCGTAAAACTGCGCGCCAGGAAGGTGTTGTCCCCCAGGCTCGACTCACTGGCCTCCAGGTCTATCACCGAGCCCTCCAGGCCTTCCACGCTTCGGGTATACGCAGCGAGTATTTCTGCAACCAGCGCGAACGTCGCGCGCACCATGCCCGGAACCGCGCTGTCAAGGTCGCCGATGCGGCCCTGCACGCGTTCGATCAAGTCGGTCCGCTCGCGGGTCAGAACAACGACGTTCTGCGCCGTTCCGACGAGCAGCACGGGCGTTCGCAGGACGCGACCGGTATCGGCGTCCGGCCGCGGGTACCAGGCGAACATTGCGGTGAGGCGCTCGAAACGGTCCAGCCTGGGAAAACTGGCACTGAATACTTTGCGCAATGCCAACTCCGGCACTGCGAGCGCGCCAGCTATCGGGCCCAGGCGGTCGGGGTCGACGCCGCTGATGAACAACCAGTCAGGCTCGGCCGATGCGATGCGCTCGAGCGCCGCCGGCCAGTCGATGGCCGTAAAGCGCTCGGGCATTTCCGGGTCCAGCGCGTGTACCTCGAGTTCGGTCGACGCCTGGCTGGCGGGACGTTGACCCTGTTGCACGGGTGCCCGCAGGCGCAAGCCTGACCTGGCGCCCAGTAACGCGAAGCGCCCAAGGCGTACCAATCGCAGCGCGGGTGAACTGCGCAACGCGTCGCTCACGGACGGCACCAGCGCCAGCAGGGCGATCGCCACGATGGCCGCATCGAGAATCCGCCACGGGTTCACCAGGTAGGCGCGCCGTGAGTCGGCGAGCGCGAGCCCCACGCCGTACTCGACTGCGAAAAGCGCGACGATGCCGATCTCGGTAACGCTGAACCAGGCGGAGAGCGTCGGACCTTCCTCGAACACCGACGGCGCGAGCCCGACGAATAGCGACATGAGGGCAAGGAACCCCATCACTGCCTCGTTGAGAAGGCGTTGAACTCTGATGAGCATGGTGCTGACTCCTGTGCCGGGCCTGCGGTCGGAGCCCGGTGATCGGTGATCCAACGCACTAGCGGGAAGCGGTCGAAACGTCGTGGTCACAAGCAGCCGGTGACCTGCCGCCTGGCCTCGCGATCTGATCGAACCGCGACGATGGTAGACCCTGGATAGTGTCAGTTAGACGTTCGCCGCGCCGGCTTGGTCACGTACGGCAGGTATCGCCGTCCGATGGTGGAAGCCACGCCATGGCCTTCCAGCACATCACCGTAGCAACAGCGTAGATGAACGGCATCACGCGTATCCGCGAAGTACCGGTCCCGGTGGCTGCGGTCCTTGGTTTGGTCGCCCGGGGTATGACTCGTCCCAGGGTACCCGGGTCGGGTGATGGAACCCTGAACCGCCCGGGGTGCTGAGGAGGAAGCCTGGGCCGCGCCGTTCGAGCAACAGCAGAAACTCGAAAACGGCTACCGCACCCAGCAGGCGACCAAGCCGCAAACACTGAGCCATGCCATGATGGACAGCCCCGTCGCGGGTCGCCGCGTGGATCATCGAAAAATTCAATTCCTGGTCGGATGCCCAGGGAGATGATATCGAGCGCGTGCACAGCAAGGACGATCTGCTGACCAACATCATGGTGTATCTGGTCACCGGGACGTTCAACACGGCGTCCTGGATCTGCTACGGACGCCGTGAGGAAGGCGGTCGCGTGCTGTCGCCGCAGGGCAAGCGTGTGGAAGTACCCATGGCCTGCGCGCTGTTTCCCGCCAGACTCCTCGCCTGGCCCCCGCGCAGCTATGTCAAGCGGGTCTACAACGTACAGCGCTGGACCGAAATGCCCCGGGGCGGCCATTTCGCCGCGCTGGAACAGCCCGGTCTCCTGATGAAAGACATCCGCGCTTTCGCGCGTACCCTGCGTTAGGTCGTCAATGCTTCTGTCAGCCATCGAGACGTTGCATCTTCGTGTTCCAGGTTACCGAATTCGGTACACTGCCAGCATTACGTCGAGAGCAGCACCGTGATCAATTGCCTGGCAGCGTCGATTTCGAGCGTGGCGATTACTTGAGTGTCGAACAAAGGTTTGCCTCAAAGCGATGACTGTACCGGTAGACCAATCCTCACTTAGAGGGTCGACCTTCCTGCTCGCGGTCACGCTCATAAGCACTGCCAACCTGGCCGGTTGTGCGCATTTCTGCCAGGACGCTCACGCACGCGAAGGCGCCTGGGGTATGGTCTTCCGTTGCTCCAGCAGGCAGCCCAGCGCGGTTCCCAATCACGAAAGAGTAAAGACCGGCTTTGTGCGACCCAATCGGGCTCTGAAGATCGCGAGTCTACCGGGTTACCCCGACGAACAGCTGCCGGAGCTGTATTTCTCCGTGGATTGTCTAGACTTCGTCGATACGGCATTCAAACCGACCAATTGAGGCACCGCATGCGGACACATCGGCACACACGTATGCCTGGATCGTGCTGGGCATGGTCGTTCACTTTACTGATCCTGGCAGCGGGAGCCAGCGCCGGCGTGAACTACTACGACGGCGAAAAGCTGGTGGCCTTGTGCGAAGCGAACACTGCTACCGCCAGGGGATTGACCGATCTCAGCGTGTGCCGTGGATTCCTCGCGGCAGTAGTGGATACCGCCGCAACGCTCGAAGACTGGGAAAAGCTGAAACCCTATCTCTGTGTTCCGACGGGCACACCCGTCGCGGCGCTGCGGCAGGTGTTCCTGAATTACATGCAGATTCACACCGAGGACTGGCAGAAAGCAGCCAGCAGCCTTGCTCTTAACGCTTTCAACGAGCAGTGGCCCTGTCCGGTGGACTGAGTGATCCTCGCGACAGGCGTCGTCGCATAGGTCGATTCACAGGGGGGGGGCGGCGGTCCTACACCACCAGCATCGCCTTCGGCCCGTCGCTCGGCCGGAACATCGCACTGAGCTACCTGCCGCGCGAGTACTGCGAGGTCGGCCGCGAACTGGTGCTGGAGTACTTCAACGAACCCGACCCGATCAAGGTCGAGGCCGTGGGTTACGCGCCGCTGTACGACCCGCAAACGTCAAGCCACGGTCGTGAAGGCAGGCGGGCGAGCGCCGGCGCCCGCCAGCGGCGTTGTTGCACAACTCTAACTCGGCGCAGCCAATCGCACGGTCCCCGTTTCGGGGCGGATCAAAGGGGATTATGCAACGACACCTTGACGCGATAATTGTGTTGACGCTGCTGCAGGCCGATCAGCGGCTGCGCGGGTAAGTCCCGCAAACGGCTCCTACTCAGCGGCAGGCGAGACAATCCCGATGAGTACAACGCCGCCGTCGGCGAGCTGGGCAAAGAGATCCTGAGCTCGAAGTGACGGAGGGGGGCCGGCTACCGCGCACACCGGTGCCAGTCGCGTCACGCCACACCACGACCGCCTGCTCATAGACCCAGAGGGTAAGGCTGCCTCGGCGCACCAGTGCTCTAGTGTACTCGGGCGAGTTACGGACACGGTATCTGAAGACAAAGTCGTATTTGCGCGTCCTGCTATTCTACGGAGTACCGGCGCCAGCCAAAGGGGTTATGCAACAACCTCCAGCGAACCTTCTGCACACGATTCCGGACACTACCTTGTTGATCTCAGTCAACCGAGAGCATTGTTGATGTAATACTTGCCAGACAATTGATGAAGATAGCCGATACATTGACGAATCTATGATTATCATCATCGTGTCTCGGTCTTCCTCCGAGCACTAGGATGAATACAGGGGATGTCGGATTGGTGGCCATCGTTTTCGTTTCGACGCCTGAAAACACGATTGCGCTAAAAGGAGAAATTCGATGCGAATGACGTTAGTGCCTGTTGTTGCTGGAATGTTGATGTTCACCACGACGCTGGCTCAACAGCCGCCAGACGGTGGTTTTTCAATGTACAAAGAGAATTACTTGATATTTTCGAGCGACGGAGGTAGTGCCGGGGAATGCGACGCTCAATTCCAATTCGGCTTCAAACATCAGTTAGGGGGTGAAGAAATCCCTATGATGAATGTCGACAACAATTTGTTCTTTGTGTATACACAACGCTCGTTCAATGATCTTTGTGAATCGTCCTCGCCGTTTCGTGCAACCAATTATCTACCGGGGCTCGTGTGGATCGAGACGATTGAACGGAACGAAGACGCGAACGTCCAGCTGAGAGAGTGGTCTGCCGGCTTCGAGCATGAATCCAATGGATTAGCCGGCGTGCAATCACGCAGTTGGAACAGACTGTTTCTAGAAGCAATTGCCACAAACGGTACCAAACCGCGTGATTCCCTTCTGGAACCCATGGATCGTGGGGTTTTCAAGCACCTCGACGAAATAGCGTTGCGGTTTCGAATCTGGGACATAATCTCGAAAAGCGGTAACAACCAAGATATTCGTGATTTTCAGGGAAGTTTCGAAACTCAACTAACGTACACGACCAAAGGGGAGCAGTTCGCACTGAAAATCAGGAGAGCGCCAAAATTCAACTCGGCTAATACGACCTTCGAGATAACGACCAGGGTGATTCCGTTGTTGCGCCACATACCTGCATTAGGACCTGCTTTGTTTGACCTAACCGACACAAAGCTCGCATTCTTTTTCCAGTACTTCAATGGATACGGCGAAGAACTCACTGAATACAGCGTTAAAGAAGAAGTGTTTCGTTTCGGTATTCGTTTTGTTGAATAGCCTGTTGGCGTTGTTCTCCGACTCGGTTAAAGCCGTCACGGCATCGGCAATCTGTACTCGTTGATCGAGACCGCCAAAGCCAATTGAATCGAACCCTACGCCAACTTGCGTAACGTGTTTACCGAGCTGCCAAACGCCGACACCGTCGAGACGATCGGAGCGTTGCTGCCCGGCAAACTCGAAGAATCAGATCCACGCACGCTGAGCAACACCGCAGTTTATTGATCGAACCAAACTTCGCGCGGCCGATCGCGCCATCCCCGAACTGTGGACGGATCAACCCTGTGCCTGCCACCAGGCAAGCACGTCGGCCCACAAGTGCTTGAAGAACTCTTCACGGTCGGGGCTCCAGACGTGTTCCGTTACCCTGGCCGGCCGCGCATAACGTCCGAACTGGAAGAACTGGTTGTACGGATGGCCCAGAGAGAACGTCGGGTGGGGCTATGATCGAATCGTAGGCGCGCGGCGCCGCTCGAGGTCCACCATGCTCGGTTAGCTTTAGTCTTCGTTATGGGTAACGCGGTCTCCCCAGATCTCTCTAAGCCTTTTATCCCGTCCGCAATTCCAACGATAAAAATTGTAACGTATCGAATTGGTTTTATAGTAGTTTTGATGATAGGCCTCGTCACCCTCGATAGGGTAAAAAATCGAGGCATCCAGTATAGGGGTGATCACTTGCTTCGTTGAGAATTCCTTAACTACCTTTTGCCTGGATTGCTCAGCCAGTCGTCTTTCCTCGGCGTTTGAAACGAATATCGCGCTAAGATAGCTATGGCCTTTGTCGCAAAATTGGCCTTCAGCATCAAACGGGTCGATGTTGACCCAATAGTGGTCTAGTAAACCTTGGTAGCTGACCGTCTCAGGGTCATACGTTATCTCAACTGCTTCATAGTGTCCCTCATGATTGCCGTTGTAGGTAGGATTTTTCAGCGTCCCTCCGGTGAACCCGGAAATCACATCTTTCACTCCCGATAGTTTTTCGAAATCGGATTCCATGCACCAGAAACAACCACCAGCAAAATAGGCCTTATCCGCAGAGGCTGTTTGAGTCGCCGTGATGGTCAGACAAACCATTGAGGCTACTAGTAGTATCTTCATTGCGGGGATGGCTCCAAGGTTGAATGTCCTGCGTTCTGGCAATTCCGAATCGAGCTATGATTGTAAGCGCTGCACGGGTGAATTGTGAAGAAACGGCGTATCAGGTTGAAAGGGTTGTTGCAAAGCAGTCAATTCCACACAGCAGATACGCCACACGGGCACCCGACCCGCTCGAATCACCGATCGAGGGTCGGCGAATTCGGGTCGAATCAGGAACTATCCGCCTTGTTGACCCGATTGAGCACGGTTGAACTCAGCCTTGCTCCACCCACTGATTGTCGCAGGCGTAGAAAAGCCTCGGCTCACCCACGAACACCGGGTTGTGCACCACGCGCCGGTCGCTCTGGCCTTTGCCGGCTTTCTGAAGCTCGACCTCGGCTTTTGCGACTGCGACCAGTATGGGCTGGCGTGCCCACGTGTCGCGGTAGTCGGGCAGCTTGCGTTTTATACCCCTGTCCGGCTCGGCCACCAGCTGGGAGAGACCGACGGTCGCTGGCGAGCTCGTGCCCCACACGCACATGCCGACATCGCCGTTGTCCCGGCGCTGGGCCAGCAACACGCCGTAGCAGGCGCCATCCTGCGGGATCTCGTCGTCAGAGATGTAGACCGTGTCCTGGCCGATGATGGTTGCCCGCTGACTCCGCGCGCGGAAGCTCCGGAACGCTTCGCGCGCATCACCGCACAGGACCTGGCTCGCCTCCTGCTTAGGAATAAAAAGGGCGCTGCCCGGCGCCGCCGTACCACTGCTCACTTCGAACACGAACCGGCACGGTAGTCGGCAATCTGATCGCGGCTGTTCAAACGGGGTTAGGCCCATCATGCGGCAAGCCAGCACCTCGGAGCCGCGGTTCGCTCTCGGGCTGCCAAAAGCGATGACAGCGCCTTGACTGGAGGGGGAAAGCTTCCTGTCGTACTCCTCCTCGGACCGCTTGGCGGTGCCGTTCTCGGTTGCGACGAAGTCCGCCACGCGGAACTGGCGGTTGCGCAAAGGTGAGGCCTCGAGCATGGCGGTCATGGCACGCACATCGTTGGTGCTGATCGACTGGGAGAAGTAGCCCCCGCCTTTGTCGGCAATAGGCCGACTGCCGAGCAGGTTGGTGACCCGGCCCTCAGGCAGGAACGATTGCAGCAGATTGTCTTCGGTATAAAAGAGCGGCCGCTCCAGCAGGCCGGGTTCCCGGCAAACCTGCATGTAGCGGTGCAGCGCCTTGAGCTGCCCGACGGTGAGCTGCACGTTTTCCATGCCTTCGCTGATCTTCACCAGCGTGCGCTTGTCGATCGAGGCCAGCTTCTCGTCTTCCGCCAGTGACTTGAACTCTTTATAGAGCTGCAGCTTGACGCCACCGAGGTCGTCGAGCCGTTTACGCAAGAACCGGTGCAGCTCGTTTCGCAGCTTCTCCACCCCAGCCCCCCGGCCACTCTGCCAATTGTCATCTCGTGTAGACATTACACCTGATCAGAGTTACGCTATCAAGCTCCGAGCAATAAAATATAATCTCTTTATTTTTCATATGTTTATAGTGATATTTTGAGATCTAGTGTTCATGACCGAGTTAAAAATTACCCCTTACGATCAGAATATAGAGATCTCATGTACAATCACAGGCCTGTGGTTCTACAGTCACGCGTCGAAGGCGTGGGCCGCCTTGCACGTGGACGGTCGGGCGCTGACGCTGCTCCCTGTTTCCACCCGGCCGCGACAAGCCGTCCAGCTGTTTCGCAGCCGAAAACACTGGGTATTGTTTGCCGGTTGCGGTACCCGTGTAAACGCGCGCCCGGTGTACGGCGGCCTGCACATCGTGCAGGACCGTGACGCGATCCAACCCGACGGCGCCTACCCGCTTTTCCTGTCGACCCGAAAGGTCCCGCGGGTCGAGGCCTTTCCCGGGCAGGAGCGCAACGTCTTCTGCCCGCGCTGCAAGCTGACTCTGGAGCCCGGCTGCGACGCAGTCCAGTGTCCGAACCCGGACTGTAGCACCTGGTCGCACCAGCACGAGGACCTTCCGTGCTGGTCCTATGACGAGGGCTGCGCGGCGTGTGGACACCCGACGGCCATGGATGACGCCGGATGGACGCCGGAGGATCTGTAGATGGCCAGCGTCTGCCTCATCGGGTGCGGGAATATCGGTTCGCACCTGGCCATGCTGCTGGCGAGGCTCTCCGCGGTCCTGCGGCTCATCCTGGTGGATCCCGATACTTACGACGCGTCCAACCTCACGACTCAGAATATCGAACAGCGTGACCTCGACCGGGCAAAAGCCGAGGTGTTGGCGGAGCGGATCCGCCGCGCGCGTCCCGCGCTCCATGTCGAGCCGCTCGTTGCCACGGTGGAAGCGCTTCCGCCGGGCCGACTGCGCGGCGCGGATCTGATCGTCGCGGCGCTGGATGGTAACAGAGCGCGTCAGAGCACGAACCAACGGGCCGCCCGGTTCGGAGTTCCGTACGTCGACGCGGGTGTGAACACGCACGGTCTGCTTGCCCGCGTCGATGTTTACAACCTGGCCGACAGCGACTCGCCTTGCATCGAGTGCGGCTGGCACACCGATGACTACGCACGGCTTGCGCAACGCGGCCCGTGCGATGCCCCGGTGGAGACAGCGAGCACCAACGCGCCGTCACACCTCGGCGCGCTCGCGGGCGCGCTGGCCGCCGCCGAGTGCGCGCGCCTGCTCGAGCAGGACTATTCGATGGTGGGCAGGCAGTTCATCGTCTCCGCAGACTGGCACCGCGCGATCACCACTTCCTACGCGCGCAATCCGGCATGCCGTTTCGATCACCACAACTGGTCGATCGAGACCCTGAAGCAGGCGCCGGCCGACCTCACCCTGCAACAGACGTTCGCACTGGCGGCCGGCAGCGGTGCGCGATCACTCGCAGTGGAATCACAGTCGTTCGCGACGTCGCGCGTATGCCCGGCGTGCGGGCGCGAGGAACACTGCCTGGAGCTCGAGCGGGTGGTCGACGCGCGTCGCTGCGAACATTGTGGGGGCCGCCTGAGAGCGCCCGGGTTCGCCATTCACGAAACGCTGTCGTCGACGTCGCGCGTTTCACGCCGGCACGCGAAGCACTCCCTGGCGAATCTCGGGCTGCAGCCGGGAGACCTGCTGACAATACGCGGAGGGGCATCTGTAGCCAGACATTTCGAACTGGGAGGACATGGCGATGACACGTGACGAGGATCGGGTATTTACAGCCTTCTGCGAGGGCCAGTTGCGCATCGCGCAGGCACTGGATGCAGCCAGTGATGTGCTGACCCTGAGAGCGCTCGGCGAGGAGGCACCGGTAACCCGCTACATCGCGCGTTTCGAGATGCCCTGCCTGGCCGGCGGCAACGGCAACGGTCTTCGCCACGCCCCGCACTCGACGATCGGCATCTGCTTTCCGCCGTATCATCTGAGCAGGTTCGACATCGCGCGCGTGGCGACCTGGCTGGAACCGCGCGACGCGTATCACCCTAATATCAAGTGGCCGTTCATCTGCCTGGGCCACATGCCGCCAGGCACGGGCATCGAGGAAATCGTGTACCAGATACACGAGGTGATTGCGTGGCAACGCGTCACCATGACGGAACTCGATGCCCTGAACCACGATGCCTGTGCCTGGGCCCGCTCCAACCGGGATCAGCATCCGCTCGACGTACCGCCGCTGAAACGGCACTCGCTTGATTACGCGCTCGAGCCGATCCGCGTGCCGGAGAACCGACCGTGAGCACGACAAATATCGACCCGTTGCTCGGTACCGCTGCACAGGCGCTGTCCGCGATCGAGGCGGTCGAGTGGCACACGGCCCGATGCTGCACGATCGTCACGCACATGCACACGCTGCAAACGCATGTCGAGCAGGACTGGTTGACGATCGAGCTGACGTACCCAGAGCAGTCGTTGTCGGCCTACAACTGCCTGCTTAAGAACACAGGGCTCCCGTGCGGTGTCCGCTACTGCCTCGATCCGGAGCTGCGGTTGCGCGTCGACGTCTACACCGGCCGGTTGCCGCGAAGCGTCGACCTCAACGCGCGGGCAGCATCGGCCGCCCGCGCGGTCGTCGAGAGTGTTACCGCCACAGACGGACCGGTCCAGGCGACGGTCTCCAGCGGCGCAGGCCTCGACCCGCAGTCGCTCATCGAGGAGAGCGGCTGGGCGTTCGAGCAGCGTGCCGACGCCACCGCCGTCTTCCCGATCGACGCCGAACGGGGTATCCGGCACGCGTTGCTCAACGCGGAGGAAGCCACACTCTGGATGCCAATCGGCTCCGCTGGAAAAACTGTCCCGCCCGAGCGCGATGCCATTGCCATCTTCCTGTTGCGCGCCACGGCCTCGATTCGAGCCGTGCGTGCCGTCGTGCGCGAGCATCACCAGGTTGGTCTCGAGGTGGTGCTGCCGGGCGATCCCACCGGGGCAGACCTCGCGCAGGCGCTGGAGGCGCTGTTGGTCGCATGCGATGCGTGCGCCGCGGAGGTGACCGCGCTGCTCGACGACGCGCAGCTCGCCGCCGCTTACCTCGACACGCTGTCTGAAACGGATTCACTGAAGCCCGAACCAGAGGGGCCGCATGACTGGCCCGACTATCAACCCACCACGCAACGGAGAAGATGAGATGAGCAATGCTGTTAACTTTGTGGCCACTGACCTGTCCGGCCAGCACGCGGTGAAAGTAAACGAGTTCCCCGGGGGTGCCACCGTGGGCGAGATGGTTCGCGAGCTCGTCGGCCAGATGGGCCTGCTTGCCACCAACGAGCAACACCAGGCCTATACCTATCACGCCCGCCTGGACCGCGCCGGCCGTCACCTGCACGCCTCCGAGATCGTCGGCGATGTGCTCCTCGAAGGTGACGAAGTGGTCCTGCATCCCAACATCGATGCAGGCGCGCGGTGATCGAGAGTCGCTACAGATACACCGCCGTAGCGATCGACAGGCATAGCGAGCGGCTCGGCGAGCTGCGGCTCGATCCAGTGTTCGACGCGGCGGTCGAGTGCGCCTATCTCACCGCCGTACGCAAATCGAAGCTCGAGGCCCGCACGCGCCATGAACCGGCGCGTGTGGAGCCTCGCTGGGACGTGCACCGCGGCGAGCCCTACGTGGAGGGTCTGCAGGTCCGCTTCGCGACACCCGACGGCGGCGTGTTCACCTCGCACGTACCCCGGAGCTACTTCACACCGGCGGTCGAAGCGGCTGCCGCGACGCTGGTGAGCGCCGGCAAATTGCAGCCCGGAGAGACGTTCACCTACACCGATCTCACCGCCTTCCCCGCGCCCGAGCAGGACAGGCACGCCGGAGCCGGATTCCAGGTGGAAGAACTGTCGCAGCCGCTGACGACCGTCGCAGGGCGCTTGTCTGATTTTCTCGCGCAATCCGAAAGCCGTGGACCGCACGTCGACACCGATATACCCGTCTTCATCCATGCACACGTACTCGACGAGGCGATCGCGCTGGCAAGGGCCGCAGGCCGCGTGGAAGCCGGCGGTGTACTGATCGGGCACGCACGTCGCGATGGATCGCTCCCGGAGCTCTTTCTGGAGGCCACCGCGCAAATAGAGGCGCGCCACACACTTGCCGGCGAGACGCGTCTCAACTTCACGCAGGATACCTGGGCGGCCGCCAGCCGGGCCATCGCGCTGCGTCGCCGGGGGGAAATCATGTTCGGCTGGTGGCACTCACACCCGCATTTCTGTGCCGGCTGCCCACCCGAGCGCAAGCGCGTGTGCTCCCTGTCGAGCCCGTTCTTCAGTCTCGACGATCGCGCGTTGCACGCCGCGGTGTTCGGGCGTGGCGTCGACATCGCGCTGCTGATCACAGACACCGGGACCAACCACTTGAGCACCAACGTCTACGGTTGGCGCGACGGGGCGATCGCCGAGCGCGGCTTCTACACCATGCAACCGGAGGAGACATCCCATGGCCATTGATCGGGGCCTCTTAGGCCTGTTCCAGTTCCTGTGCACCACCGGGCCCGAGGCACCGGAACTCGGCGAGAAGGTGCAGATGCTGGACCAGTATCGCCGCCGCCGCAACATAGACAAACGGCAGTTAGAGCTCGAGATGCTGCAGCGGCTGATCGCGGCACACGAGACCATCGCAGCCGAGCGGCAGACGATCGCCAAACTCAGCGAACACGTTGAGACACTCACGGCCGAGCCCTGGCACACTGGGTTGTTCGTGCGCGCCGTCGACACTGCGCGCGGCACGCGTGCCGAAGTGGACGTCGGCGGGCGCCGCGTGGTCGGCCTCGGCACCGGCATCGACATCCGCGAACTGGCGACCGGCACCGAGGTGTTCCTGAACAACGAGCGTAACGTCATCCTGGAGCGCGCTGCGCGCGGCACTTACACGTTGGGTGACGCGGCACTGGTGTCACGCCGCCTGGATGAAGAGCGGTTGCTGATACATGGACCGGACACGGAAGTCGTAGTGATGGCGAGCGACGCCGTGCGTGACGTCGAACCGGGCGACACGGTACGCGTGCACCGTGGCGCGGTCGCGCTGGCCCTTGAAAAGATGCAGATCGAGGACAGGCTCGGCGTGGTGGAGGATATCGCCGCGGTCGACGCCAGCCAGATCGGCGGTTTCGACGCCCATGGGATCATCGCGTCGTTCACGCGCAGCATCGCGCATCGCGACGCCGCTGCGCGCTATGGTGTGGGTGAGAACCGCACGGTACTGCTGTACGGACCGCCCGGCTGCGGCAAGACCACTACCATGCGGGCGATCGCCTCGGAGCTGACGCGCCTGACCGGCAAACAATGCCGCATCTTCACGGTCAACGGCGCGGAGCTCGAAGGCTCCCTGGTCGGCTCGACACAGAAACGCATCAAGCGGATTTTCCGTAACGCCAACGCCTACGACGGACCCGCCATCATCTTTCTCGACGAGGCCGAATCCATCGGCCGCATCCGCGGCGACATCAACGGCCACCTGAGCGATAAGTTTCTGGCGACCTGGCTGGCGGAGATGGACGGCATGGCGCCGCGCCGGCAGGTTGCCATCGTCGCTGCGACCAACCGCAAAGACCTGCTCGATCCCGCCTTCCGCGAGCGCCTGTCCGGCATGGAAGTGCACGTGCGGCGCCCCCGGCGCGAGGCGGCCGGCGAGATCTTCCGTATCCACCTGCCGGCGGACGCGCCGTACCGGCCGAACAGCGGCGAGGCGCCGGCCACGCGCGATGCGCTGGTCGCGCTGGGTGTCACACGGCTCTATGCCCCCAACGCCGACAACGGCATTGCCACGATCCACTTCCGCGACGGCAACCAGCGTACGGTAACGGCGCCTGAGCTGGTGAGCGGCCGGCTGATCAGACAGATCTGCGTGGCCGCCCGCGAGCGCGCTTTTACCCGCGAGGTGGACGGCGGCGAACCGGGGGTGTGCATCGACGACATGGAAGCGGCGCTCGAGCAGACGATCGAGCGCCTGCGCCGCGACCTCAGCCGGCAGAACGTGCACGGCTACCTCGAAGACCTGCCGCCGGGTATCGACATCGTGTCTGTGACCGGATTGCCATCGCGCAAGACGCAGCGCTACCACGTGACGCCGGGAGCAGCAGCGTGAGCCACGAACGCGTCGACAAGTTCATCGGGGAAGACGCCGAGTACGGCAACGCGGTGCTCGGGGTCGACCCCGTGGCGTATTGCGGAAGTGGCGAGTGGGCCTCGCGCTTGATCCTGCGCGAAATACGGGGCGTGGACGCCGAACCCCGCGGGAGCGCGGTAACCGGCTACGATCCCCAGGACTGGGGTCGCAAATTCTCCGCGGAGAACGGGGGCTGCAGTTACATCGACCTCGGCCACAGCGAGATGTGCATCCCGGAGGTGGCCAGCGCGAAGGATTTCGTTGCCGCTACCTACGCGGCACAGCTGCGGGTCGCGCGGGCACAACGCGCGGCCGGTGCCCGCTTGCCGGAAGGCCAGCGCATACTGGTTCTGGCGAACAACTCGGACGGGCTCGGTCACTCCTACGGCAGTCATCTGAACGTACTGGTCAGCACGACAGCCTACCGTGCGATTTTCGAGCAGGTGTTCCCGGCGCTGCTGGTGCTCGCCGCGTTCCAGGCATCGAGCATCGTGTTCACTGGTCAGGGCAAGGTCGGCGCCGAAAACGGGCAGCCGTGGGTCGACTACCAGCTCGCACAGCGCGCCGATTTCTGCGAAACGCTGGTGGGCCCGCAGACCACCTACAACCGTCCG
>JAHELT010000236.1 GCA_024644045.1 Chromatiales bacterium | reverse complement strand
TTAACGCTATGCGAATACCCATCGTTGGCTCTCCAATGAGGCCAGGCAAGGCGCGCAGGGTGCAGTTTGGTCATCCAAATAAGGCCTGCGCAACGCCGCAGGGCCTCATTGGAGAGTCAACCCGCGGGGACGGGGCCGTTTTTCCCCATGGCGTCGTTGCGCTTCACTCATGTACGGGGAGTACACCGCACTCAGTGCGCCTTGCCCTGAGAAAAAACGGCCGCCGGCGATCGGCATTCGCATAGCGTTAACAGGCCCTAGACGGTCAGCGGGTTGGGGATCTTCTCCGCCGTACTGACCCAGACGCTCTTGGTCTGCAGGTAGTCCTTGATCATCTCGGCGCCGTTTTCACGCCCGATGCCGCTGCACTTGTAACCGCCGGCCGGCGAGGTGACGCTCACTGCGCGGTAGGTGTTCACGTAAACGGTACCTGCCTGCAGTCGCTGGGCGACCCGATGCGCGCGGCGAAGGTTCTGCGTCCACACGCCCGCAGCCAACCCGTACGGGCTGTCGTTCGCCAGCGCCACCGCCTCTTCGTCCGTGGCGAAGCGCAGCGCGGCCAGCACCGGGCCGAAGATCTCTTCGCGGGTAATGCGCATCGCGGGCGTCACCCCGGAGAAGACCGTCGGCTCCACGAAGTAACCGTCCGCTGTGCCCGGACGCATCGAGCGGGCACCTCCGATCAGCGCCCGCGCACCTTCCTCGCGGGCGATGTCCAGGTAGGCGATGATCTTTTCGAACTGCGGGCGGTTCGCGATCGGGCCGAGCTGCGTGGCGGCATCGCCCGGATCGCCCATTTTCAGGCCGGCTAGCGCGGCGCCCAGTTTTTCCAGAAACGCATCGTGGACGGCTTCGTGCAGCAGCAGCCGCGAGCCGGCCACGCACGTCTGCCCGTTGGACAGAAAAATGCCCGAGATCACGCCGTTGACGGCGTTGTCCAGATCGGCGTCCGCGAACACCAGCTGCGGCGACTTGCCGCCGAGCTCCAGCGTCACGCGCTTGAGTTCGCCCGCCGCGGCGCGGTTCACCGCACGCCCCCCGGGCTCGGACCCGGTGAACGTGACCTTGGCCACGAGCGGATGCACGACCAGCGGCGCGCCGGCCTCCGCCGCAAAGCCTGTGACCACATTGACCACCCCGGGCGGCACACCCGCCGCCTCCACCAGCTTCATGAATTCGAGAGTCGAGGCCGACGCGTGCTCCGACGGTTTCACCACCAGCGTGTTACCGGCGGCCAGGGCGGGGGCAAGCTTCCACAACAGCAGCATCACCGGCGAATTCCACGGCGTGATCGCCGCCACCACGCCGAGCGGCTCGTAACACGTGTAGTTGAAGATCTCGGGAACGTCGTTGGGGATGACCGCACCTTCGATCTTGTCCGCCAGCCCGCCATAGTAGTAGAGCCACTCGGGCAGATAGCGGAACTGCGGAACCGCCTCGCTGATGCGTGTGCCGTTGTCGCGTGCCTCCACGCGCGCCAGCGCTTCGCCGTGCTCGCGCAATAGATCACCCAGGCGTCGCAGCACGTGTCCGCGCTGTGTCGCGCTCATTGCCGGCCATTCGCCCTCGGTGAACGCGCGGTGCGCGGCACCCACCGCACGATCCACATCGTGTTCCGTGCAGCGGGGTATCTGCGCCCAGCGCCGTCCCGTGTACGGCTCCTCCGTATCGAACCATTCGCCCCCCGAGGGATCCGTCCACTGCCCGTCGATGAAAAGCTGGTATTTGATATCTGTCATGTTTACCTACCCGTGGGTTGTACGCTGCGGGTTCCGCCGGCGGCCGGTGTACTTGCGCACGTACGCCTGCGTGACTTGAACGAACCGCTCGGCAATGCGCGATAAGGGTTTCTGCGCGGGGTAGATCAGCACCAGCTCCAGCTTCAGTGCCGGTGTGATCGGCCGAGTGACCATCCGCCCGTCATCCGCGGGCGCCGGTATCAGCGGCCCCATGACCGTCACACCCAGACCCGCCGCGACCATGCCGAAAACCGCGTCGGCCGTGCGTGCCTCGAGCGAAAGCTCGCGCTCGACACCGGCCTCGTTGAACAGCTGGTCGACGCGGTAGCGGAAATGCGAATCGCGGCCGAGTGAAATGAAGCGCTCGCCGTCGAGGTCCTGCAACCGAAGGCGTGCCTTGCGCGCCAGCCTGTGCGCCGCGGGCAGCACCGCCATCACCGGCGCCTGGCACAGGCTCAGATAGGCGATCGAGCCGTCTTCGATCGGAGCGATGGTGATGCCCACGTCGTACTGAGCGCTGCTTATCCAGCCCAGCACGTCGCTGCGCGGGCGCACCTCCAGCCACACCGACACGTCCGGGTACTGCCCCGAGAACGCGGCGATCACTTCCGGCACGAAGCGGGTGCTCAGGCTGGGCATGGTCACCACGCGCAGCGAGCCGGTGTTGTACGTACGGATCGCGTCGGCCACGGCCGCAATCTGCTCGAGACCCACGAACGCACGCTGCACCTCGCGGAACAGGATCCTCGCCTCGTCGGTGGGCTGCAGCTGGCGGTGCTGGCGCGCGAACAGCGCGAAGCCGACGACGCGTTCGAAATCGCCGATCAGGCGGCTCACGGCCGGCTGGGAGATATGCAGCATTTTCGCGGCGCGGGTGACCGACCCGGCCAGCATGACCGCGTGAAACGCTTCGACCTGGCGCAGGTTCACGGCTGCGGGATGATTCGAGGTATCATAATATTTCGTTATTAATTATGCACAATAAATCACTTGAACCAATACAAACAAATCGTAATGATGGTGCTTCTCAACGGCAATCGGTACGCTCCCCGAGATGAACCAGGTATGGCACAAAGTGGCCAGGGAAGACGAGATCGACCCCGACGAACCGCTGCGGATTCGCGTCGGCGACGCGCAGATCGCCCTGTGCAAAGTCGACGGCACGGTCTATGCGATCGACAACATCTGCACGCACGAATTCGCGGAGTTGTCCGACGGCTTCATCGAAGGCGACTGTATCGAGTGCCCGTTGCACCAGGCCCAGTTTCATATCCCCACCGGTAAAGTCATGTCTGCACCGGCCGACGAGGACCTCGCCGTCTATGCGGTGAAAGTCGAAGACGGCGACGTGTACGTGCAGCTTGAGCAAGCGAGCGGAGCATAAGCATGAGCGACGAAACGCGCTGGATCACGCAAGCGTACGGCGGCTACGACATGAAGGACCTGCCCAACGAGCCGGACCGGGAGCTCACCTCGGTGGCACCGGGCTCGCCGTGCGGCGAGTACATGCGCCGCTTCTGGCACCCGGTGGCGATGAGCGAGCAACTCGGCGGCAAGCCGGTCGCGATTCGCATCCTCGGCGAGGACCTGGTGGTGTTCCGCGACCTCTCCGGGCAGGTCGGGCTGGTGCACAGGCACTGCGCGCACCGGCGCATGTCACTGGAGTACGGGCACATCGAGCAGCACGGTATCCGTTGCGCCTACCACGGCTGGCTGTACGACGTGGACGGGACCATTCTGGAAACGCCCGGCGAGCCCGAGGACAGTCCGATCTGCAAAAAGATCTGCCTCGGCGCCTACCCGGTGCACGAGTACAAGGGCCTGGTGTTCGCCTATATGGGACCGCCGGCGTTGAAGCCGGATTTCTGCCACTACGACTCGTTCGACATTCCCGATCACGAGCTGGTGCCCTACTCGATCCATTCGCCCTGCAACTGGCTGCAGGAAAGCGAGAACTCGATCGACCCGTTCCACAGCTGCTTTCTGCACGGCCGGGTGAACGGCCCGCAGTTCCCGGGGCTCGAGCATTTCGTGGAACTGCCGGTCGCCGAGTACCTGCAGATCGACTACGGCTTTGTGTACAGCCATGCGCGCCGTGTCGGTGAGCACATCATGGTGCGTTTTCACGACCACCTCACGCCCAACTTCGCGCAGAACGGCGGAATGTTCCAGAAGTTCAGCAAGCCGACGTTCTTCGGGCGGCCCAGTCTCACCAAGTGGGTGGTGCCGGTCGACGATACCAACAGCCGCAAGTTCGGGTGGCGCCATTTCAACGACAAGGACGAGGTGCTGCGGCAGGGCGACAAGGAATCCGTCGGCTGGGAGAAGGTCGATTTCTACGGGCAGACCGCGCATCGCACCTACGCAGAGATGCAGGAAAACCCTGGCGACTGGGAAGCCTGGAGCAGCCAGGGGCCGATCAACATACACAAACGCGAGTACCTGGCCACCACGGACAAGGGTGTCAGCATGCTGCGCGCGCGTCTGAAAAAGCACATTCGCAACATCGACAAGGTGTCGGTGCCCAGCGGCACACTCGAGAAGCCGCTGCACACCTACGGCGGTGACACGGTATTGAAGATTCCCAAGCGGCTGAATGACGAACGTGAGCTGCTGTCCGAGATCCAGGTAAAGATCCGCGATGTTTATCTCAAGGGCGACGTCTACGAAGGCGAGGACCGGGTCGACTTTCTGAAACGTACGCTGGCCGAGCTGTCTCAGTAGCGCTGTCATGCAACGCCGCTACCTGGTGGACTACCTGCGTGATCTCCAGCGTCGTGAGTTACCCGACGATCGGCTGGAGGCGGTAGGTGACTACGTGAAAGCGCTCAACGATCACACGCTTGCGACCGCGGAGGAGCATCACCCGCTGGCGGACCCGGCCGCGTACCGCCGCGTGCTTGCCGGCTACATCAGGCGCTGACTCGCCGGCGGGACGCCCGGTGACCGGACTTGTTCAACAAACGCTTGCCGCGGTGCGCCGGCAACTGCGCAACGGCGAAGTGCAGGCCGAGGCGCTGCTCTCGGCGCAGCTGGCGCACATCCGTAAACACGAAGGCGTCATCAACAGCTTCATCGAGCTCGACCCCCGGGCGGGCGGCGCGACCGGCGCGCTGGCCGGTGTTCCGCTCGCCAACAAGGATATTTTTCACTACGGCGGGCGCGGCGCGACCGCCGGCTCGCGTACGTTTCCCGCACAGAGCAACATGGAGGCAACCGCCATTGTGCGTCAGCGTAATGCCGGCGCCGCGCTGCTCGGCGTGCTGAACCTCGACGAATTCGCGGCCGGCGGTACCGGAGAGAACGCGCACTACGGTCGCTGCAAAAATCCATGGGACATACGGCGCATCACCGGCGGCTCCTCCGGCGGCAGCGCTGCGGCGATTGCGGCGCGCTTCTGCTTTGGCGCGCTGGGATCGGACGCCGGCGGCTCCATTCGCATTCCGGCCGCGCTGTGCGGCGTGGTCGGATTGAAACCGACCTACGGGCTTGTGAGCCGCCACGGTGCCATGGCGCGCACCTGGTCCATGGACTGTATAGGTCCGCTCGCGCGGACGGCTGAAGACTGCGCGATGCTTCTGGATGCGGTTGCCGGGCTCGATCCCAACGACGGCAGCAGTCTTGACGCACGGCCCGCGCAGGGTTACGCACTGGCGAAGGCGGAGCGGCTGGACGTGCGCATCGGCCTGCCGGTGGAATTCGAGCAAGCCGAGCTGGCGCCGGCCATGCGCAAGGCAATCGATAGAGCCGTCGCCCTGCTGCGCGACCTGGGAGCCCGGACGGTGACCACCCAACTTGGCGATATCGACCGCTTGAACGCTTTGCAGCAGGTCATCGTCAAGTCTGAGGGCGCGTCGCTGCTGGGACCGGTGCTGCGCAATCGCAGCGACGACGTTTCGGTGGAAGCGAAGAGCGTGCTGGAGGAAGGGTTTCTGGTCCCGGCCACCCGCTATATAGAGGCGCTCAGCGTGCGCG
>JAHELT010000235.1 GCA_024644045.1 Chromatiales bacterium | reverse complement strand
TCCCGCACGTTTTTTTCAGAAAGGTAATCGAGTGATTATAGACTCTATAACTTGATGATTTTAATAGCGTTTTTGCCAATTTTGTGAGGCGTACGAATCCGACCCGATTTGGTTTTGGCTAGGGAATCGGACGTGATGACAACTCATTGATTTGTAACGCTATTGTTTTTGCGGCAGTAAGGGCGGGGGAATGAATAGCAAGCTTGAAAAGCTTGCAAGAATCAAGCGTAACTTACTGTTTTAATAGGATTGGCGCGCCCGGAAGGATTCGAACCTCCGACCCCCTAGTTCGTAGCCAGGTACTCTATCCAGCTGAGCTACGGGCGCGAATCGGTGACCAAACTCGCGCTCAAACTACACTGCCATCAGCAATGCAGCGTGAGCGGCCCTTTATTCATATTGCTGCAAAAGCGCCGCGGATTATCCGGGTAGCCCGGGAGTGGGTCAAGGATACGCCGCTCAGCGCTGGCGCAGCGCCCGCCACTCCGGGTGCCGCGCGAGCAGTCGCAAAGCGCGCTGCAGCAGGGTCTTGCCGGGGTCCGTGTGGATCCAGGTGGAGGCGCCGGAAGGGTGCGGCAGCGGGATCACGTCGACCGGCCGGCCGGCCGCCAGCGCGCTGTGGCGCGCGCCCACCGCGTCGGCCAGCCTGCGCTCCCCGAGCAGGGCAGCGATGGCGAGTTTACCGACCGGGATGACGAGACGCGGACGCAGCAGCTCGAGCTCGGCCTCGAGCCAGGCGCTGCAGTTGGCGATTTCGGCGCGGCTCGGGACCCGGTCGCCGCCGCGCGGGTTCTTACCGGGAAAGCAACGCGCCACCGCGGACATGTAGACCCGCCGGCGAAACTCCCCCTCGGGCAGCCCGATCGATTCGAACCAGCCGAACAGCCGTTTTCCGGCGGTCCAGGTGAACGGGCGCAATTCTTGCTGCTCGCGGGTGCCCGGGGCCTGCCCGAGCAGCATGACCGGGGAGCGCACCGCCAACCCGTAAACCGGGGGCGCGACGACCCCGGGGCAGCGGCGGCAGCGACCCAGGGCGTGCTGGTGGGTCTGCAGAGCAGGATCAGGTCGCATAGCGTCATTGTATACCTGATAATTCCCGCTTTGAGGTCACGCGGTTGCGCGCCCGCAAGGTCGAAGAGGAGCATTTGTGAACGGTAATCGCGTCAGCGCGAAGGTGTCGCCCGAGGGCATCCTGGAAGTCATCTCGAAGGACGAAGCCGCACGCCTGCGCAGCACCGGCCATGGGGGGCTGTACGAAGTGTTTCGCCGCTGCGCGCTGGCGGTTCTGAATGCCGGGTCGCCGCTCGACGATCCTACGGTCATCTTCAGCCAGTTCCGGGATTTCGAAATCGCCGTTCGCGTCCGCGACCGCGGCATCAAGCTGGATATCAGTAACGCCCCGGAGTTCGCGTTCGTCGACGGGGTGATGATCAAGGGCGTGAGAGAGCTGTTGTTCGCGGTGGTACGCGATATCGTGTACGTGAACAACGAGATCGAAACCAGCGGCCGGTTCGATCTGGGTACGACCTCCGGGATCACCAATGCCGTGTTCCACATTCTGCGCAACGCGAAAATTCTCAAACCGCAGCGCGATCCCGATCTGGTGGTCTGCTGGGGCGGACATGCCATCGGCCGCGGCGAGTACGACTACACGAAGAGCGTGGGCTACGAGCTGGGGTTGCGTGGCCTCAACATCTGCACGGGCTGCGGACCGGGCGCCATGAAGGGGCCGATGAAAGGCGCGACCGTGGCGCACGCGAAGCAGCGTATCCACAATGCGCGCTACGTGGGCGTAACGGAGCCGCAGATCATTGCTGCGGAAGCGCCGAACGCCATCGTCAACCACCTCGTGATCATGCCGGACATCGAAAAACGTCTGGAAGCCTTTGTGCGCATCGCCCACGCCGTGGTCGTATTTCCGGGCGGCGTCGGCACGATGGAGGAGATACTCTATCTGCTCGGCATACGGCTGCACCCGGACAATGGCGACATGCCGCTGCCGGTGATCTTCACAGGGCCCGAATCGAGCCGCGCTTATTTCACCCGGATCGATGAATTTCTGCGCGACACCCTGGGCGAGGGTATCAGTGCCTGCTACGAGATCGTCGTCAACGACCCGCCGGCGGTCGCGCACAAGATCAGGGACGGCATGGCGGCGGTACGGGCTCACCGCAAGCAGCATCGCGATGCCTTCTACTTCAACTGGCGCCTGCAGCTCGATGAGGTGTTCCAGCACCCGTTCATCCCCAGTCACGAGAATATGGCCGCGCTCAACCTCGACACCGACCAGCCGCCGCATCAGCTCGCGGCGAACCTGAGGCGGGCATTCTCGGGCATCGTGGCGGGCAACGTGAAGGAAGAGGGTATCAACGCCATCAAGACGCACGGTCCGTTCAGGATCCGCGCGGGTGAGCGCTTTTCCGCGCAATTGGATAAACTGTTGCAATCGTTTGTCGCCGACCAGCGTATGCGCCTGCCGGGCGCGACCTATGAGCCGTGTTACGAGGTTCGCTCGTGACCGGCAAGGGGTCGCCGGTCGGTGTGGCCGTTGCTGGAATGAATAACAACAAGCCCTTGCACCGTGACTGAAAAAATCTACATCGGCGCCCAGGCCCTGCTGGAGGACTCCTTCCGGCTGGGCGCACAGATCCTGAAGAGCGGATTCCGGCCGAACTTCATCGTCGGCGTATGGCGCGGCGGCAGCCCCGTGGGCATTGCGGTTCAGGAGCTGCTCGACTACTTCGGTGTGAAGTCCGACCACATTTCGATCCGCACCTCGTCGTACACCGGCATCGGTGAGCGCGCCGAGCATGTGCGCGTCCACGGGTTGAGCTACATGATCCGCAACATCAATGCCGAGGATTCATTGCTGATCGTCGACGATGTCTACGACTCCGGCCTCAGCGTGCAGGCGATCATCGAAACCATCCACATGAAAGCGCGCCGCAACGCGCCGCAGGACATCCGCGTGGCGACGGTGTATTTCAAGCCGCAAAACAACCGTACCGAGCGGGAACCCGACTACTACGTGCACAGCACGGACAGCTGGCTGGTGTTTCCTCACGAGCTGGACGGCCTCAGCATCGAGGAAATCGTCGCCAACAAAGCCGGCTTGCGCGAGCTGCTCGATGAGCTGCCCCTCGACAAGGTGACTGCGCGGGATTGAGCGTGACGAGACCCGAGCGTAACGCCGCAGTGGACCCCCGCCTGCACGGGGGAAGGCCGTGAAATCCCTCGTGGTGGCCGCGGAAAACGGCGCGTTGCCGGTCATGCGCCTTGGCGACCGCGAGATCAGCGGCAGAGCCAGCCCGGTCGGCGACGTGGTTTGCGAGTCGGCGCACGCCATCGCCGGGCTCGACTGCGAGGTAACCATCATCACCCCGTCATACGGCGCCTTTCACCGGATGCCCGGATCGCGTCAGGTCGGACGCATCAAGGTGGGGTTTGCCGACAAGATGGAAACGGTGTTCGCCTACGAGGTGCTCGGGCGACCGGACCGGGACCTGGTAAGGAACCTGGTGCTCGATCACCCGCTGTTCAGCGCATGCGGTGCCGGGCGCGCGTACTGCAGCGAGAGCCCGCGCGACGACTACGGGCTGGACGCGCGGCGTTTCGCGTTGTTCTGCACCGCCGTCGCGGAAGGGCTGCTGCAGAAAATTTTCGGGGTCTTCGACACGGTGCACCTGCA
Source organism: Chromatiales bacterium (assembly GCA_024644045.1). Lineage (GTDB taxonomy): Bacteria > Pseudomonadota > Gammaproteobacteria > JAHELT01 > JAHELT01 > JAHELT01. The sequence goes on along the minus strand of JAHELT010000235.1, from coordinate 2,031 downwards.
CGACTGGCCGGCGGCGTTTCTGCTGATGCTGCGCCGCTGCCACCGTTCCTACCGGGTGCTGCGCAATCAACGCTGCGTGTTCACGCTGCACGATCTCGGCAAGCAGGGCGTATTTCCCTTCGGGCTGGGCGAGTCCTCGTTCGAGAGCTGGTTTCCCGATCTCGGTTACAACCAGACGCTGCTCGCCGATCCCACGCGTACCAACTACCTCAATGCCACCGCGTGTGCGGTGCGGCTCGCCGATGCCGTGCATGCGCTGTCGCCGGCCTACGCCGAAGAGATCGCGCTCCCCGGCGATGCCGCCCACCCCGGCGGTGAGGGATTGCAGGGGGACTTCGCTGCAGCACAGGCGGAAGGGCGCCTGCTCGGCATTCTGGGCGGCTGCGAGTACCACTCCGCGCCGCTGAGCGTGGTGGAGACCTGGGAGGAACTGCTCGCCGTAATGCGCGCGCGGGTGATGCGCTGGGCGGCGGCGGCGCCGACGCTCGCGTCCAGCCATTTCATCGCCCACCATCGCCTGGCGACGCTCAGCGCGGAGCGGCCCCGCATGCTCATCACCAGCGTGGGCGACATCGATGACCGCAACATCACACTGTTCCGTCAGCGCGGCAGCGACGGCAAGCCCGCGCTCTACCACCTGCTCGACAAGCTGGGCGCCTTTGGGTTGTTCATCATCATGGGCACGGGCACTGCCCGCCACGAGCAGTTTCTTACCGAGGCCTCGGCCCGCTACGAGAATCTGGTGTTTCTCAACGGTGTGTCGGAGGCGCTGGAGCAGGCGCTGTTCGCGCTGGGCGACCTGTATGTGAAAGCGAGCGCAATAGAGCCGGGGGTGGGCAATCACCTCTACGCGCAACGTGCCGGCCAGCCGTGCCTGGTGCACCTGGTCGGCGGCCTCAAGGACACCATCGAGCACGGCAAGAACGGGTTCGGCTTCAACGGCGATACGCCGGTCGATCAAGCCGATGCGCTGGTCGCCGCCACCGATCACGCGCTCACCGTGTTCGACGAGCACCAGGTCGAGTGGTTGAAGCTGCGCCGCACCTCGGCCGCTGCACGCTTCGAGTGGTCGCAAACCGCCGAGCGGCTGCTGCGCGAGCTCTACACGGTCGCCATTAAAGAATAGCGCTCACACGGTCTCGCGCAGTACGTCGGTGACCCGTTTCAACACGTCGACAGCACGCCCGATCTCCGCCTCGGTGGTGTAGCGTCCGAGGCTCAGGCGCAGCGTGCCGTGTGCCTGCTCGTCGCTCAGTCCGATCGCTTTCAACACGTGCGAGGGACCGGGCGCACCGGAAGCGCACGCCGAACCGGCTGACATTGCGATCTCGGTCGCCTCGAGCATCAGATCCTCCGCCGACAGGCCGTCGAAACTGACGCTGAGTATGCCGGCGACGCAGGGCTCTTCGGCGTTGTTGCGCGTCACGCCGCCAAGGGCTTCGAGACCGCGCCAGAGCCGTTCGCGCAGCGCCCGTATGCGTCGATCGTCGGCATCCAGCTCGTGCGCTCCCAGCCGCAGCGCCTCGCCCATCCCGACAATCTGGTGCGGCGCCAGCGTGCCGGGCCGCAACCCGCGCTCCTGACCGCCGCCGTGTAACAGCGGCGTAAGCGCCACCGGCGGGTCGGCACGCACGTACAGCGCCCCGATGCCCTTCGGACCGTAGTTCTTGTGCGCCGTGCAGCTCAGCAGATCGACGTGCATGGCTGCCACGTCGAGCGGCACTTTGCCGACGCTCTGGGCGGCGTCGACGTGCAGCAGCGCGCCGCCGCGGCGGGTCAGCTCCCCAATCGCAGCGATGTCGTGCACCACACCCAGTTCGTTGTTGACGTGCATCAGTGTCACCACCCGGGTGTTCCGGGTCATCGCATCGGCTACCCGCTGCGGGTCGAGGTGGCCACCGGCCTCGGGGGCGAGCCGCGTGATCTGCACGCCGTCCCGGGCAAGCGCCCGGCACACATCCAGCGTGGCGGGGTGTTCCGTCGTACAGGTAACAACATGCCCTCCGCCGCCCGCAGCCGCGACGACCCCCT
>JAHELT010000065.1 GCA_024644045.1 Chromatiales bacterium | reverse complement strand
GCGAGACCAGATCCATACACTTCAAACTGCAATTGCGCTATAAAGACCAGACTCAACTGGTCAGCGACGAAAAGCCTGAGTTTATTATCGGGAGGGTCGACGATTGCGATCTCGTCGTTGATCATAGCCTGGTCTCGCGTCATCATGCGATCATCGAGTGCAAGCGTGGGAAGTTCTTCCTGCAAGATCAAAGCACCAACGGCACTTATGTCAGGGATGACGGAAACGCCAGCGATGTCATCCTGCAGCGAGAGCTTGTGCAGCTCAAAGGGAAAGGCATTATTTCCCTCGGCATGGATACGACTAACGACACGGAGCATTGTATCGAATTCGAGGAACTAAGCTCATTGGATTGACGGAAAGGTGACGTGACGGAAAGGTGCCGGGTTTATTTCAAGGATCGTTACAGCAGTTCTCCGCGGTCTTCATCTCATTCGATGCGCAGCGCATCTACTGTCGCTTCCAGTGGAGAAAGGGTCTGGCGCTGTTCGCAGAGATAGACCTGATAGATACTCTTCAGGTCGCCCGGTTTCGGTCCGATTGTCGATACCCGGGGATGCAGGTGGATCGCTACTTGACGAATGTCGATTCGTTCACGACACTAGTACCCTATGAGAACCATCAGCCTGGAAGCGGTATAAAGTGATCAAGAAAATTCTGGTCCCTGTAGACGGATCGGCGCATAGCCTCAAGGCCACCGAACTCGCCTGCGACCTGGCGTCAAAATACGACTCGGAGATCCTGCTGCTGCACGTTCTGCTTCGAGGGCATATGCCAGAGGGAATCAAGCGAGCGATGGAAGTGGAAGTGCGTCGAAAAGGCGCTGCCGCCGACAACCTTGTCAGTTATCCACAGGAAATAATGGCGCGGGTGGACGACAAGAGTTCGACCCAGTTGTCGGTGGATGAGCTGAACTTCATCGGCAAGAAAATGCTCTCCGGCGTGGCAGAGCTCTGTCGTAGCAGAGGCGTTGAGAAAATCAGCCAGAGCATCGAAGAGGGAGATCCGGCCGGGATCATTCTGAACCTCGCCAAGTCGTCCGATGTGGACATGATCGTCATGGGAAGTCGTGGATTGAGCGCACTCAAAGGCATTTTGATGGGTAGCATCTCGAGTAAAGTAAACAATCTTGCTTCATGCACGTGCGTAACAGTGAGGTAAGCTCGTTCTCCGCGTATTGCATAACGGTACGCCTGCCTCGCCGTCGAACCTTGTAGTGTGAGCATGATGTCACCACTGACGCACAAACGTGGAAAACGGCGCCCGGTGAGCCGAGCGCTCCGGGCGACGGGGTTGCTGGTGATGATGGGCGCCCTGGGGCAGCCGGCTCAAGCTGCCGGAGGCGACGAACAGACGACGTTCAGGCGCATTCCAACGCAGTTCATCGCGGCGTTGGGTGATCCGGATGCGATCTCCGGGCGCGGTGCGGAATCGTGGGGTCTATGGCGCGTAGATCCGGGCCCGCGGGGGGTGTGGTTGGACGGTTATGAGCGGTTGAAGGCCGCGGGTGGAGTCGCCCCGGCACAATGGAACTTCGACAGCACGGACTGGTGGCTGGAGGAACACGGCCTGATCATGGAGAAGCCGGACTTTCCGGTGCCGCCCGGTAAGTACGTAGTCACAGGTGACCGCGAAGTGATGACCGTGCTGACCATTCATCCCACGGACCAGGACGGTGACAGGCGCTGGGAACTCGCTAACGGCGCAAAGCTTTATGATGTGACGCACTTGCCGTGCCGTTCGGCGCGCTACACACCGGCTGAAAGTACTGACTCGTGTTCGCCGGCAGCAGCGCAGAAGACCGCATTTCCAGTTGCTCCAGGGGCTGCGATGCCCCCAGTCGAGGGCTGCAACAAGCAAGACTACGCGGTTCTCTTCGTGATAGGTGTGGCGGTGGAAAACTGATTGCGGCGGCAGACTGGGGTCGGACCAGGGCGGCCGCTTGATTCAACTCAGAAAGACGTCCGAAATCACGGCCCCTCAGGCTTTAAACTGCCGATTTCCGATCAGAAAATCGTTTGCCAAGCGTCTGTACCTGACTCGGTTCACCCCGCAACCTGGTGCTTGCGCGGGGGTACTTCGCCAGAACGCTTGATTTGGCCCCAGAATCGATGTTCTAAAGCTCGAAAACGCCTGATTCGCGGGACAATTTCTATCGAATTCAAGCAGCTACCCTGGTCCGACCCTCCATCAGCCCTGCGGCGGCACCGTGGCGCTGTAGCTGTCACGCGCCGACAGCTCGTCATACCAGCGCTTCAGGTTCGTGTAGTCCTTGAGCTGTTCCTGCATGTCGGGGAACGCCATCAGATAATCCACGATAGGCACGAGCAGTAGGTCGGCTATGCTGAGTGACTCGCCCGCCAGGTAGGGGTTGGCACCGAGCTCATCGTTCGCCATGCCGAGCTGGCGCACACTTTCCGCGACGGCGTCGTTCGCGACTGATTCGTCTACCTGTACGATGCCGAAGCGCGGCAGGACCAGCTGCCGGATCATGCTGGTATAGGCGTAGGCGTTGATCAGGCTGATCCAGCAGTTCATACGCGCGCGTTCCCTGGCGTCAGTGGGTATGAAGCTCGGGCCGGGCAGGGTGTCGTTGAGGTAGCTGCAGATCGCGAGCGTTTCGTACAGCAGCTCGCCATTACACTTGCACACGGGGACTTTGCCGAACGGGTGCAGCGCGAGGTGCGCGGGCGAGCCGAATTCCACGGGCTGCAGATCGTATGCAACGCCTTTTTCCTCGCACAGCATACGCGCCGTGCGCACATAGGTGCTTTGCGGTGGGCCGTATATCGTAATCTTTGCCATTGATTTGCTCCTTCTTACAGGTGTTCCGCCAGACAATCCAGGGAACTGCTCCAGCCTTCGTTGTGCAGGTCGCGCGATTCGTTGGTCTCGAACAGGGTCTGTGTCAGCACCAGTTCGGTACCGTCGCGCTTTTCGTTGAACTCGACCGTCACGGTCGTTTCGTGACCGCGCTCGCCGTCGCTGGTCCACGCCCAGGTGAACACCAGTCGTGCGGGACGGGTTATTTCCAGGTACCGACCGCTGACGAAAAATTCGCGGCCGTCCTCGTTGCGCATGGTAGTCTCCCAGCTGCCGTCGACGCGTACGTCCATCTGACAGTGGGGTATGTGCACGCCTTTCGGGCCCCACCACTTGACCAGCTGCGCGGGTTCCGTCCACGCTGCGAACACGCGCTCGCGCGGATGCGGGTAGTGGCGCACCAGGTGCAGTACGCGATCGGGCATGCCGCCGGTTGCCGCCTCAGCCATCTTCGTTTTCCTCCGTGGCCGGTTGATCGAGATACTCGCCCAGACGTCCCAGGCTTTGCTCCCAGAATTCGCGATAGCGGGACAACCAGCGGTCGATTTCCTCGAGCGGCTCGGGCGCCAGTGTGCACAGGCGCCACTGGGCTTCGGTTTCACGGTTGATCAGCGCGGCTTTCTCCAGCACGCGCAGGTGCTTGGAGATCGCGGGCAGGGACATGTCGAAGGGCTCGGCGAGCTCGCCGACGGTTGCCTTGCCGCTGCGCAGGCGCGCCAGGATTGCCCGCCGGGTGGGGTCGGCGAGCGCGCTGAGAGTGATCGAGAGTGTGTCGGGCGTCATGGGCGACTATATTTAACCATTTGGTTAAATATAGTCAAGGCACGCGATCGGCGCAAGCCGTCGATGCTGCCGCTTGTGCTGGCCGCGCCACATTCGGCATAGTCGGCGGGAGGAGGACCAGCGGGCTATGCACGATATCACGCTTGCGGACGTGTACGCCGCGCGCAACCGGCTGCGCGGTCATGTGCGGCACACGCCCTTGCAGCAGTCCGACGCGCTGAGCGAGGCCGCGGGCTCACCGGTCTACCTGAAGCTGGAGCATCATCAGGTGACCGGCAGCTTCAAGTTACGCGGTGCGACCAACGCGGTAGCGCAGCTGACAGGCGACCAGCGCGCGCGCGGGGTGGTCGGCGTATCCACCGGCAACCATGGCCGCGGGCTGGCTTTCGCCGCGCGCGCCGCCGGCGTGCGCGCGATCGTCTGCATGTCGGAGCTGGTTCCGAAGAACAAGGTCGACGCCATCGCCGCGCTGGGCGCCGAGGTGCGTATCGTCGGTAGAAGCCAGGACGACGCCGAAGTCGAAGTGCAACGGCTGGTGACCGAAGAGGGCATGACCCTGCTCTCGCCCTTCGACCATCCGCACGTGATCGCCGGGCAGGGCACGCTGGGTCTCGAAATGATCGAAGACCTGCCGGCGCTCGACACCGTGATCGTGCCGCTGTCGGGCGGCGGCCTGCTGGGCGGCATAGCGCTGACCCTCAAGACCATCAGCCCGCGCATCAGGACCATCGGCGTGAGCATGGAGCGCGGCACGGCGATGGTCGAAAGCCTGCGCGTCGGTAAGCCGGTGTTGGTCGAGGAGTTGCCCACGCTGGCCGACTCGCTCGGCGGCGGCATCGGGCTGGACAATCGCTACACGCTGCCGCTGGTCCGCGATTTCGTCGACCAGACCGTGCTGGTCGGTGAAGCGCAGATCGCCGCGGCGGTGCACCACGCCTACTGGCAGGAGCGCCAGATCATCGAAGGCGGCGGGGCGGTGGGCATAGCCGCGCTGCGCGCCGGTCTGATCAGCGAGCCAGGTACCACGCTGGTGCTGCTGAGCGGCGGCAACATAGACCTGCATCTGCACCAGCGGCTGATCAACGGCGAAACCGTCGAGCTGTAACGGAGAGCGGACATGGCCGAGATTTCCATTCTCACCGAGGACGACCTGCGTCGATGCGTGGCTCTGGATGCAGATGCCGTCAGCTGCATGGAAGACTGTTTTCGCGCGCTTGCCGGTGGCACTGTGGTGATGCCGCCGATCCTGTCCCTTGCCATCGCCGAGCACAACGGCGAGGTCGACGTGAAGACCGCGTACATCCCCGGCCTCGACAGCTTCGCCATCAAGATGAGCCCCGGGTTTTTCGACAACCCCCGGCTCGGGCTGCCGAGCGTCAACGGGCTCATGGTGTTGTTCAGCGCGAGGACCGGTCTGGTCGAAGCGCTGCTGCTCGACAACGGTTTTCTGACCGACCTGCGCACGGCGGCGGCCGGCGCAGTGGCGGCGCGGTGGCTGTCGCGTGAGGATACGCGTTCCGTCGCGGTGATCGGTGCCGGCGTGCAGGCAAAACTGCAGTTGCAGGCGTTGACGCTGGTCAGACCGGTCGAGCGCGCAACGGTGTGGGCGCGCGATACAGATAAAGCTGCGCAATACGCCGCGCTCATACGGGAGGATCTGAGTCTCGATGTGAGCACGGCGCCCAGCGTGCACGATGCGGTGCAGGGCGTCGATCTGATCGTGACGACTACGCCGAGTGACGCACCGCTGCTGCAAGCGGCGGATCTCTCGCCGGGTCAGCACATCACGGCGATGGGCTCGGATACCGAGCACAAGAACGAGATCGCGACGGATGTATTCTCCGCCGCGAGCTACTTCTGCGACCGGCTCACACAGGTGCGGGTGCTGGGTGAGCTGCATCACGCGATCGATGCCGGTGTGTGCACGCCCGACGAGGTCTATCCCGAGCTCGGCCAGGTGATTGTCGGCGAAGTGCGCGGGCGCTGCGCCAGTGACGAGATCACCCTGTGCGATCTGACCGGGACCGGCGCTCAGGATACCGCGATCGCGACGCTTGCCCGCCGTCGTGCGCACGATGCCGGACTTGGCAGCCTGTTCAACAGCGGATAGAAATCGCTGGAGGTGCTGGTTTTGGATGTATCGCTCAACTTTACCCGCGCAGAGTACGCCGAACGGCTGGCGAAAACCCGCGCAGCCATGCAGCGGGCCGGGATCGATTTACTGATCGCCTGCGATCCGTCGAACATGGCCTGGCTGACCGGCTATGACGGCTGGTCGTTCTACGTCCCGCAGTGCGTGATCGTCGCGCCGGAAGGCGAGCCCGTCTGGTTCGGGCGCGGCCAGGATGCGAACGGCGCAAAACGCACCGTCTACCTGCAGCAGGACAACATCGTCGGCTACCCCGATCACATGGTAATGAATCCGCCGCTGCACGCGATGACCTGGATGGCGGAAGAAGTGCTGCCAGCGCGGGGTTGGGACCAGCTGCGCATCGGTGTGGAGATGGACAACTACTATTTCAGTGCGCGCGCCTATCAGTGTCTGGTCGAGGCGCTGCCGCGCGCCACGTTCACCGATGCCACGGGTCTGGTCAACTGGCAGCGCGCGGTCAAGTCGCCCCAGGAGCTCGAGTACATGCGTATCGCCGCGAGCATTGTGGAGACGATGCATGCCGCGATCGTCGACATGGTTGAGCCGGGGCTGCGCAAGAACGAGCTGGTGGCGGAAATCTACCGCAACGCGATCAGGGGCAGCGGCGCACACGGCGGCGACTACCCGGCGATCGTACCCCTGTTGCCGAGCGGAGCCGACGCCTCGGCGCCGCACCTGACGTGGGACGACAAGCCGATACCCGGCGACAGCGGCACCTTCTTCGAGATTGCCGGCGTGTACAAACGCTACCACTGTCCGCTGTCGCGCAGCGTCTACCTCGGCAAACCCCCGCCGAAGATCGTTGCCGCCGAGCAGGCCGTGCTGGAGGGCATGGACGCAGGCCTGGACGCAGCGCGCGCCGGTAACACCTGTGAGCAGGTGGCCAGCGCGTTCTTCGCCGTGCTCAACAAGCACGGTATCGAGAAGGACAACCGCGCCGGTTACCCGATCGGGCTGAGCTATCCGCCGGACTGGGGTGAGCGCACCATGAGCCTGCGCAGCGGCGACCGGAGCGTGTTGCAGGAGAACATGACGTTCCATTTCATGACCGGCCTGTGGATGGATGACTGGGGACTCGAGATCACGGAGAGCATCCGCATCACCACGCAGGGTGCCGAGACCTTGTGTGACTACCCGCGGCAGCTGTTCGTGAAGTAATGCCCATGCGCCAGAGCCCGATAAGCACCGACATCGACTACGCTGCACCGGGCGTGCAGCACGGGCACCTGAAGCTGCCTTACTCGCACGACGAATCGGCCTGGGGGGCGATTCCCATTCCGATCACGGTCATCGCCGGCGGACGCGGGCCGACCGCGCTGCTCACCGGTGCCAATCACGGCGACGAGTACGAAGGTCCCACCGCGCTCAGCAAGCTGGCGGCAAGTCTCGAGCCGGGGCAAGTCAACGGGCGGGTGATCATCGTGCCGTTCATGAACTATCCCGCGTTCCGCGCCGGACGCCGCACCTCCCCCATCGACAAGGGCAACATGAACCGCGTGTTTCCGGGGCGGCCGGACGGCGGGGTGACCGAGAAGATCGCCGACTATTTCCAGCGTACATTGCTGCCGATGAGCGAATTCGTGCTGGATCTGCACTCGGGCGGCAGGACGCTCGAGTTCATCCCCTTCGCGGCGGCACACGCGCTGGAGGATGCTGCGCAGCAGCAGCGCTGCGTTGCGGCAATGCATGCGTTTGCCGCGCCTTACTCGATGATGCTGCTGGAGCTCGACGCGATCGGGATGTACGACACGGCAGCCGAGGCCATGGGCAAGGTATTCGTTTCTACCGAGCTGGGCGGCGGCGGCTCGACCACACCGTACACCGTCGAGATCGCCGAAACCGGCGTGCACAACTTCCTGGTACATGCCGGGATCAAGGCGGGCGAGCTGATTGCCCGCGAGAGCGTGGCGCTGGACATGCCGGACGGCGACTGCTACCTGGCTTCCGGGCACGAGGGATTGCTGGAAATGTGCGTGGAGCTCGGTGCACGTGTACAGGCCGGCGATCTCGTCGCCCGCATCCACGGCACGGACCGCAACGGCGAGGCGCCGGCCGAATACGTGGCCAAACGCAGCGGGCTGCTGGCGGGGCGCCACTTTCCCGGATTGATCAGGCCCGGCGACTTTCTCGGCGTTGTCGGCGTGACCGGGGATTGACCGCCACGCGCACGGGCCAGCGCCGCATGATGACAAGCAGTTTCTGGGAGTTCTCCACGCGCATCTACGCCCGGCCGGAGGTCGCCGAGGCGCTGCTGCGCCTGCAGAACGAGCAGGGGGCCGACGTGAACCTGCTGCTGTACTGCGCCTGGCACGCAGCCAGCGGCCGCGGTGCGTTGCCACAGACCGAGATCGCCGCGCTGGATGAAGCGCTTGATCCGTGGCGCGAAGCGATCATCCGTCCGCTGCGGGCGCTGCGCGAGCGGATCAAGCGCGAACCGGCCCTGGGCACCTTGCCGATGGCGGACGATGCGCGCGACAAAGTGCTGGCAGCGGAGCTCGCGAGTGAGCGGGTCGCGCAGCAGTTGCTCGAGTCGCTGACTCGCAAACGGCCGGCAGCGGTCGCGGATGCCGCGGGCGCTCGCGATACCAGCCTGCAGGCCTACTTCAGCCATCTCGGTCTGCCCGCCGGGACGCAGCAACCGCTCCTCGAGGCACTGCAGGACGCTTTCGGAAACAATTGAAACAATCCGGCGGGGTCAGGGACACCCGAACGAAACGTCATCCGAATACAGTGCACCAACGTCGCATTCAGTGGCAAAGGAGGCACTCGATGACACACACCGATCTGCGCGGGAACCCGGTATCGACCGACAACCCGCGCGCAATTGAATTGTCCGAACAGGCGCTGGTGCAGTTCCAGAGCTACTTCGGCGATCCGCTCAAGACGATCGATGCGGCGCTCGCGGAAGCGCCCGACTTCGTCATGGGTCACGTGTTTCGCGCGACCGTGCTGTGTACACTGGCCGAGGCGCAGTTCCTGGGCGGCATCGCCGCGAGCGTGGAGGCGGCCGAGGCGCTGGACGCCAAAGCCAACGACCGCGAGCGCAAGCTGACCGCCGCGGTCCGGCATTGGCTGGACGGTGACTGGCATGCGGCCACGCAGATCTGGGAAAGCGTGCTGACCAATAACCCGCGCGACGCCCTTGCCCTGCAGGCTGCGCACCTCGCGGACTTCTACCGGGGCGATTCGCTGAACCTGCGCGACCGGGTGGCCCGCGTGCTGCCCGCCTGGAGCAGCGACGTGCCCGGTTATTCCTACGTCCTCGGCATGCAGGCGTTCGGGTTCGAGGAATGCAATCAGTACAAGCTCGCGGAGCAGACCGGCCTGCGCGCGCTGGAGATCGAACCGCGCGACGCCTGGACGGTGCACGCCGTAGCGCACGTGCTGGAAATGCAGAATCGCTACGACGAAGGCATCAAGTTCTATACGTCTCGCCAGCAGGATTGGGCGCCCGACAACGGCTTCGCGTTTCACAACTGGTGGCATCTGGGTCTGTATCACATCGAGCGCAAAGAGTACGCCGAGGCGCTGCACATCTTCGACACGCAGATATCGCCGGAGCCCTCGGACATCGGACTCACGCTGGTGGATGCCACGGCGTTTCTGTGGCGGTTGCACCTCTACGGGGCGGACGTCGGCGAGCGCTGGCACGGGATCGCGGAGAAGTGGGCCGAGAAAGGTCCGGTCGAAGCCGGCTACTACGCGTTCAACGACGTGCACGCCCTCATGGCCTACGTTGCCGAGGAGCGGATCGCCGAGGCCGAAGCATTGCTCGACCGGATGGCGAAGGTGGCGGCGAAAGAAGGCACGGCCAACAATGCCATGACCCGGGAAGTCGGATTGCCGGTTGGACAGGCGCTGCTGGCCTTCGGGAAACGCGACTACGCGACAACGGTCAACAGGTTGAGTGACGTCAGGCACATCGCCAACCGCTTCGGTGGCAGCCATGCGCAGCGCGACCTGCTGAATCAGACCATGCTGGAGGCGGCGATCCGCGGCGCGGACCGCGGCCGGGCGCTGAGCCTGATCAACGAGCGCCTCGCACACAAACCGCAGAGCCCGCTGGCCTGGCGTTACCACGCGAAGCTGCACCGTGTCAGCGGCGACACCGACGCGGCGATACAGCTCGAGAGCAAAGCCGATTCTCTCATTTACCCGCGCGACGTCGCGTAGGGTAAATACCTCTGCCAGGAATCACGCCGGCACCTGCCGGCGTTTTTTTTGCGTCGTGCGCCGCCCGCGCCGCAGGCGAGAACAGTACACTGTTCCGGGTTCCGGTTGAGGATAACGTCTGCCGCATGGATCACAGGATCAGCGCACTGCTCTGGGTGGGTGTATGGATGACGCTCACGGTCATGTCCTTCGCCGGCATGGCGGTGGCGGCCCGCGAAATGGCCGGCAATCTCTCAGTGTTCCAGATGCTCGCGCTGCGCAGCATCATCGGGCTGACGGTAATGGTCGTGTTCATCAAGGCTACCGGCCGTTCGTTCAGGACGCGCCGGCCGTATCTGCAGGTGGCCCGCAACGTCACGCACTTCGCCGGGCAGTACTGCTGGACGCTCGGCGTGCTGGCGCTGCCGCTGGCCGAGGTCGTGGCACTGGAGTTCACCGTGCCGCTGTGGGGCGCGCTGCTGGCAATCATCGTGCTGGGCGAGCGCCTCACCCGTGCACGAACGGTTGCCGTGGTCGGTGGATTCATCGGTGTTCTCGTGATCGTGCGCCCGGGCACCGAGCTGTTCGACCCGATGACCTTTGTGGTGCTGACGGCGGCGCTGTGCTTCGCCGGCTCGGTGATCATGGTGAAAATGCTGACCCGGCGCGACGGCACCACGCAGGTGCTGTTTTACATGACGCTGGTGCAACTGCCGCTGGGTCTGGCTTTGGCCCTGCCGGGCTGGGTGATGCCGGGCCTTTCCGATCTGCCGTGGTTGCTGGTGTTCGGTATCTCCGGGCTGACCGCGCACCTGGGCTTAACCAGGGCGCTGGTGCTCGCGGATGCGACCTTCGTGATGCCGATCGATTATCTGCGCCTGCCGGTGGTCGGGCTCGTCGGCTATCTGCTCTACAGCGAAGGCACCGAACGTTGGGTGGTCGCCGGCGCCTGTCTGATCCTTGCCGCCAACTACTACAGCGTCCGCGCCGAGGCCCGGCAGGCTTCGGGTGCGCGATCTTGAACCGCCCTGAGAACAAACAGGAGTAATGCCATGACGACGCACACGCGTTTGCGAAAATTCAACACCAAAGACACCTACCCCGGCCAGTCGCTGGACAACGATCTCTGCCAGGTGGTGCGCGCCGGTAATCTCGTCTTCGTGCGCGGCCAGGTCGGCAGCGACTTCGACGGCAATCTGACCGGGGTGGGCGATGCGGCTGCGCAGACCGAGCAGGCCATGCGCAACGTCAAGCAGCTGCTCGAGGAGGCCGGCAGCAGGCTCGAGGACATCTGCCGTATCCAGGTCTACATTACTGATCGCGCCTACCGCGAGCCCGTGTACCGCGTCATCGGCAAATGGCTGAAAGGCGTGTACCCGGTATCGACCGGCCTGATCGTTAACGGCCTGGCCCGGCCCGAGTGGGTGATGGAGATCGAGGCGACGGCGGTGATCCCGGACTGAATGGCGTACGGCGACGCTGTGCTACCATCGGGCGCAGCGTATCACCGGGCACTTTTCACCATGCAGCGTTCAACCAACTTCAAACGCCTGGAGCGTCGCCTGCAGCGGCTGACGGGCAAGGCGATCGGCGACTTCAACATGCTCGACGCCGGCGACGTGGTGCTGGTGTGCCTGAGCGGCGGTAAGGACTCCTACACCCTGCTGCAGATGCTGCAGGCGCTGCGGGCGCGGGCCCCGGTGGATTTCGGGCTGATCGCCATGAATCTGGATCAGAAGCAGCCGGGATTTCCGGCGCACGTGCTGCCCCGCTACCTGGACGCCCTGCAGGTGCGCTATCGCATCGTCGAAGAGGACACCTACAGCATCGTGCGTGACAAGATCCCCGAAGGTAAGACGACCTGCTCCCTGTGCAGCCGCCTGCGGCGCGGCATCATCTACCGGGTAGCCAAGGAACTCGGCGCCAACAAGGTCGCGCTCGGCCATCACCGCGACGATATCGTGGAGACGTTTTTTCTGAACCTGTTCTTTGGCGGCAGGCTGAAGGCGATGCCCGCCAAGCTGCGCAGCGACGACGGCTGCCACGTCGTCATCCGGCCGCTGGCCTACTGCGCGGAAAGCGACATTCAGCGCTATGCGCGCGCGATGGCGTTTCCGATCATTCCGTGCAACCTGTGCGGCTCGCAGGAGAATCTGCAACGCAAACAGATCAAAGCCCTGCTGGCGCGCTGGCGCCTCGAGTATCCGCAGCGCAGTGACAGCATTTTCGCGGCCCTGCAGAACGCCGCGCCCTCGCACCTTCTCGACCCGGAGCTGTTCGACTTTGCCGGGCTGCGTGCCGGTATGCCGCAGGATGCCCTGCGATCTTCAGCGTTGAATGCGATCGTCAATCCGTTCGCGCAACTGCCCTCAGCCTGCGACCTGCAGGCCGAAGCGGCCGAGTACGCGGGCGCGGAGCCGGTCGGCAGCTGAGCGGTCCGTGTCGGCGGGCCTGCTTGCAGGCTGGCCGCCAAGCCCGGGGTCAGTGCAGCTCGTTCAAGGGCTCGCCCAGGCCTTCCATGAACGTGGCCGCACGCCGGATCTCCCCACTTAGCTCCCGGTCGCTGTCACGTGCAGGTACCTGTTCGCGAAACGCCTTGTGCAGCGCCTCGATGCGCTCGCTCGAGCGAAGCGGCCGCAACAGGTCGATGCCCTGCGCCGAGCACAGCAGCTCGATGGCCAGAATGTCACCGGTGTTGCGCATAACGTCCTGCAGTTTCAGCGCCGCCCACATCCCCATGGACACGTGGTCTTCCTTGTCGGCGGAGGTGGGGATCGAATCCACCGAGGCCGGATGACACAGTGTTTTGTTCTCGCTGGCGAGCGCCGCAGCCGTGACCTGCGCGATCATGAAGCCGGAGTTCAGGCCGGCGTCGTCGATCAGGAACGGCGGCAAGCCGGAGAAAGCCGTGTTGGTGAGCTTTTCGATCCGCCGCTCGCTGATGGTACCGAGCTCGGCGACCGCAATTGCCAGGATGTCGGCGCCCAGTGCCATCGGCTCACCGTGGAAATTACCCCCCGAGAGGATTGCGTCCTGTGCCGGAAACACCACCGGGTTGTCGGTGACGGCGTTCATTTCGATGACCACTTTGCGCGCCACGTCGTCGAGCACATCGCGCACCGCACCGTGCACCTGAGGAATGCAGCGGATGCTGTAGGGATCCTGCACGCGCACGTCGCCGCTGCGGTGCGACTCGCGAATCTGCGAACCCTGAAGCAACGCCCAGAGATTCGCGGCGCTGGCCCGCTGTCCGGGATGCGGGCGCAGATCGTGCAGACGCGGGTCGAAGGCCGTATCGGTGCCGCGCAGCGCATCGGTCGCCATTGCGCCGATGAGGTCGGCGAGCTTGACCAGGCGCCGCGCCCCGAGCACGGCGAGCGCCAGCAACGAGGTCATCGCCTGGGTGCCGTTGATCAGCGCCAGACCTTCCTTGGCTTCCAGCGTCAGCGGGGTAAGGCCGGCGGCGTCCAGCGCCTGCCTGGCGGGGCGGCGTTCTCCGCCGACCAGCGCCTCGCCTTCGCCGAGCAGCACGGCCGCCAGGTGCGCGAGCGGTGCGAGATCGCCGCTCGCGCCGACCGAGCCGCGGCTCGGCACCACCGGGAGAACATTGCGGTTGAGCAACGTGAGCAGCGCTTCGACCACTGCCGGGCGCACCCCGGAGTGCCCGCCGGCCAGCGCGTTGGCGCGCAGCAACAGCATGCCACGTACTGCGTCCGCGGCGAGGGGCTCGCCCACGCCTGCGCAGTGACTCAGCACCAGGCGCTGCTGCAGTGTGCGCAGCTTCGCCGCGGGAATGTTCACCCCGGCCAGATCGCCAAACCCGGTGTTGATGCCGTACATCGGCTCTCCGCGCTCGATCGCACGCAGCACTACCGCGCGGGCGGCCTGCATGCGCGCTAGCGCGGGGTCCGGCAACCGGCATTGGCGCGCGCGGTGCACCGCGTCATCGAACGCCTCGAGAGTGAGCGAGCGCCCGTCGATCTCGATCATTTTGTTCCGTTGTTCACACGCAGACGTTGCCACCGACGCGCACGACCGGCGGTCGGCCTTGGCCGAGCCTTATTCACGCGCATTCCGGTCCACGAAGCAACAGGGCCGTTCGACGGGCGCCGGGGCGAGTTACCCGCGCGCGCCTGCAAACCCGTGCAAAAAAAATGCTCCGGAAGCGGTTGCTTCACGGAGCATTACACAAGTTGGCCGAGGCTTACACGCGAGACCGCCCGAGAAACTCAAGCGACTCACGCTAACCGTGGATGAAGTATCAACGGTTGCCTTGTAAGAAAGCAAAAACCGTGCACGTTTTTGGAATACTAACGATTTCCGCGAGTTAGTGCGTGAACCCGTCCGCGCGCCACGTCCCTGCCGGGCGGCAGTGTAAGGTTACTCGACGCTTGCAGCACCACTCAGGGCGGCGCGAGATGCGCGGCCTCGGCTTCGATGAACACGCGCTTCACACGGGGATGGGCGCGTTTTATCTGCCGGTCGAGCGTGGCCACGGCTTTCTCGATCTGGCCTACCTGCAGCCCCTGACTGAACTTGGCGCTGACGTTGGCGAGCACGAAGTCCGGCCCCATGTGCATGGTCAGCACCTCGTTCACGCGCTCGATCTCGGGCAGGTCGCGGGCCAGGTGGCGGATGCCGTCCACCACCTGGCGGTTGGCGCTCTCGCCGATCAGCAGGCCCTTGGTCTCGTAGGCGAGCCACACCGCGGTGCAGCCCAGAATCACGCCGATCGCGATGGAGGCGAGCCCGTCGAAGTAGAGGTTGCCGGTGACCTGTGCCGCTGCGATACCGGCCAGCGCCACCAGCAGGCCGAGCATCGCGGCGCTGTCTTCGAACAGCACCACGAACAGGGTCGGATCCTTGCCCTTGGTGACCGCCTCGAAGTAGCCGCGCTCGCCCCTCGATTTGTTGAACTCACGGAACGCGAAAGCCCACGCGAAACCCTCGAACACGATCGCCAGGCACAGCACCACGTAGTTGACGGCCGGGTTCTTGACGGCCACGGGGTGGTGCAACGCTTCCACGCCTTCGTAGATCGAAATGCCCGCACCCAGCGCAAAGATGAAAATCGCGACCACGAAGCTCCAGAAGTAGACTTCCTTGCCGTGCCCGAACGGAAACCGGTCGTCGGGCGCCTTGCGCGCCTGGCGCAGACCGAACAGCAGCAGCACCTGATTGCCGGTGTCCACGACCGAGTGCACGCCCTCGGAGAACATGGCCGAGCTGCCGGTCATCGCGGCCGCGATGAACTTGGTCGTCGCGACCAGCGCATTGCCGATCAGCGCAGCGACGATCGCCTTGCTGGATGATCCCGCCATCGATCAGCCTCCGGTTGAGTGAATGGCCGCCGCGCACCGCTCGCGCCAGACACGGCGCAGCCGGCGCACCCGGTGCTCAGAAATTCGGTTTGTCCGGGGTGGCTTCGAACCGCTCGATGCTGCTCTCGATCTCGCGCTTGGCCTCTTCCGGGCCTACCCAGCCTTCCACCTTGACCCACTTGCTGGGTTCCAGATCCTTGTAGTGGACGAAGAAATGCGCGATCTGGTCGAGGATCACTTTGGGCAGGTCGCGCGGCGTGTCCACGTTCCCGTAGTACGGGGTGAGCGCGTCCACCGGAACGGCCAGGATCTTCGCATCCGGCCCCGACTCGTCGGTCATCTGCAGCATTCCCACCGGCCGCGAAAGCACCACCGAGCCGGTGATCAGCGGGACCGGCGTGATGACCAGCACGTCCACCGGGTCGCCGTCTTCGGAGAGCGTCTGGGGCACGTAGCCGTAGTTGCACGGGTAGTGCATGGCGGTGCCCATGAAACGGTCCACGAACATCGCACCGCTGTGCTTGTCGACCTCGTACTTGACGGGCTCGCCGCGCATCGGGATCTCGATGATGACATTCACGCTGGCTGGCGCGTGCTCGCCCGGGGTGACTTTGTCTGGAATCATGTCGGCTGGGTCCTTGGCGCGGGCCTGCGCGGGCGCCCGCTCGGCGCCTATTCTCACCGAGGAACCCGGATGCGGCAACTTCGGCAACGCTAGCTGGCGCGCGCCGGCGCGGGCGCCCAGTACCGGGGCGTTTCCGATATCAGTTAGAATTTGCCGGTTCGTATAATCGCGGAGGCGTTCAGGCATGGGAACCCGACCGGAATTCAAATGGGAAGATCCACTGCTGCTCGAGCAGGCGCTGTCCGATGACGAGCGCATGGTGGCCGATTCGATCAATCGCTTTTGCCAGGAACGGCTGCAGCCGCGGGTGCTTGAGGCGCACCGCCACGAGCGGTTCGACCGCGAGATACTCCGCGAGATGGGCGAGCTCGGTATGCTCGGATCGACCATCGAGGGCTACGGCTGCGCCGGGATGAACTACGTCTGCTACGGCCTGATCGCCCGTGAGGTCGAACGCGTGGACAGCGGCTACCGCTCGGCCATGAGCGTGCAGTCCAGCCTGGTGATGCACCCGATCCATGCCTACGGCAGCGAGGCGCAGCGGGAGAAGTACCTGCCCAGGCTGGCGCGCGGGGAATGGGTCGGCTGTTTCGGGCTGACCGAGCCGGATCACGGTTCCGACCCGGGCGGCATGCAGACCCGGGCCAGGCGGGCGGACGGGGGCTACCGGCTGAAAGGCAGCAAGATGTGGATCAGCAACTCGCCGATCGCCGACGTGTTCGTGGTCTGGGCCAAGGACGACGAGCAGGTGATCCGGGGCTTTCTGCTCGAGAAGGGCATGCCGGGGCTGTCGGCACCGAAAATCGAGGGCAAGTTCTCGCTGCGCGCCTCGGTGACCGGCGAGATCGTGATGGACGACGTGTTCGTGCCCGAGGAGAACCTGCTGCCCAACGTGTCCGGGCTGAAAGGCCCGTTCGGTTGTCTGACGCGTGCCCGCTACGGCATCGCCTGGGGCAGCATGGGTGCCGCCGAGTTCTGCTGGCACGCGGCGCGCAGCTACACGCTGGAGCGCAAGCAGTTCGGCCGGCCGCTCGCCGCCAACCAGCTGATCCAGAAAAAGCTCGCCGACATGCAGACCGAAATCACGCTCGGGCTGCACGCCTGCCTGCGTCTGGGACGCCTGTTCGACGAGGGTCAGGCGGCGCCCGAGGCGGTATCGCTGCTCAAGCGCAACAACTGCGGCAAGGCCCTGGACATCGCACGCAGCGCGCGCGACATGCATGGCGGTAACGGGGTTTCGGACGAGTACCACGTGATCCGTCATATGCTCAACCTGGAATCGGTCAACACCTACGAGGGCACGCACGACATCCACGCCCTGATCCTGGGACGCGCGCAAACCGGCATTCAGGCGTTCACCGCGTGAGCGCTGGGCCTGAGCCGGTACCGCGGACGCGGCACGCGGAGGTTCAGTGAGCGAGGGCGCCCTGGCCCACATTCGCGTGCTCGACATGAGCCGTATCCTGGCGGGCCCCTGGTGTGCCCAGACGCTGGCCGACCTCGGCGCTGACGTGATCAAGATCGAGCGGCCCGGGCGCGGCGACGACACCCGCTCGTGGGGACCGCCGTTTCTGCGCGACACCGAGGGGCGAACCACCGCCGAGGCCGCTTATTTCCAGTGCGCAAACCGCGGCAAGCGTTCGGTGAGCGTCGACATCACCTCGCCGGAGGGCCAGGAGGTGATCCGCGGCCTGGCGGCGCACAGCGACGTGCTGCTCGAGAACTACAAGGTCGGGGGGCTGGCAAAGTACGGGCTGGACTACGCCTCGCTGGCGGCGGTGAACCCGCGCCTGATCTACTGCTCGATCACCGGCTTCGGGCAGACCGGACCCTATGCCCGGCGCCCGGGCTACGATTTCATGATCCAGGCAATGGGCGGGGTGATGAGCGTTACCGGTGAGCGCGATGCCTTGCCGGGCGGCGGACCGCAGAAGGTCGGCGTCGCGGTCGCCGACATCACCACCGGGCTGTACGCGACCATCGCCATCCAGGCGGCGCTGGCGCACCGCGAGCGGCACGGCGTGGGCCAGTACATCGACATGGCGTTGCTCGACTGCCAGGTGGCGTTCATGGCCAATCAGGCGACCAACTACCTGGTGTCGGGCCGGGCGCCCGAGCGCCTCGGCAACGCCCACCCCAACATCGTTCCCTACCAGGTGTTCGCTACCAGCGACGGGCACATCATCGTGGCGGTGGGCAACGACGAGCAGTACCGGCGCCTGTGCGGTCTGCTCGGCGCGCCGGAGCTGGGCGAGGACGAGCGCTTCGCCGGTAATGCGCAGCGCGTGCACAACCGCGACGTGCTGGTTCCCCTGATCGCCGATCGGCTCGCCGCCGAGAGCAGCGCCCACTGGCTGGGTACGTTGGAGGCGGCGGGGGTCCCGTGCGGTCCTATCAACACGCTGGCGCAGGTGTTCGACGACCCCCAGGTTCGGCATCGCGGGATGCAGGTGACGCTCGATCACGCGCTGGCGGGTCAGGTGGCGCTGCCGGCGAGCCCGATGAGACTGTCGGTGACACCGCCGCAGCACCGGCGCGCGCCGCCGACGCTGGGTCAGCACACAGACGAGGTGCTGCACGAGGTGCTGCAACTCGACGCGGCGCAGCTCACCCGACTGCGCGAGGGCGGCGCCATCGGCTAGCCGGCGCCCAGTTTATTCCTCCAGTATCTGCGAACGCCGTGCGAACGCCGCAATCTGGCGTTTCATTTCGCCGAAGTTCCAGCCCAGGTTGCCCGCCTGGTGGGCGTATCTCTGACGCTGCGTGGCGCCGGAGGCGCAATCGTATGACCACAGCTCCATCTCGCGTTGCCAGTTGTGGTTGGGATTGCCCCGCACTCCGGCGAAGCGGTTGAGCAGGATGGCATCGGCGCTGTGCTTCGCGCAGAGCGCCGATGCTGCCGCCGCGTTCGGGACCCGCGCCGTGTTCTTGGCCACCTTGATCAGCGCCCAGCCGTGGGCGTCGCCGAGGATGGATTCGAACATGCTGGTGTTCATGTCGACCCAGCGGCGCTGCAGCGTGATCATCTCGGTGTCGCTGCCCCATACCGGGTCGCCGACCTTGTACAGGGGCACGTAGCCTGCGATGACCAGACGTTTCGACCGGCCGGATTCGCCACCGGATGACTGCGCTGCCGCCGGCGTGCCCGACCCTGCCGTCTCGGGGAACCGGGCGAAATACTGCTTCGCCAGGGTTCGCGCCGCGCTCTGCTCCTGCTGCGTCATGCGTTGCTCCACCAGCTGGCGCCCGACCAGCGCCTGCTCATGACCGCGCGCCGCGGCCACGTTGAACAGCGCATGTGCCTCAACGTAGTCCTGCAGGACGCCAACGCCCTCGCCGTGCATTTTTCCGAGCGAGTAGATCGCCTCGATGTCGCCTCGCTCGGCCGCCGTCGTCCACAATGCGTAGGCCTCGCGGTAGCGTTTCTCCGCATACGCCTTATCACCGGCGGCGTAGTCGGCGGCCAGCGCCCCGGCCGGGCACAGCGTCAGGAGCAGCAGTAACGTGCCAAGTCGAATTTCCACGCGTTCCCCCGGTGAGCGTCTGACAAGCCGGCGTCCATTCTAGCGGCTCAACGGCACGCCGAGAATTGCGCGCGTCGGACGCCGGCCCTGCCGGTATACTGCACCCAGGCGACGGCTGGAGGCATATTCACCCGCCTGCGCGCCGTGGCAAAAGAGCTACCGGAGGATTGAACGACATGCTGCAACTGAAAGATCCCGACCTGCTGCGCCAGACCTGCCTGATCGACGGCGCCTGGGTCTCCGCCGACGATGAGGGCACCTTGGACGTGAACAATCCGGCGACCGGGGCGACCCTGGGGACGGTGCCGCGCATGGGCGAGAACGAGACGCGGCGCGCCATCGATGCCGCCGACAAGGCCCTCCCGGCGTGGCGCGCGCGCACCGCCGGCGACCGGGCACGGCTGCTCCGCGGCTGGTTCGAGCTGATGCACGCGCACGCCGACGACCTCGCCCGGATCATGACCGCGGAGCAGGGCAAACCGCTGGCCGAAGCGAAAGGCGAGATCACCTACGCCGCGTCGTTCATCGAGTGGTTTGCCGAGGAGGGCAAGCGCATCTATGGCGACACCATCCCCGCGCACCAGGCAGACAAGCGCATCGTGGTCGTGAAGCAGCCCATCGGCGTCTGCGCAGCGATCACGCCGTGGAATTTTCCCGCCGCCATGCTGACGCGCAAAGCCGGCCCCGCTCTGGCGGCGGGCTGCACCCTGGTGTGCAAACCCGCTTCGCTGACCCCTTACTCCGCGATCGCCCTGTGCGTGCTGGCCGAGCGCGCCGGGATTCCCAAAGGGGTGTTGAACATCGTCACCGGCTCGGCGCGCAGCATCGGCGGTGAAATGACCGCCAACCCGGTGGTTCGCAAGCTGACCTTCACCGGATCGACCGAGGTCGGGCGTACGCTGATGGAGCAGAGCGCCGGGACGCTGAAGAAGCTGTCGCTGGAGCTGGGTGGCAATGCGCCGTTCATCGTGTTCAACGACGCTGATCTCGAGTCGGCCGTGCAGGGTGCGATCATGTGCAAGTACCGCAACACCGGTCAGACGTGCGTGTGCGCCAACCGGGTGCTGGTGCAGGAAGACGTTTACGAAAGGTTCGCGGACAAGTTCACAGCCGCGGTGGCCGAGCTCAAAGTCGGCAACGGCATGGAGGAGGGTGTGAACCAGGGTCCGCTGATCGATATGTCGGCGGTGGAAAAGGTGGAGGAGCATATCGCGGACGCGCTGAGCAAGGGCGCTCGGGTTGCGATCGGTGGTGAGCGCCACGCGCTGGGCGGCACGTTTTTCCAGCCCACCGTTATGACCGACGTGACCGCCGACATGATGGTTGCCAACGAAGAGACCTTCGGGCCGATGGCGCCGCTGTTCAAGTTTTCCACCGAGGAGGATGCCGTACGCATGGCCAACGCTACCGAGTTCGGCCTGGCGGCGTACTTCTACAGCCGCGACATCGGCCGGATCTGGCGGGTTTCCGAGGCGCTGGAGTACGGCATTGTGGGCATCAACACCGGCATCATCTCCACCGAGGTGGCGCCGTTCGGCGGCGTGAAGTCCTCCGGCCTCGGCCGTGAAGGCTCCAAGTACGGTATCGAGGAGTTTCTAGAGATCAAGTACCTGTGCATGGGCGACGTCGACAAGTGAGCGCCTGACGGCATGCGATGACCCGGCTCAGCGTCAACGTCAACAAGATCGCCCTGCTGCGGAACTCGCGCGGTACCGACTACCCGAACGTGCGCAAGCACGTCGAACGCCTGCTGCAGCTCGGCGCACACGGCGTCACTGTGCATCCGCGCCAGGACGAACGCCATATCAAGTACGTGGACGTCCGCGAACTGTCCTTGCTGCTGAAGGACAACGCGGCGGCCGAGTTCAATGTCGAAGGCTACCCTTCCGAGCGGTTTATGGCGCTGATCGAGGAGACGCGTCCCGATCAGTGTACGCTGGTGCCCGATTCGGCGACCCAGCTGACCTCGGATCACGGCTGGGATGCGAAAACCAGTGAAGCGCTGCTGCGCGACGTGCTGGAGACGCTGCGCGCGCTCGGCGTGCGCAGCTCGCTGTTCATGAACCCCGACCCGGAGCTGATCGCGGGGCTGCAGAGTCTGCCGGTCGATCGCGTGGAGCTGTACACCGAGCCGTACGCCCGGGACTTCGGCTCCGCGGCGCAAGCAGACACGGTGCGGCAGTACCGCCAGGCCGCCCGGTTCGCGCAGACGCAGGGTCTTGGGGTGAATGCCGGGCACGATCTCAACCTGCACAACCTCGGTGCATTTCTGGAGATTCCCGCCATACTGGAAGTATCCATCGGGCATGCGCTGACCGTGGAAGCCCTGGAGCTGGGCATCGCCGAGACGCTGGCGCGCTACCTGAAGATCTGTAACGCGGCGGCCTAGGGCATCATGCATACTGACAGGCGAAGGAATGGCCCGGCACCTCGAGTTGGCGGGCGCGCCAGCAGCGGGAACCGTTTATGAACATACACGAGTATCAGGCCAAGCGACTGTTTGCCGAACACGGCATACCGGTGCCGCCGGGCGATGTGGCCGAGACCGCGAAACAGGCGGCCGAGGTCGCGCGCGGCATCGACGCGGGACGCTGGGTGATCAAGGCGCAGATCCACGCCGGCGGCCGTGGCGACGGCCATTTCCGGGGCCGCGAGCGCGGTCCCGGCGGGATCCGGTTCGCGGATTCGGTGGAGCAACTCGAACGCGACGCCGCCGACATGCTGGGCAAGGTTCTGCTCACCGAGCAGACCGGTCCCGGCGGCCGCGAGGTCGAGCGCGTCTACATAGAGCAGGCCTGCGAAGTGACGCGGGAGCTGTATCTGAGCATGCTGGTGGACCGTGAGACCAGCCGCGTCACGCTGGTCACGTCGGCCCGCGGCGGTGTGGAGATCGAGAAGGTGGCGACCGACTCGCCGGGCGCGATTCACAAGCTGGCGATCGACCCGCTCGAGGGCTTGAGCGAAAGCGCGGCGCGTACGTGTATCGCCAAGCTGCGGCTCGAACCGGCCGAGGAAGGCGAGGTCGCGCGCATCGCCGCGATCATGTACCGGATGTTCGTGGAACTGGATGCCTCGTTGATCGAGATCAATCCGCTGGCCCTGGTGAGCGGCGGCAAGGTGCTGGCACTCGATGCGGTGGTGACCTTCGACGACAATGCGCTGTACCGCCACGAGGCGATTCTCGCGCTGCGCGATGAGGCGGAGCTGCGGCTGGGCGAGCTGGAGGCTAGCCGCCACGGGCTCAACTACATCAAGCTGGACGGCAACATCGGGTGCCTGGCGAGCGGCGCGGGCATGGCAATGGCCACCGTCGACGCCGTTAGCTACCTGGGCGGCCGGCCGGCGAATTTCCTGGACGTGCCGCCGGACGCGCCGGTCGATCGTATCAAGGACGCGTGCAAGCTGTT
>JAHELT010000064.1 GCA_024644045.1 Chromatiales bacterium | reverse complement strand
GATGCGCGAGACCGCGGCATCGCCGTTGCGCGGAATGCTGGCGATCGACTCCACCGCCTCGAGCCAGGCCGGCGGAAGCGGCGGTGCGTCGGTAGCCGTGTGATAGTCGTTTTCGAGGCGGTTGACGATGTCGCTGATCTGCCGGTGCAGGGTCGGATAGCTGCTCAGATCCCTCGACACCACGGCGCTGACGCGGTGAAACTCGCGCTCTATTGCCCGCTCGGTGCTGTCACGGCCGAGGGACAGAATGACCTCGGCGTTGCGCTTGTGTAAACGCTTCTCCAGCAGCATCGCCGAGCGCGCGGCGAGCCGCATCGCCGCGTGCAGGGTGCGCCCGATGGAACGCAGCAGCTGATGGGCCGGCTTGCGTCCCAGATATAGAATGAAAACCGACACAGCGAGCCATATCGCGAGCGACACGCCCGGCTGGTCGGACCAGATTGTCAGAAGTTCTGCATACATCACCAAATCTCCGTGTTTCCTTCCCCGTCGCGAGAGACCGTTCAGCGGCGCTGAAACCCGGCTTGCGTGTGCGCCGACGGGCTGTAGTGCTTTATAGGCAGCGGCAGTGAAAAATCTGTGAAAGTCCAGTCCGCACAGTGCGCCAGCTCGCAAAAGCACGCGCGCGGCGGCCGCTCCGGGGCGATTCACGGGTATACTGTCGCGCCGCCGGGAGGGCCTCAGGGCGGCTGCCAATGAGCTATCCGGAAAACGCGGCATGGCTACAATATTCTGGGTCGAGGACCAGTCCCACTGGATCGAAAAGTTCCGGGGCGCACTGCAGAGCAGCGAGTTCGACCAGCATGAGAACCGGCTCGAAACCTTCAAGTTCGCGCAGGCGGCGAAGCAGTGGATTTCGCTGGCGGCGCCGGGGGACAAACCGGACATCGCCATCCTGGATGCACGCATGAACGGCGCCGACGACGCGGGCTTCACCGTCGCCGAGGCGCTGCGCAGGAAATGGCCCGCGCTGCCCATCATTTACCTCTCGGAGCACAGCGGCACCGGGATCGAGCGTGATGCGCTCGAGCGGTACGACGCGCTGGATTTCATCGCCAAGCACCAGCGCAACGTGGAACAGGTGTTGTGCTGGCGGATCAAGGCGGTGCTGAGACAGGCGGCGGTCAGCACGCCGCGTAGTGCCTCGGGCGCCGAAGACGTGCTCACCAGCGGCGCGCTGACTATCGACCTAACCAGCTGGGAAGTGTACTGGCAGGGCACCAAGCTGATGAATCCGGGCAATGTGAAACGCCCGCTGCCGCCGACCCCGCGCAAGATACTGCGCTGCCTGGTGGAGCGTTCGCCGCGTCCGGTGACCACCACGCAGATCGCGGAGCACCTCGACGCCGATCTGGAAAAGTTTTCCTACGCCACCTACCGCCAGCACATCAAGACGCTGCGCCGTTCGTTCGATGCGGCCGAAGGCGGCGACGGCCGTTTCACCGAGCGGTGCAAGCGCGGCGCGGGCATCGTGACCTTCGGCGACGACGGCGCTTACTGCTGGAAGCCACCGGCGCGCTAGCGACCTGCAGGCACCCGCAATGGCAAGATCGAAAATAGCTTACCCGTGGGCCAGCGTGATTCTCGGGCTGCTGCTGGTCAGCTACCTGTTCGCGACCTCCAGCGAGCAGATCGCCGAGCTGTACAACATCCCGGCGGCGGCCATGCGCTGGGACTACAAGTTCATCGCGGTGGCGGTGTTCGTGCTGATTCTGCTGATAGACACCGTGCGGTTCTACAAGCGTCTGTCTGCCTACGACCTGCGCGTCGCCCAGTACGAGGACCAGATCCAGACGCTGCTGCAGGCCAAGAAGGAGCTGCAGACCCGTGCTCACAAGTACTCGCGCCATGCGGACAAGCTCAAACTGTTCATCAGCGACCGGCTGCTCGAATACATCGAGTACGACGAGCGGTTTCTGCACTTCAAAAGCATCGCCGCCGAGGTGCGCCACAACGGCGTGATCAGTTACGACAAGGTGCAGACGGTGCTGCGGGAGGCGATCGACGGAGCGATGCTCGACGAGCGGCAGAAGTTCGCCGATGCGTTGCGCAGCATGACCTATTTCTGGGATCTGCTGGATCTCGCGACCACCGACAACATCGCGATGCACATCGCTAACAAGATCTACGAATGCGAGGAACACTACTATCGCGCGCAGCTCGACGATACCGGTGACGATATGCTGCCTTACTCGCCGACGTTCTCCGCCCAGCGGGCACTGATTGCTGCGCTCACCCCATTCGTGCAGAACCCGCAGGACATGGAACACGGCCTGGACGAGCCGTCGGCGAAGTTCCGCTACACGGACGCCACGTTCTGGTTGGATCTCGACGACGCAGGGGAGCTGCTGGGCAACGAGAACCACCTGATCCTGCTGGCGGAAAACCTGGTGAACAACGCCCTGGCCTACGCCGAAAAGGGCGCGGGCAGAAACAAGCACGCCCGTATCGTCGTGATGCTGGGGCGCAAGCAGGCGAACGCCCAGCTGTCCGTGTACAACCGCGGCCCGCACATCGACGCGCAGCACAACGAACAGATTTTTCAGCTCGGTTTCTCGACCCGGCGCGGCCGCGAGAACCGCGGCAAGGGGCTCGGGCTGTACTTCGTCAACGAGATCGTGCGCGGATACGAAGGTGCGATCGAGTTCACCAACGTGACCAATCGCGCCGAGGCCTACGCGCTGCGTATCCAGCTGGAAAGCGGCGAGACGCACACGCACGTGGTTTCGACCACCGTCACGGACACCGGTCCGCTGTGCCGGCGCTCTGGCGACAGCGAGCCGGCGAAGAAAATCGAATGGAAGTTCAGCGAGCGAATCACCCGCCTGGAGCTGTCGCCGCAATCCAGCGGGGAGACGCACGCGTTCGATGAGTTCGGCGACGCGCCGGCGACCCTGCTGGACAGGAATCAGCCGTGGCTGCCGCGCTGGGCACTGGAAGTGTCAAACCGCAAGAAGTCGAGCCGCCTGGTGTTTCTGGCGCTCGACGTCGCCGGTGTGCGTTTCGACGTGACCCTGCCGACCGCCGCCGCGCGCCTCGACTACACGGCCGGCGACGACGACGTCGAGGACCTGGACGACGTCGACAGTCTGCAGGAGAACTTCAAGGCGCTGAGCCAGTTCGACTGAAGACCCTCACCCCCGGCCCCTCTCCCTGAGGGAGCGGGGAGAAAGAACCCTCGAAGCGCACGCGTCAGGTGGCCGCGGCGGTGACCCGCACTAGGGTCAGATCGTCCCTGGCCTCCCGGCCTGCGCCGATCAGCTGCTCGACGACGAACTGCAGCTGCTGTTGCGGACTTTGCGCATCGCTCGCCGCGAGCAGCTTGAGCAGACCACCGATCCCGAGCTCACCGCCGTCGGCGTCACGGCACTCGGTGACGCCATCGGAGAACAGGTACAGGCTGCTGCCGCTCATCGTGCACACTGTCTCGCGATACACGCTTTCCTCGAGAACACCCAGCGGCGGGCCGAGCGCTTTCAGTAAACGGGGTTTCTGACCCGGCGCGAGCAGCAGGCCGGGCAGATGACCGGCATTCACGAAGGCGAGCCGCGCGCGCCCCGGGTCGAACACGCCGCATGCCAGCGTGACGAACATCCCGTGCGCGCTGGTCTCGGTGATCTCGCGGTTGACCGTTTCCACCAGCTCGGCGAGCGGCCCGCCGCGGCGCGCCAGGCAGCGGCACAGCCCCGCCACCTTGGCCATCAGTATCGCCGCGTTCGCGCCCTTGCCGGACACATCGCCGAGGCAGAAGAAAATGCCGCCGTCAGCGAGCGGGAAGTAGTCGTAGAAATCGCCTGAAAGCTGCTTCGCGCTGACGTTCACACCCACCACCGGGAACTGATCCGGTCCGGGGCCGGGCAGCAGCGCGCGCTGTATCTCACGCGCCTGTTCGAGCTCGCGGTCGAGCTCGGCGGCCAGGCGATCGCGTTCGCGCAGCGTATTGCGCAGGCGCAGGGTCAGCTCCTGGTAACTCAGGTTCTCCTCGGCCAGCGTGGCATTGGCCTCGCGCATCAGCGCCTCGAAGCTCGGCTGGGCGCCGGCTCGAACGCCGAGGTCGCGTGCCGCGGCGGCGAGCGATTGCGGCAGCTGCTCGAGACAGGCGTCGACCTGCTCGGGCAGCAGGCCGAGCAGGTCGCCCAGCAGCGCACGGCACCCGGTAAGGCAGGCGGCGTGATCGGCCGTTTCGTACACCGCGGCGACCCAGTCCGCGCCACGCAGCGTTTTCGCGAGCGCCGGCAGGTCGGCCGTCTGCGGCGCGTGATGCGCCGAAATCGCCGCGCACAGGTCCTGCGGCAGCTCCCACTGCCCGGCCAGCGCGGCACCGGTTGCGTCGTGGGTCGCACCGAAGCGTTCGCGTTCCAGCGCAACGCGGCGGTCAGGATCCAGGCACCGCAGATCGGCGAGCGTAACACCGGCGTCGGTGCGGGCGACAAACAGTGCCAGCAGCCCGAAATCCTGAAGCAGGCCGGCGGTGAAGGCTTCCTCCCTGTCCACGCCCGTGAACGGCGCGAGCAGGCCGGCGGCGACCGCGCGGCGCAGGGAATCCTCGGCGAACTGCGCGTTGTCGAATCCTGCAATGACGGTGTCCGCGAGCGCATCGCGCACCGCGATGCACAACACCAGATTCCGCAGCGCACGCTGGCCGAGAATCACCGCGGCGTGCGCCACCGTCAGCACCTCTTCGCGAAAACCGAACCAGGCAGAGTTCACGATGCGCAGCGCCTCGGCCGCGAGCGCCGCGTCGCGCGCCGCGAGCGTGCCCAGGTCCGCGTTGCTGCAGTCGTCCCTGGCGCAGGCACGCATGATCTCGAGCGCCACCTTGGGCGGCGTTGGCAGGTCCGCGGGGCGAATTTCAAGGGATACGGCGCTCATTGCTCGGGTGGGTCCAGCGTCTCGGGTTGGGCCCGTTAGCGGCTGCACCGCCACACCGCTGAAGCGCCGGGCCGCCCTCGCCCCTCAAGTCGCGATCAGGCACGGCCGATACGGTGGCGGGTGAACGGTCTGAGGCGACAGCGATGGGGGACGCCGGTTTCGAACTGCTGCACGAGCTGGCCTTTGAAGCCCGCGCCTCGGCGTTGAACGAAATGCGCCGGCAGGTCTCGGAAATCCTCGCTCGGACCCGGCTCCGGACCGAGGACATCGAGTCAATCGTCCTGGCGCTCAACGAAGCGTGCATGAACATCATCCAGCATGCCTACCGGGGCGACTCGTGCAAACCGATTCGACTCTGCATCGAACCGCACGGCGACGAGGTTCATTTCGAGCTGCTCGACTGTGCGCCGCCCATCGACCTTGCGCAGGTGCGCGGCCGCGCCTTCGAGGAGCTGCGACCCGGCGGGCTGGGTGTGCGTTTCATCGCCGAACTGATGCAAGACGTCCGTTACTGTCATCGCACGGAAAGCGCGGGTAACTGCCTGCGCATGACCTGGAAACGGCGCCCCGCAACACAGGACCAGTGAGTGGACATCATCATTCACCAGCACCCGGGTATTTCAATCGCAGCGTTGCGCGGTGAGGTGGATCTGTCCACCTCGGCATGCGCGCGCTCGGCGATTCTCGATTGCCTGATCGCGGGCACCCCGCTGCTGGTCGATCTCTCGGAGGTCACGTACATCGACAGCTCCGGGATCGCGAGCCTGGTGGAGGGGTTCCGCATGGCCCGCGACAAGCAGCTGACCTTCGGATTGCTCGCCGTGAGTGAACCGGTCCTGCGCGTGCTGCAGCTCGCGCGTCTCGATCAGGTGTTCCCCATGTACGCAGATCTCGACGCCTACCAGGCGTCGCGCTGAGCGGGTGCTGTCCAGGGCCCAAAACCTGCTCGCCCGGACCGGTCGCGGCACCGCAGCGTCGGTCGCCGAGCTCGGCTACCAGAGCAGTCTGTTCGCGCAGAGCATCGTCTGGATCTGCGCCGGCGCCTGGCGGCGGCAGCCGGTGCGGCTGCACCAGGTGGTGAACCAGATGACGGTCACCGGTTTGCAGGCGGTGCCTATCGTTGCGGTGCTGGCGTTCGTGATCGGCCTGATGCTGGCGATGCAGGGTATCCATACGCTGCGCGCCTTCGGGGCGGAGTCGCAGGTGGTGGTGGGCATCGCGTTCGCAATAACGCGTGAATTCGCGCCCCTGATTACCGGCATCCTGGTCGCCGGGCGCTCCGGCTCGGCGCTCGCCGCGCAAGTCGGCAGCATGCGCATCTCACAGGAGATCGACGCGCTGCGCGTGCTCGGCGTCCACCCCGTGCGTTACCTGGTCGCGCCGCCGCTGCTCGCGATGCTGGTCATGCTGCCGTGCCTGGCGATTCTCGCCGACGTGCTCGGCCTGCTGGGCGGCGGGCTGCTGTGCAAGCTGGAGCTGCAGATGAGCCTGCGCAGCTACTTCGAGCGTGTGCGCGAGGTCCTGGAAATGGGTGACGTGCTGCAGGGCGTGCTGAAGAGCCTGCTGTTCGCCGTGATCGTGACCCTGGTCGGTGTGAGCAACGGCTTCGCCGTGCGCGGCGGCGCCGAGGGCGTCGGGCGCGCTACCACCCGCGCGGTGGTGCAGTCGATCAGCTACATCATCGTCGCCGACATGCTGTTCACGTTTTTTCTGAACCGATGAGCCACGCCGCGGAAGTCATTCGCGTGCGCGATCTCGTGACCCACTACGGGGACACCGAGATCCTGCACGGCGTGAACTTCAGCGTTCGCGCCGGCGAGGTGATGGTCATCATGGGCGGAAGCGGGTCCGGGAAGAGCACGCTGCTGCGGCATCTGCTGGGACTGGAGGAGCCGACCGGCGGCACCATCGAAATCCTCGGTCAGGACATCACGCAGCTGAGCGCCAGCGCGATGTACGCGCTGCGCAAGCGCATTGGTGTGTCGTTCCAGGGCGGGGCCCTGTTCAACTCGATGACGGTTGCCGAGAACGCGGAGTTCCCGCTGCGCGAGCACACCGACCTCGACAGCCAGACCATCCGCATCATGAGCCGGATCAAGCTCGAGTTGGTCAACCTGGGCGGTAAGGATCACCTGTACCCGGCGGAACTGTCCGGCGGCATGATCAAGCGCGCCGCGCTCGCACGCGCCGTGGCCATGGACCCGCGCCTGCTGTTCTTCGATGAGCCGTCGGCAGGGCTCGATCCAGTGGTCGCCGCCGAGCTCGACGAGCTGATCCTGCGGCTGCGCGACGCGCTGCAGATCACCATCGTGCTGGTCACCCACGAGCTCGAGAGCGCGTTCGGCATCGCCGACCGCATCACGGTTCTGGACGCCGGGCACATCCTGATCAGCGACACCGTGGACGCGGTGCGCAACAGCGACTCCGAGCGCGTACAAAGCCTGCTGCACCGGCGCGCCGGCAGCGGCGTGCTGGACGGCGCCGCCTACCTGCAAAGACTGACACGATGAGAAACAGCAAAACCAACTACACACTGGTCGGCGCATTTGTGCTGCTGGCCTTCGGCACGCTGCTGGCCGGTCTCTACGCACTGAGCGGCGGCCACGGTCCGGTGCGCACCTACTATACGGAGCTGCGTAACGTCTCGGGCGTCGAGTTCGGCACGCCGGTCACCTATGCCGGGTACCCGGTGGGTCAGGTCGAGTCGGTCAGCGCGAGCCAGACCGCGCGCGGCACCCGGTTCCGGATCGCACTCGCGGTGCGCGAGGACTGGCGCATCCCGGACGACTCGCTGGCGCGGGTGGTCTCTGACGGACTGCTGTCGACGGTCAGCATCGACATCGAAGAGGGCAGCAGCGAAACGCCCTTGCCCGTCGAGGGCAGTCTGCGCGGGATCGCCGGCGGCAACGTTTTCAGCGCCATGAATGCGGTGGCGGGCGAATTCGAGAACCTCGGCCGCGGCACCCTGCGCCCGATGCTCGAGCGGCTTCGCGGCAGCGTGGAAACGCTGGCCGAGGCACTGGACGCGACTGCACCGCAGATGCTGGGCGACCTGCGCATGATGAGCAGACAAGTCGGCGAGGAGCTGCCCGCAGGCCTGGCCCAGCTGAACGCCCTGAGCACTGTGCTCAACCGTCAGGTGCCGGACATCCTCGAGGATCTGCAGGTCACGAGCGCCGCGTTACGCGCCGGCACCCCGCCGGTGGCGGCAGCCGTGCAGCGCGGTGCGAAGCGCCTGGACCGCGTCTTGAGCGAGCGCAATGTCGAGCACGTCGAGAGCATCCTGGCCAACCTCGATCATGCTTCCGCCGACGTCGGCCAGCTCGTCGGTCGCCTCGATTCGGCCGCGGCGTCAACAACGGCGGTGCTGTCGGAAGTCGATACGCTGATCGCGAACGGCTCACCGCTGCTCGCGGCCGCGTTGACCGAGGTGCGCAGCTCGCTCTTGAAAGTCAGCGAAACCGTGGACGCCGTGAGCCACCACCTGGAAGGCACCAGCCGCAACATGCACGAGTTCAGCCGCCGGATTCGCGACAACCCGTCGGCGCTCATACTCAGCACCGCGCCGCAGGAGGTAGCAAGACCATGATCATGATCCGCCCGGCCGCGATGGCCCTTATGGCTTTCTCACTGGCGGGTTGCTTCACGTCACCGCCAGCACCTGCCGAACATTACTACCGGCTGGTTGCCGAGCCGGCTAACGGACGTCCGCCGCTGAGGCTGCGGGTGCAGCGTTTCGCGGCGGATGGCCTGCTGCGGGAACGCGCGCTGCTCTACAGTGACGATAACGGCCACCGTGTGCTCAAGCAACATAGCTATCATTACTGGGCTGACACGCCTTCACGCGTGCTCACCGACTACCTGGCAGCCCAGCTGAACGGCGGCAGCGCCGGCCAGGTGAGCGATTCCGATGCGGCCCTGCCGGTGCTGCATGGCAGCATCAAGCGTATGGAACGCCTTCTGCGGGACGAGGGCGTGAAGGTCGCGTTGAGTCTCGTGCTGCGGGTTCGCAGCCAGTCCGGCAATGCCGACGTCCTGCACCGCCGCTACGATATCATCGAGCCGGCCGCCAGCGACCGGATCGTGGACAGCGTCAAAGCCTTCGAGACTGCGTTGCAGAGAATTACCGCTCAGCTTGCCGCGGATGTTGCCGTGCTTTCAGACGCCGGCTCGCGCAGCGCCCTGCGCTGAGGGCCGGGCGAAGTGCCGCGTCTGTACGTGCGGCACACTCGAACCACCCGATCGCTGCAGGCGGCGAACTAAGCCGCCTTACGGGCCTGCAGCCAAGTCTCCAGCGCCTCCGAGCCGCCGATGTGCTCACCGTTGACGAACACCTGCGGCACCGTAGTGGCGTCGGCAACGGCACGCAGCGTGCGTTCACTGTAGTCACGGTTCAGGACCAGTTCCTCGAACTCGATCCCCGCATCACGCATGAGGCCTTTTGCACGCGTGCAGTATGCACAGCCCTCACGCGTGAACACGGTAGCGTCGACCGGCTTCGCGGCGTCGGGTGCCAGGTAGGCCAGCATCGTATCTGCGTCGGAAACCGCGAACGGGTCCCCCGGCTCCCGGGCTTCGACAAAAGCCTTCTCGACGACGCCGTCGCGCACCAGCATCGAGTAGCGCCAGGAGCGTTCACCGAAACCCAGCTCGCTCTTGGGAACCAGCATGCCCATGGCGCGGGTGAACTCGCCGTTGCCGTCGGGCAGAAACAGCAGATTGTCGGCTCCCTGCTCGGCCTGCCACTCATTCATTACGAAAGTGTCGTTGACCGACAGGCAGACGATCTCGTCGACGCCATGCTTGCGGAACAAGGGGGCGAGCTGGTTGTACCGCGGCACGTGACTCGAGGAACAGGTCGGCGTGAAAGCGCCCGGCAGGGCGAACACCACCACGGTTTTGCCGGCAAACACCTGCTCGGTGCCCACGTCCACCCACTCGTCATCGCGGCGCGTGTGGAACACGACGTCGGGTACTCTTTTTCCTGCAAGCGTCTCGGACATGACAATTCTCCTTTCAAGATAAAGCGTTTTCACGACGGCCGGCCGGCCGCCTGGTTTCAAGGCAGCCGGCCAGCGCCGTACGGATAATCTGGACGCGATCGTACGGCAGACAAAACTATTTATAAAATGGTATATTTATGTTTCTGTAATCTATTTAATAGATCTATTCTATCTTGCAGCACCTGCCGACGCTCAAGCAGCTGCGCTACTTCGCCGCGCTGGAGGAGCTTCAGCATTTCGGTAAAGCGGCGGACGCCTGCTTCGTCTCGCAGTCGGCGTTCTCCGTGGCGATCAAGGAACTCGAGACGCTGCTCGGCGTGCAGCTGGTGGATCGCACGCGCAAGCGCGTGACCGTCACCGCGCTCGGCTCGGACATCGCCGTGCAGGCACGCCTGTGCCTGCGCGACGCCGAATCGCTGGTGCAGCTCGCGCACCAGCATGCCGAACCGCTTGCCGGGCGACTCAGCCTCGGCGTGATCCCTACGGTCGCGCCCTTCCTGCTGCCCGGCCTGGCGCAGGCGCTGCGGCGCGAGCACGCCGAGCTTCAGCTCTACCTGCGCGAGGATTTCACCGACGCGCTGCTGAGCGATCTGCTCGCGGGGAAGCTCGACCTGGCGCTCATGGCGCTGCCCTACGAAACGCCCCACATGGAGGTGATGGCGCTGTTTCGCGATCCGTTCCGCCTGGCATGCCGCCGGGGAACGCGGCACGTGGATCCGAAGCACTACCGGTTCAACCGCCTGCACAGCGACAGTGTGCTGCTGCTCGAGGACGGCCACTGCCTGCGCGATCACGCGCTGGCCGCCTGCCGGCTTCGCCAGGCGGAGAAGGTCAGCCGGTTTGCGGCCAACAGCCTGCTGACCCTGGTGCAGATGGTGGACGCCGACCTCGGCATCACCTTCCTGCCGGCCATGGCGGAAGGCTCGTCGCTGCTGGCGGACACGCAGGTGCGGACCTACCCCCTGGACAAGGGCGCCTATCGCGAGATCGGGCTGGTGTGGCGCCGCGGCAGCGCGCGCGGCGCCGAGTTCCGCATGCTCGGTGAGCTCGTCCAGCGGCACCGCCCGAACGCCCGCAAGCCGACCTGCCGAAGCTGATCGCTGGCCCCGGTCCCGGTCATCCGGTGCCCGGCAGCGCTGCGTGACGGCTGTCACGGTTTTTGCATCAGAGCCAGCAGGATGCTTTGCTACGCGGCCACACTAAAGATCACCCGCCCGGCGACGACATAAATAGCATGGGACGTTCGATCGCCGTCATCACACTGCTCGCCCTGGCCGGGGCGCCGGCCGCCCAGGCGGCGGACTTCGACTGGATCGACGACAGCCCGGTGCCGCCGGCGGTCACCGCGAGCGATCCCCTGCACCGGCCCTGGCAGCTGGCCGCGGACCGCCCGACCGACGATCAGGTGATGAACACCACGCTCACGGTGCTCCACAAGCTCGCCCGAAACGGCCTCAAATCCCGGCAGCTGGCCGGCGCGAGGGACCGGGCGGTGGGCTTCGCCGGCACCAGCCTGCGCGTTTCCCGCAAGAAGCTGCGGCTCCAGTTTCGCTTCCGCTTCTGATCGGCCCGGGCGCCGGCCAACCCCGCAACGGCGGTATACCAGCGCCGTAAACTCGACGTCTGTCAACGCCCCGACGCGCGCTGGGGGGTGCTGCGTTTTTCGCCCCTGCTCCCACGGCTACAGGTACTTGTAATCGCCGCTGCGGCGCCGCCGCTGGTCCTGCTGAATCGTCTTTACGCAGCGTGATTGCCGCAATGCCGGTGCGATAGCCGGGAGTGATTGCGCGATAGGTCCAAGCAACTGTACAAGCGGCGGCGGCAGCGTTTTACTGGTCCCCATCCGGTCTTCTGCACCACGTCCTGATCAATAATGAGGAGGGAAGCGTATGGCCAGTACCAAGGAGCTACCGCCGGTCGACGAGAAGACCGCAGAAACGATCGCCGGCATGAAAGCGGCGGAGGAGCGCGCGCTCGCGGCGCGTAAAGCGAAGCTGGAGGACTGCGAGTGCAAGGAAGGCATGTTTCCCTCCGGTGGCGCCACCTCGCGGCGTCAGTTCCTCGCCAATGCAGCCTCTGTTGCCGGCGGCGCGGCAACCGGTGCGCTGGGCGGCGCGGCGCTGGCCGCGGCACCGCCCGGGGCGATGGAGTTCCCGGTTCCCGCAGACCCGACCAAGGTCCAGGGCCGTCTGACCAACGCGGACGGCGGCTACGGCTCGCGGTCCCAGTTCGAGACCGAGGTGCGCTGGCGCTTCCCCACGGCCACCAAGGAATCGTCCTGGACCATGACCCCGCTGGATGCCGGGCAAGGCATCCTCACCCCCTCCGGGCTGCACTTCGAGCGCCATCACGGTGGCATTCCGACCATCGACCCGACCCGCCACGCGCTGGTCGTGCACGGCATGGTGGACCAGTCGAAAAAATACACGGTCGCCGATCTGAAACGCTTCCCCTCGGTGTCCCGCATACACTTCATCGAGTGCTCGGGCAACGGTCTGACGGAGTGGCGTGAGCCGACGTTGAAAACCGTGCAGGGCACGCACGGCCTGACCAGCACCTCGGAGTGGACCGGGGTTCCGCTGTCCACGATTCTGCGCGAGGTCGGCGTACGCGACGGCGCGGCATGGATTCTCGCCGAGGGTGCCGACGCGGCCGTCATGACGCGCAGCGTGCCTATCGACAAAGCGTGGGGCGATGCGATGCTCGCGTACGCGCAGAACGGCGAAGCGCTGCGGCCCGAGCAGGGCTATCCGCTGCGGTTGCTGCTGCCCGGTTTCGAAGGCAACACGCACATCAAATGGTTGCGGCGCCTCGAGATCAGCGACAAGCCGTTCATGTCGCGCGAGGAGACCTCCAAGTACACCGACCTGCTCAAGGGCGGCAAGGCCCGCCAGTTCAGCTTCACCATGGAAGCCAAGTCGGTGATCACCTACCCGTCCGGGGAAATGAAGCTCCCCGGTCCCGGTTTCTACGAGATCACCGGCCTGGCCTGGTCCGGGCGCGGTCGGGTGAAGCGCGTGGAGGTTTCCACCGACGGCGGCAAGTCCTGGGCGCTGGCAAGTCTGCAGGACCCGGTGCTGCCCGTATGCCACACGCGCTTCCGCTTTCCGTGGCGCTGGGACGGGTCGCCGGCAATTCTGCAGAGCCGCTGTCAGGACCATACCGGCTACGTGCAGCCGACCATCGCCGAACTGGTCCGCGTGCGCGGACTGGATGGCGGGAAATACGGCTCGATCTACCACTTGAACGGCATTCAGAGCTGGGGTGTCGCCAGCGACGGGAGTGTGAGCAATGTCCACCACTACGCCTGAGATCAACAAATACAACGGGTGGCGACTGGCCTGCGCACTGATGCTCGGGCTGGGATTGGGCACCAGCGCGGTGGCCGCCGGCTATGGCGGACCTTACGGCTTCGGCACCAACGCATCGGCGGCCGACATCCTCAAGTGGGACATAGACGCGATGCCTGACGGGCGCGGTCTGCCGCCGGGCAGCGGCAACGTGGCGAAAGGCGAGCAGGTGTACGCCGCCAAATGCCTCGCCTGCCATGGCCAGAACCTCGAAGGGGTGAAGGGCACGGGCGGCGCCGCGCTGATCGGCGGCCGCGGGACGCTGGCCAGCGGCAAACCGAAGAAAACCGTCGAGAGCTACTGGCCCTACGCTTCCATTTTGTTCGATTTCACCAAGCGGGCCATGCCGTTCAACGCACCGGGATCGCTTACCGATGATGAGGTCTATGCGGTGACGGCGTACGTCCTCTCGCGGGCGAACATCATCCCGAAGGACGCGGTGATGAACGCCTCGACGCTGGCGGCCGTGAAAATGCCGAACGCCGACGGCTTCATCCC
The DNA here is from genome assembly GCA_024644045.1 of Chromatiales bacterium. GTDB lineage: Bacteria > Pseudomonadota > Gammaproteobacteria > JAHELT01 > JAHELT01 > JAHELT01. The sequence goes on along the minus strand of JAHELT010000064.1, from coordinate 9,087 downwards.
CGACCCGCGGCCGGACGTGTTCAACTACGAGTAGCCGTCAGGGCTTCGAGCGGAAAAACGCCGCGATGAAGGTCATCGCGGGCAGAAGCAGGGGCAGCAGGATGGCTGCCCCTGCAGCGATCGACACGGCGCTGCCGCGCCCTCCGCGCAGGTAGTCGAAATACACCTCTGCATAGAACCAGTCGCTGCCATAGGCGAGCGCGGAGCGCCTGTTGCTCCACTCGAGCCAGAGCCCGGCGTGCATCGCCAGCACCCAAAGCAGAACAGCACCTGTCAGCGCAGTCAGTATCAACAGCGCTGACAGCCCCCGGTTGCGCGCAATCTTCAGCCTGGCATACAGCCAGGTACTCAGGAGCGCCGCAAACAATCCCGCGACAATGAGCGGCGCGTGGAAGTATCCTGCGATCAGCCGCAGACCGTCATCCCATGGCTGGTTCAACACCACCGCAGCCGAGAACACACCGAATGCCACCGCGAGCAAAGTGAGCGCGAGTGAAGCGCACACAAACAGGGTGCCCGTAGCGACCCTGCGGCCGGGCCGATTGCCGATCGATGCGGTGCTCACGATGGTTCAAGTGCCTGCACCGCATCATGATACCGCGCGCTGTCGGCTGCGTGCCGCCAGGCTCACTCCAGCCGGAAGGAAAACACGTCGCCGCCACCCGTCAGCGTTCCCGACAGCGGCGCGTTGATCGCGTTGCCGTCGGGTGCTGCGACAAACAGCTCGAACTTCTCATCCACCACCTGATCCGCCAGATACACCAGCCGCGAACTGTCCGCCGACCAGTCGTAGTGCGGCGGGAAATTGTTGATCCGGCGCACATCGCCGCCCGCCACCAGCGGACCCGACGCGCTTGTTGAAGGAACCATCGGGCCTGGAAAAACGGTTTTCTTCACGAAATTCGCGGCGGCGCTTTCTGTCAGTACCAGAGACCGTTGACGTGCCAGCGCGGCGTGCGCGTGGGCGTCTGCGCGACGGGGTTCAACGGGGGCAGCCAGCGCGGTTGGACGTTTTCGAAGCGGGTCAGCTCGCGCAGGCGGCGGACACGCGCCTCGGTCGGGGGGTGGCTGCGCAGCAGCGAGGGGTCCGGGAGTCCGCGCCCGGGCAGAAGAATGCGCTCGAGCCAGGCGCCCGACACGCGCTCGATCCTCAGCAGCGCCTGCGCCAGACCCTCCGGATCACCGGTCAGGCGCACCGCGTTCAGGTCGGCGTCGTACTCGCGCGTGCGCGAAAGACCGAGCTGCGCCAGCGCGCTCAGGTTCGGCGCCACGATCAGCAGCAGGATGGCGAACCAGCTGATGGTCACCTCGTTCATGACTAGCAGCGGCAGGTTGACGAGCAGCAGCAGCATGCCGAACAGCGTCAGCAGGCTGGTCAGCCGACTGAACATGTCGGCGAGACCCATCACCCAGGTGTCGCTGCTGCGAATGTGGCTGATCTCATGCGCCAGCACGGCCACGACCTCGCGGCCCGGCAGCACGCGCAGCAGCGCGTCGGTGACCGCGATGGCGGACTGACCGGCACGCCCGACTGCGAAGGCGTTCACCATGCGGCTGGGCACGTAGTGCAGGGTGGGCACTTCGTCCAACTCTGCCCGCCGCGCCAGTTCGTGCAGCGCCTGATACAGGCCCGGCACTTCGGCAGGACGCAGCGGTCGCGCGCCGTACATGCGCATGATCCATTGCGGGGCGAACGCGGGATTCACGAGCACCATCACCAGTCCGGCGATCAGCAGGGTGACGATGCCGCTGCCGCCCCACAGCAGCCAGCCGATCAGCGCCAGCAGGCCGCCCATGGCCGCGAGCAGCAGCACGGACTGCAGCCCGTTCAGCCAGGCGTGACGGCGCCAGTTGTCAGTATCCACACTGCCGGTCATACGGGAACTCTCTCGCTCTGCGGCGCCCGTGGCGCCGTGATTTGATCCGGAAACGATAGGGGCACGGTGAATATGTCACAAGTGGGCGGTTAACTTTGGGCGGCAAATTCCGGGCAGTCTGCGACACTGCTTACATGCTTTGGGACGGGAACGGCGGGATCGGCGAGGTGCATTCGAGCCTGCGGGCGGCACCACGGATCCAGGCGGGACCGGCGAAACTATTCAGGAACTCACGGAGAGCAGGTATGCGACGTCAACGAAGCAATCGCGATCGATTTCCCACCCCGCTGGCCTGGGGGCTGGGGGACCTCGCCGCCGCAGCGGGCGGCAGCTACGTGCACGAGCGCCACCCGCGTTCGCTGCCAACCGTCGTGGCTCGGATGGCCAGCGGCTGGCTGCAGCTGATCGCAACGCGCAGAACGCCCGGCGATACCTGAGCGTTCGATCTAGCCCGGGTCGCCGGCAACGGTTACGCGGACGGAGGGGCGCCCGTGCGCACCCCCCGTCGCTTTTTCCAACCCGATCAGAACGTGGCCACCACGGGAAACCGGATGCGGGTCTGATCCCAACCGTGATTCACCAGTGCCTTGGCATCGGTCAGGCCGCCGCCGACGATGAACAGGCTCGGGACCACGCGGCTGCGAGCCGCGCAGGTCGCGCTGCCCACGAAATCCGCAGCTACGTTCTGATGGTTTACGGGATCGCCGGGCTTGACGACGGCAGCCCGGATGAAGGGCTGGGACTGGAGAACAGCTTTCACTGGTGAGCCCGTGCAGGCGACACACATCGGAGCGCGCAAACGTATGGCTCCAAGGGGTAGACTGCACCACGAAAACGACCGGGTGGCCGCCTGACAGCGGTTTGTGGAAGAAATTTCAGGACGTTCGGCACAGTGGGAAAGTATGCATCGGCCAAAGCCTTTCGCGCGGATTGCGAGAACCATTTCGCCTTTCTCGTCGACACCTTCGGGTTCGAGCTGGTACCGGAGGTTTTCGAGTTCACCGTAACCTACCGCAGTGCGAAAACCATCGTTTCGATCGAAGCCGGAGGCTATGGCGCCACGGTCGGCGTGGGGCTGGGTAGAGTCGAAAGAGACCGGTATGAACTAGACCGGTATCCCTTCGACAAACTGCTGCTGATCCGGCAACGCGACCTTGCGCTGATCGGTCCGGGCGGATATCCAACGAACCACGATCAGGAGTTCCAGGTTCAACACTACGCCAAGGCTTTACTGGAGCACGGCACGGATGTTCTCAGGGGAGACTTCGGAATCTGGCCTGAGCTGCGCAAGAAAGCCTGGCCGCGCAAGCGAGCGGCGAAAAAGAAGGTGAGCAAGCGAGCGGCGAAAAAGAAAGAATGACCCAACACCGCACGGAGACCCCGGCTTCGGCAGCTTCTCACGCCGGTGCTGGATGTCGCGTCTACCTCAGAAGCATCGTTGGGCGTCGCCGGGCTTCAGGGTACGACCACGAGCTTACCCTTTGCCCTGTTGGCTTCCATGTACCGATGCGCCTCGACGATCTCGTCGAGGGAGAAAATCCTGTCCAACCCCACGGCGATCTTTCCGGCCGCCACGTCGTCTACAAAGTCTTGTAGCTGCACTGCGGTCACGTCTTCCGAACCCCCGCTGTAGGAGGTCAGGAATACGCCGTTGGGCAGGTCGAGGAAGGGCTCGAAGCCGTCCCACACCCAGCGCCCACCGAGGATACCGGTCATGCACACCCGGCCGCCGGGCCCGGCGCAGCGCAAAGAGTCACGCAGCGTCGTCGTGCCGATCAAGTCCAGCACCGCGTCGGCACCCCGTCCAAAAGCCTCATGGACCGGCCCCACCAGAGACCCGCCATCGTCGAGAATGACGTGGTCGACGCCGGCGCGCTCGAGCGCCGCCTGCTTTGATGCGTTCCGCGTCGTCGCCGCCACGGTCATACCTGCGCGCCTGGCCAGGGACGCGACCGTCAACCCGATCGACGACGTGCCGCCGCGGATGAACAGCGTATCGCCCGACTTGCCTTCCAAACCCATCGACAACGAACCCTGGGAAGTCTGGAACATCTCGGGGAGCGCACCGAAGGTCGCCCAATCAAGGTTCGTCTCAACGGCGAATACCGAGCGCGCCGGCACGCGGGTCATCTCAGCGTAGCTCCCGTCGTAGCTCCGCCCCATGCCCCCCATCATGGCTGCAACCCGCTGCCCCTCCGCGAACGCCGTCCCCGGGGCCGCGACTACTTCGCCCACACACTCGATGCCGATGATCCTCGGGAACGCCACAGCGTCACCGCTGTCGCCCTGGCGGGTGAAGAGCTCGGCACGGTTGAGCCCGAATGCACGGATGCGGATGACGACCTCGCCCTCCTCCGGCTCAGGGTCGGGACATTCGACGAGTTCCAGGGCCTCGGGGCCACCTGGCGAGAACACTACTGCAGCTTTCATTGACCAGCACCCTCCGCTGTTTCATGGATCAATGGGGTCAGATTTGGTCAGACTCGATTGATTCAGGCACCAAGGCCAGTATGACGCCGGATCACACTGACTCGGTAATCGCTCGAGGGCGGTTTTCAGATCGAAATGGATGGTTTAAGGTCAGCACAGGAGCCGTCCCAACAAACAATTGCATTGAATTCAGATAGCTGTCCTGGTCCGACCCCACCAAGGTGTCCAAGTCAGCGGGAGATGACAATGGATCAATCAATCAGATTCTGGGACAGGATTGCAGAACGTTATTCGAAACGGCCCATTGCTGATGAAGCGGCTTACCAGAAAAAACTGCAGGTCACACGCGAGTACTTTCAGCCGGATATGGAGGTACTGGAGTTCGGCTGCGGGACAGGATCGACCGCCATCACCCACGCGCCTTACGTCAAACATATTCAAGCCATTGACATCTCATCGAATATGATTGGAATCGCTCAAGGCAGAGCTGACGCCGGGAATGTCAGGAATATTACCTTCAAACGTTCGAGCATCGATGAATTCCGCGTGCCCGATCAAACCTTGGATGCCGTGTTGGGGCTCAGTATTTTACACTTGCTGGATAACAAGGAAGCGGTAATCGCCAAGGTGCATACGATGCTCAAACCGGGCGGCATCTTCGTCACCAGTACGACGTGCCTTGGAGACACGATGAAGTTTTTCAAGATCATCGCGCCGGTTGGAAGATTCTTCGGTGTAATGCCGCTGGTCACGGTCTTCACCACGAAAGAGCTGGAACACAGCTTGACCGTCGCCGGTTTTGAGATCGACTATCAATGGCAACCGGGAAGAGGCAAGGCCGTGTTCCTCGTGGCAAAGAAGCCCTACAGCACCGAAGCGCACGGATAGCGGCGAAGGTCATCGTCAGCCGGTGTCGCCAAAGGCCACGGTGCCACCTCTCGGAACGTCCGGACACCGCCCCTGGAGTCACTCCCAGCGCTGCGGCACTTTCTCGATGCGGGAGATATCGTAGCCCTCGGCGGCCAGCAGCGCGGTCATCGCGGTATAGTCCGCCTCTTCGATGCTCGGCGTGCGGGCCATGATCCAGACGTAGTCGCGCTTGGAGCGCCCGATGATCGTCTGGGAGTAGTCGTCTTTGAGGTACACGATGCGATACTCCGCCTTGAATGGCCAGATGAACTGCATACCCCAGACGGCATTAGACTCGTCGCGGATGAAGCCACGCGGCGTGTAACGCTTGAGCTCACCGTCGAAATTGTCGGCTTTGAACGTGAAGGTCGTGGCGACCGTGCCGTCCTCGTCCAGCTCGTAGGATTCCTTCGCGTTGTGCGCTCCTTCCTCGATGAACGTCGGAATGTTCGCGATCACATACCAGTCGCCCATGAACCGCTCGAGATCCACGTAGTCGACGGTGCGGATCGGCGGCGATGAGGCGCAACCGGTCAGAATTGCCATGCTCATCAGTACTGCTCCAATTCCGTATTTCATTTATTTCTCGACCGCCGCTCTGCGCGGACAGCTGCCGGGATATCTGCCTGCGCGACCATTCTGGCCTCGACCGGAAGGTAGCGAATGATCTTGCCGTCACTGACCCTGGATTCCAGTGACAGCCACTTTCCGGCGTCCTCGCTGTACCAGACGGTGATGTCTATCTCCTTCTCGAGGTTGCGGACTGAGTAGCGCTTCGCCGGCACCGTTTGCTCACCGATCTGCAACGTTTCCATGCCGTTGTAGTCGACGCTCACCGGCAGATACTCACCGTTCTGCGCATTCAGAAGGCGCGACTGCTTCAGGAAGTCTGCGTTCCAGTAAGCGAACGACATCACGCAGGGCGCCTCAATCTGGCGCTGCGCGTCCTGAGTAGTCAGCGAGAACACACCGCCCTCGGACGTGCCGTTGACCGCGAACCGGTCTCCGTTATCGTCCGTGCTGGAAGCGATCTCGTCGAGACAGCCTTTGCTGTAGACCTCGCGGTTTCGATGTTCGTAGCTGTACACGGGTATCGCCAGAAAGGTCACGGCGAAATCGGCGCTGATGTCGACGATCTGCCGGCTGCCCTCGTTGGCGACGCGGAAGCTGTGAAAGCCGATCTCGTCGTCGTCGAGCAGCACGCGAAAGCGCAGCTCCTCGTTCGCGAATGCCGCGTTGCAACCAGCGCAGATGATGGCGAGAAAAATGCTTTTAGCCGTGTTAAATGCAGACATTTCAAGAGCTCCCTGATTCGACGGTCGCAGCGCTCTTCGGCGGACCGGGAATAAATGCGTTGGTACGGGCGACGTAGTCGGCGTATTTCGGCCGCCGGTCACTGATATCCTCCTCGAGCAGCGAGACGCCGGACACTTTGAGCAGCAGAAAAGTCATGATCACCGGCGATATGACCGACCACCACGCGCCCCCGGCGACTGCGATCAGACCCAGCCCCCACCAGACGCATGCGTTGCCGAAGTAGTTCGGGTGGCGCGTGTAACGCCATAGACCGCTGTCCATGACTTTGCCCTTGTTGTCCGGGTCGGCCTTGAAACGCGCGAGCTGAAAATCGCCCCCGGCTTCAAACGCCATCCCGACGAGCCACAGACCTATGCCCAGGTAGTCCAGCGCGTTGAGCGCGCTGGGGCTGGCGAGCGCCGCCAGCAAGGGCAAAGAAACGACCCATGCGATGACGCCCTGCAACCCGAATACGATGTACAGGCTTTTTATCCAGAAATTCGGCTCGTTATTCTCACGGATCTTCTGATACCGTCGGTCTTCTTCCTCCCCCCAGTTGCGCCAGGTGATGTAGGCAAACAACCGCAATGCCCAGATCGCCACCAGCGCAACGACCAGCGCGCTGCGCGGTCCGGTGCCGGGCAGGGTGAAGTAGTAGGTGAGCGCGGCGATCAGAAACATGATCGGCCACAGGCTGTCGACGATGCTGACGTCGCGCCTGCTCACGCTGAGACCCCAGACGACCGCGCCGACAACCAGCAACACAGCAAGCCCGAGGAGATAGCTCTGCAGGTCAAACATGGTTCAACTTCCCACCGCCGCCGACGCGGTCGGCGTGCTCTGACTTTCACCGAAACCGTCGAAGCGCTTGGACATCGCCGCCAGCAACGGCATTATCAGCGCCCAGCCTACGGCAAGCGCACTCAGGCCCGCGGCGGGATTCACGAAAATGACGCCGCCGAGCTTGGCGCCCCCGAAGTAGGCGAGCGGGCCGGCGATCGCACCGAGCGCCGAGGCCAGCAGCAACCGGCCCTTCAACCAGCGCATACTGACGTTCAGCGTGGTAGCGAAACCGATCCACAATGTCACGATCCAGTAAGGCGCGGTGCCTTCTATCAATGTACCGGACGGGTAGACCAGCCACCCGGCTGCGACCAGCGCGCTGTCCCAGACGGCGCCGAGAACGGCCGCAAACACGATCAGAGCGATTTCGGCACCAGGCTTGCGTGCAGTGTAGAGATGGTAGCCGACCACTGCTGCAGTGATTAAGACACCGGCCCAGGGCATAGCGTTGGCGGCGCCGAGAATGCAGGCGAACCAGCAGAGCTGATAGGCCACGATATTGATGAAGATGTTCATGAATTTTTACGCTCGCTGCGCTTCGCGCTCGAACAGGTAGTGACTGACCCACCACTCCTGGCCGTCATTAAAACCGAACAGCTCGGCGCAGGCCATGAAAAAGATGCGCCACCGCGTCCACCAGATTGCCGCATCGTCACCGTAGGTTTCCGTGAGTATCGGCATGACCTGATCCTTGCGCTCGTCCATGCGCGCCAGCCAGGCATTCAGCGTGCGCTCGTAGTGCCTGCCGTTCCAACGCCACTGGCGCCGGATTTTCAACCGCTCCTGAAACTGTAGCGGCAGCGCGTCACTCGGCATGATACCGCCGCTGAAGAAGTAGCGGCTCATCCAGTCGCTGTCGTCACGCTCGACGAACTCGTAGGGGACCGAGCGGTGGCAGAAAATATGCATGAAGAACTGGCCGCCGGGGAGCAGCCAGGCGTGCACGCGCTCGAACAGGCGCCGGTAGTTGCGCATGTGCTCGAACATCTCGAGTGACACGACACGGTCGAACCTTTCCTCGGTCTGAAAATCGTTCATGTCAGCCGTGATGATTCGGACGTTTCCCAGACCCTCCTCGGCCGCCTGCGCCTCGATCCGGCGACGCTGGGGGTCCGAGTTCGATACACCGGTGATACGCGCATTCGGGAAGTTGCGCGCGATCCACAGCGTCAACGATCCCCAGCCGCAACCCAACTCCAGGATGCGCATGCCGTTCGCGATCCCGGCGCGCTCGCAGGTGATGCGCAGGGCTGACGCCTCGGCCTCTTCCAGCGTCTGGTCGTCGCTGTCCCAGTAGCAGCTGCTGTACTTGCGGTGCGGTCCCAGGACTTCGTCGAAAAACGCTGCGGGCACTTCGTAGTGCTGCTCGTTGGCTTTTTCCGGCAGCGGCGCCACCGGCGAGCGATCCATCATTGCCACGAACGAGGTGACGGCGGCGACGGCATACTCGCAATCGTCGGTATTCAATTCGTCGATCCGCTGCTGCAGCAGGCGGCGGATACCGGCACGGATCACCCGGTCGGGGACCAGTCCCTGCTCCACCCATCCAATCGCACGTGTTGTAGTCAGCCCCATGTGGAACTCCAGATCGACCTGTTTTACAGCTTTAATGTTCCCACATGCGCCGTGAAACAGGCGTCGTACCAACGTGAAGATTCTGTGAAATCCCGCGCCTGCCGGGACAGGCTCAGCGCGCAGCTTCCCAGCGTGCCTGCGGAAAGCGCACCGTCAC
>JAHELT010000234.1 GCA_024644045.1 Chromatiales bacterium | reverse complement strand
CAACTCATACAAGCGCTACGTGGCGGGAACCTTTGCGCCCACCAGGCTGGTGTGGTCAATGGACAACCGAACAGCTGGCTATCGGGTCTGTGGCGGCGATACCAGCGCCGTGCGGGTCGAATGCCGAGTGGGTGGAGCCGATCTCAATCCCTACCTCGCCTTCGCAGCGCTGCTCGCGGCCGGCATCGACGGTATCGAGAACCAGCGTGCTTTGGAGCCTGCGTTCGTCGGCGACGCTTATGGCGGTGAGGACCGGCGTGAGATACCGACGAGCCTGCGGGCGGCGACCGCGGCACTGGACGAATCGGCGATGTTGCGGAACGCATTCGGCGAAGAGGTGATCGATCACTACGTGCACGCGGCGCGCTGGGAGCAAGCCGAATATGACCGCCGCGTGACCGACTGGGAAGTCGCCCGCGGGTTCGAGCGCGCGTGAAGATTGCCTTTGGACGCGGGGCGTAGCGGGGCTCCTGACCCCGCCACAAAAGCCCTGGGCACTGACGTTCAATCAAGCACGAATTCGCCGACAGAAATAGTCGAGTTACCGCTCATCTCGATCGCCAGGATCTCGAACTCATAGGATCCGGGCTCGAGAAACCCGGCCGGCACCGTCAACTCGGTCATGTCAGGCGGGAGATTGATCAGTGCACGACGGGGGCCGCCATCGACCCACGGGGTCGAGCGCTCGGGGTCGACCAGATCCAGGATGACCTGGTACTCGAAGATTTCTACCGGTCCGCGACCGGTGAACCGGGCAGTGACCGGCTCCCAGTCGATCACCGGGTTGTCGGGGTCGACCACCGGCGGTTCCTCGCCGGCGGAGACCGGCGATACGATCCTGGGCAGTGCCGGCAGCACATGGGACAATGTGGCTTCACCCTCCAGGTCCGGACCGTTCGGCCAGCGTTTCAGGAAATCCTCGACGGGCTCGTCGAAGTCCGGCTCGTCGACCAGGTAGTGGCTCGGTTCGGAGGCAAAGAACACTTCGCTGAGTCCGCCCTGTCGTTTGAGTCGGCCGCGGGCCCGCCCGTCGAACACTTTTCGCTCGTTCGGGTCGAAGATGTTCAGGCGCGTATAGTCGAAACCGTCTGCGAATACCTGCAGCTCGATGTCGTTGTCCGTGAGCTCCATGATGAGCACGGCGGTTCCAAACGGCGTTTCACTCTCCTCCGCGTACACGAACGTCGGCGTGCTCAGCGTCATTGCTGCAATGGACGCGTTGCAGATTGTTGATAAGCGTCGTTTCGACTCCATAACAACACATGCGTACGTAACGCATCCGTAACACGCAACTCCGTGCTGTTGACCGGACTGCGGCCGAGCCGCCGCCCGCCAACGTCTCGCGGACATTGCGTGTCTTTATGCGGGCATGGAAATGCGCCTGCCGTCGGAAACGTATCCGCCCGGCGGTTGGCGTGTGTCAGCGATCGTTTTCAACACGACTGCGAAATATGTCGAAGAGCTTCTGCAGCTCCTGTTCGCGGCTCGACCTGATGTGCGGGCCCTCGGTCCAGATTACGTCCGCGCTTCCGGCGTCTGCCGCATCGGCGAGCGCGAAACCCTGCGGCACGCTTTCGTCGTGGCGCGCCGAGACAACGATGACGGGCCGTGGCGCGATCTCCTCAATCCACGCGAGGGTGTCGAACGACGCACTGTAGATCAGCAGCAGCGTCAAGCGCGCAATCAGGCGGCGGATCGTGGCCTGCTCGATTTTCGATTGCAGGTGCAGTTCGGCCCAGGGCAGGTTGCTGGCACCGCCGTGCACCAGCCACACGCGGCTGATCTGTTCCTCGATCGCGCCGGCCGCGGCCGCGAACGGGACGCCGAGACTGATACCGGCCAGCTCGATCTGCCGTGGATCGGCCCAGGGCTGCGTCGCGAGCCACTGCACCGCCAGCATCAGGGCCGGCGGAGTATCGAGCACGGCCCGCTGGATCGCCGGCACCGCGGCGAGGGTCTGCCACAGGCCCTGCACGTGCGGCGGGCCGTGGTAGGGGTACTCGATCGCCGCGAACGCCACATTGCCAGGCCGGTCGAGGAGATCCACCGCGTACTTGCCGGTGCGCTTGCCGTTGACCAGCAAGACCGTGGGCAGCTTGTCCCCCGGGCTTTCAGCGGGGCGCAGCACACGCATGTCGACCCTGAGACCGGAGGAAGACACCAGGGTGACATCCTGCAGAACGCGTTCGCCGCTGGCCGGTTCCTGCGGCTGGCGGCTGACCTCGGCGACTGCCCCGCGGCGCTCGAGAAAATAGTCGCGCTGCACGGTGGTCAACTCGTCGTAGTAGATACCCAGCACCGCAACGAGACCGATCGCAGCGCCCGCTGCCACTCTGAACGCTCGCCCGGTGCGCGGTCGTTGTTCGTTGTCAGCTCGCATCGAATTGGTCGTTAACGGGCGGTGAGTCAACCACCAGGGGTGGTCGTTGCCTGTACAGGGGGCCGGGTGACGCCGTGCGCTTACCCGCGCCCTCGAGGCGCGGCGCTCACCGTTCGCCGGCCCCGCGCCCTGCTTTGCTATGCGTTACCAGCTCAGCCAGCGGCGGCCCCGAGCCTTCCGGCGCCGCTTCGCCGGCGGCCGACCGTTCAGCGAGATCACGCAGAGTGCTTTTGCCGAGTGCCTCGGTCACTGCGCGTTCGTTCAGCGCCAGCAGTTCCTCGAGCGCCGCGTCGCTGCGCAGCTCCCCCGGGTCGAGATAGCGCGATTCGTGGGCCATGCGGATCGCCTGCAGCACTTCGCGCACCTCGATCCGGTCCGGCGAGCGCGCAGGCAGCAGCCGGGGGCGTTTGTCACCGCTGTAAGTGACGAGCCGGCGAGCCTCCAGGCCTGCCAGCACCATCGCAACGGCGTCGACGGGGACCCCGATGTTGCGCGCCAGACGCTCCTGCGTCCAGCGCCGGCCGTCGCCGTCGAAGCTCTGCGCGATGCGCAGCATGATCAGCAGAGCGAGCTTTTCACGCAGCCGGCAACTCAGGCGCAGGGTGTGCTGATGCGCCGTCAGTCGCTCCGGGTGCTGGTGGTAGAACGCGATAGTCGAGCCGGTGAGCAGGATCAGCCAGTTGAGGTACAACCAGATCATGAAAATGAACAGGATTGCAAAGCTCGAGTAGATGGCGGTACGCGTCGAGGACAGCACCACGAACGAGGAGAACGCCCAGCTGGTCGATTCCCAGAGCACGCCGGCGATGATCCCGCCGGTCAGCGCCGAGCGCAGCTTCACCCGGGTGTTCGGGACCAGCACGTAAATGAACGTGAATGCCGCGATGATCAACACGTAAGGCACCAGGCGACCGGCGTACTCGAGCGCCAGGGCGAAAGCGGGCAGGTTCTGGATCCACACGACCGCATCCAGCCTGCTAACCGTGGCCGTGATGCCGAGCGCGCTGAAAACCAGCAACGGCCCGATCAGCGCGACGCTCAGGAAATTACTTACACGCTGAGTCATGCTGCGATACTCGCTGACCCGCCAGGTGTAGTTGAACGCCATCTCGATCTTTTTCAGCAACGACACCACTGTGTAGAGCAGCAGGGCGAGGCCGAGTGCACCCAGCACGCCGACCTCCACGTTGTCGACGAAACCGACGATGGCACGGGCGATTTCCGCGCCCTTCGCGCCGAGCGGCTCAAAAAACCCCAGCAGCACCGGCTCCAGCTTGTTGTGGACCCCGAAGCCCTTGAGCACCGAGAAGCTGAACGCGAGCAGCGGCACGATCGACAGCAGCGTGGTGTACACCAGGCCCATGGCGCGCAGCCCGGTGAGCCCGCCGACGATCTCGCGGCCGGTCGCGTAGAGAACCTGCACGAGATACACACCCTCGGCTTGCCAGCGAGGCAGACGGCGCCGTTCGATCTTCCACAGCTGCTCTTCGAGGCGTCGGGTGAAGTCGGATAGCGACATCGGGCGGTGATACCGGTGCGGGTGGACGCCTAGGATACCGTAAATACCGCTCGCGCAAGCTTCAAAGCCGCTGCGGTCACTGGCCGCTCGCTTGCGCGCCGCGATCCCCTACACGCCGAGATAGCGCATCTTCAGCTCGTCGTCCTGCGCCAGTGCGCGCGAGTCCCCGCTCCATACGACTGCGCCTTTCTCCATGATGTAGTGCCGGTCGGCAATCCGCGTCAGTGCCTCGACGTTCTTGTCGATCACCAGGATCGACTGGCCGCGTGCCTTGAGCGTTTCCAGCACCAGCCAGATCTCGAGCCGGATCAGGGGCGCCAGGCCCTCGGTCGCCTCGTCCAGAATGAGCAGGTCCGGATTGGTCATGAGGGCGCGGGCGATGGCGAGCATCTGCTGTTCGCCGCCGGAGAGCTGGTTGCCCATGTGGGTGCGGCGCCGGGCCAGCGGCGAGAACAGCTCGAACACCTGCTCGATACGCCAGGGCTCGGCGCGTCCGCGCCGGTTGCCGGCGGTGGCGAGCAGATTCTCCAGCACGGTCAGGTTGGGAAACACCTGGCGTCCCTCGGGCACCAGGCCGATGCCGGCCTGGGCGATCTTGTAGCTGGGCAGCCGGGTCAGCGGCCGGTTGCGGAACACCACCTCACCGGCAGTGGCGCGAAGGATACCCATGATGGTGCGCACGGTGGTGGTTTTGCCCATGCCGTTACGCCCCAGCAGGGTGACCATTTCGCCCTCCTGCACGTCGAGGTCCATGCCATACAGCACCTGGTTGCTGCCGTAGCCGGCTTCGAGATGGTTGAGGCGAAGCACCTAGTGCTGGTCTCCGAGGTAGGCTTCGCGGACTTCGGCATTGGCGCGGATCTCCTCCGCGGAGCCGCTGGCGACAGCGCGTCCGTAGACCAGCACGGTGATCCGGTCGGCGAGCGCGAACACCGCGTCCATGTCATGCTCGACCAGCAGCAGCGTGTACCGTCCGCGCAGGCTTTGCAGGTACGCGGTCATGCGTTCGGAGTCGGCGGCGCCCATGCCGGCCATGGGCTCGTCCAGCAGCAGCAGCTTGGGGCGTGTCGCCAGCGCCATGGCGATCTCCAGCTGGCGCTGCTCGCCGTGCGCCAGATTGCCCGCGAGTACCTCGGCGCGATCGCCCAGCGCGACTTCCTCGAGCACCTGGCGGGCCGGCTCGCGCAGCCTGGCGTCCGCACGTGCCGGCGACCACAGCCGGAAGCTGTGGCCGTCGTGTGCCTGCACCGCGAGCGCCACGTTGTCGAGGCAGGTGAAGTCGCGGAAGATGGACGTCACCTGAAACGAGCGCGCCAACCCCGCTCGGGCGCGCGCCGGGGCTGCCAGATGCGTGATATCGCGGCCGTCGAACACGATGCTGCCGGCATCCGGTGGGAGGATGCCGCACAGCTGTGCAATCAGCGTGGTTTTGCCGGCGCCGTTGGGCCCGATAACGGCGTGGAACTCGCCGGGTTGCACGTCCAGGCTCAAACCATCGGTGGCGGCGATGCCGCCGAAGTGTTTCTCGAGCTCGCGCACCGAGAGCAGCGGCTGGCTCACGGCGGCGTCCCGCGCCGCGTGAACAACCCGTCGATACCGCCGCGCGCGAACAGGATCACGAGCAGTAGAAACGGCCCGAAGATCAGGTGCCAGTGCTCGGTCAGGCGTGCCAGGAACTCCGACAGCAGCCAGAACACGAGCGCGCCGGCCAGTGGACCGAACAGGCTGCCCATGCCGCCGAGCACGACCATGAAAATCAGCTCGCCCGAGCGCGTCCAGTGCATGGTGTCGGGGCTGATGAACTTCTCCACGTTGGCGCTGAGAATCCCGGCCACGGTGTAACGACCCTCCTCGTCCACCGCCGACCTGGTGGCGATGACCTCTTCGATCCCCAGGTAGCGGCACAAGGGCCGA
>JAHELT010000233.1 GCA_024644045.1 Chromatiales bacterium | reverse complement strand
ATCAGCCAATCGTGGTAGGAGATGGCGTTTTGACTCCGGGTGTTGACAAGTCGCTCGACCGCCTCCGGAGCCGGGTTGTCCGGGCGCAGGTGCCGGTCCGCGGCCAGATCTTCGAGCATGCAACCCACGGTTTCCCGCGCACAGGTCTTGTTGGTCCCGATCACGCCGGTCGCACCCCGCTTGATCCAACCTGCCGCATAAAGGCCGTTCAGCGGCACACCGGCCGCTGTCGTCACACGCCCGCGCTGGTTTTCAATCGTACCCTGCTTCTCGTCGAACGGGATTTCCGGCAGTGCGCGGCCCCGGTAGCCGACAGCGCGAAACAGTAGTCCGGCCGGCAGGGTCTCCTCCTGGCGCGTCGTGCGTACGCGCACTGTCCCACCGTCTCCCAAGTAAGCTTCGTTCTTTACCAGTCTGACGGCGGTCAAACGGTCTGCGTGTCCGAGCAGCTGTGTCGGAGAAACGAAAAACCGCAGGGTCACCAGCCGGTCGCGCCCCGTCAAAGCTGATCTCGAATACTGTTCAATGCAGGCGATGTTCTTGTCGGTGTTCTTGTCCGGATTCGCGGTCAGGGCCCGCGCGCTTACGGCGTCGAGTGCAGCTTCCTGCTGCGAAACACGCACATCCGCACCCGCCAACTCGCCGAGTTCGCGAATCTCGGCAGGCGTAAAGGCCGCCTGCGCCGGTCCTCTTCGACCAAGGAGAGACACTTGTCTGACTTTGCTGCGGCGCAATGCCTCCATCGCATAGTCGGCAATGTCGGTTCGGGCGAGCTCGGCACCGGTTCTGCAAAGCATCCGCGCGACGTCAAGGGCTACATTACCCATGCCCACGACGACCACGTTCTCCTGCTCCAGATCAAACTGCCGGTTCGTGAAATCCGGGTGGCCGTTGTACCAGGCGACGAACTCGGTGGCCGAATGACAGCCAAGCAGCCCTTCTCCCGGCACATCGAGATGACGGTCATCGGAAGCGCCCGTGGCAAACACCACCTGATGGTAGTGTCTTTTCAGGTCTTCCAGCATTATGTCGCGGCCATACTCCACGTTTCCGTAGAAACGGTAGTTCGCCCCGCGCGCAAGTTTGTCGTACGTGGCTGCTACGGACTTGTCCTTGGGATGGTCGGGCGCCACGCCGTAACGGACTAACCCGAACGGTGCGGGCAAGCGATCGAACATGTCAATTTCGACCTGTAACGCCGGGTCCCGGAGCAGGTGGTTCACCGTATAGAATCCGGCGGGACCCGAGCCGATGATCGCAGCCCGCAGCGGATTGTCTGAATGACCAACGTTTACCATGCGCACTTCGCCGTATCAGCAATCCGTTTATGGAACCCATCCTCTGCGGTACCTATAGCCACTTGCGCAACCCGGGTACCGTTGCGACACCTTGCGAAGCACATACTCACCGATGACCGGGGCGACTACTACGCGATTGACGTCGGCTGCCCCGGTTTGCCGGTTATGACACACCCCTGCGGTAAGACGGGGTCAGGGCCCGAGGACGTGTTTCCGCGCCTTTGCCAGCATCAGCTCCAGCTGGCGTTTCGACAAGCCGAGCTCGCGCGTCTGCTGCCGCATGCGCATCTCCGTGAACAGCAGCTCATCCAGCTCGTGGCCCTGGAGGGTTCCGCGGTCGAATTCGAGCGAGAGACGGAGATAGCGATCGATCGTGTCCCACAGCCGCGCTTCCCGTTGCGAGTAACCCGCCAGCTCCGGGGCATCCTCGGTCATGGTGTCCCGACCCGCGGGCAGCGACAAGCGGTTGTGCCGCGTCTGCATTCTATGTCGCGCCAGTGATCGAACGATTGGCGAGCGACTGCGGGGTGCATAGCCATGTCCATTCGGCAAGCCTCACTGTTGCCTCTTAAGATTGCGATTATACCGCCGCTCGGCAAGTCGTTGGATGATACTTTCACCAACGAGGGACGGCGGACGGGGTACCGCATGGCGCTCGGGCCCCGGCCGGCGGCGGTTGCCGGCCCGGACGCTTACCTCAACGCATACCGCTCAGGTTGGCAATGAGCGCGGTTTCCGCGTTCGCGATTTCCTCACGGATGTGCTTGATCATCGCGGAGTCTTTGCCACAGCACGTCGTTGCGGCATCGCGGCAATCCTGAACCGTTTCACGCACCGAGGCGACAATCGCCCGCTCGATGATCTTGCGGACTTCGTCGTGTAGATCGCCGGGTAGTGTCGAACACTTCGCGATGATGTCGTTGGTGGCCTTTTCTGCGTGGTCACGAATCATGGCTACCCCCATGTTTTCTACGTTGCGACTGGCGTTTCACCGCACAGCATACAGGATTTGCGTCGTGGCATGCGGCGAGGTCGACGAACGTCAGTGAGACGTATCAAACAACACGTCAACGATGGGACAGGCGGGTACGCTACGGTCGTCGCAAGTCGCCGCCATGGTCCGCAGCGCGGTCTCGAGCCGCTCCAGATCGGCGATCTTGCGTTTGATCTCGTTCGCATGGGCCAATGTGATCGCCCTGACTTCGGCGCAAGTGTCCGAGCCCCCGTCTACGAGTCCGAGCAAAGCGCAGACCGCGGTCAGCGTGAAGCCCAGCTCGCGGCTGCGGCGAATGAAAAACAGGCGTTTTACCAGCGTGCCCGGATACAGCCGGTGGCCACCGACGCTGCGCGGCGGATCGGGCAACAGCCCGGCTTTTTCGTAGTATCGGATGGTCTCGACCTTGACGCGTGCGGCCTGCGACACCTGACCGATCGACAGCGGTTTGTTCGGCACGTCAAGCTCCTGCTTGAATCTGTAGTGGCTACAGGTTTTATCCTAGCGCATCTTCAGGCGACGAGACCTTTCCCCATGCAGCTTGTGAGCACGATCACCTGTCCGGAGTGCGGGCACGCCGAGGCGGAGCCCATGCCGGCCGACGTCTGCCAGTACTTCTACAACTGCAAGGGCTGTGGGAGCTTGCTGCGGCCCGCAGCAGGCGACTGTTGCGTGTACTGCACCTACGGTTCGGTGCCGTGCCCCTCGATCCAGAAAGCGCGTGCCGCCCGGGGCTGAATCCGCGGGCGGGGCGGGCCGGCTGCCGCCGGTTTCGGCGAGCCGACCAGCCCGGTAAAAGGACAGGTTCTCCCGCCGGGTAACCCGGTCTTGCTCCCGGCAGAACGCCGTAACTTTGTCACACTGCGGTGCGTGAACAGCGCACGGCAGGCTGCCCGGCCCCGTCCTAGACTGGCCGCGTCTCAATCTGCGGAAAAGGCCTGGCGCGATGGAAACCCCGATTCAGGAGATTCATATTTTCGGCATCCACATGGTGGTGGCAATGGCTTTCGCCGGCACCCTTGGCGGAGTGCTGTTCGGTTACCGACAGGAGGGGCTGGTGTTCCCGTTCTGGGAGCAGCGTACCCGCCGGCGCACGCTGAATCTGGGTTTTATCGCCGACTGCGTCTGGGGGGCCTCGGGAGCCCTCGTGGTGTTCGTCATAATCCCGCTCGATCTGACCAGCGGCAGCGGCGTTGCAGCGCAGATGACCCACAACATCAAGCTGCTCGCCATCGCTTTCATCGGCGGCTACGGCGGTCCAGCGGTCATGGACCTCGCCCTGTCGCGGACTTTCAAGGACCTCGCGGATCGTACCGAGCAGGTCGCGCAGCAGACCGAGGACATGCAGAGCAAGCTCGACAAGCGCGAACAGCAGGACGCGCTGGATATCAAGGCGCTCGAGTATGTGGACATTCAACTGAGCGACACCATGGCTCCGGCGCCGGAGCACGAGCTGGTGGCAGCAATCAGGGAAGCATCGCCCGCCGCGCTCGAGAACATCTTTCAGCGCGCCAAGGAGACGCGTCACCACGCCTGGCTGCTGAAGCAGCGCGGCGAGGAGAGCCATCAGATGACCGAACGCACGATTCCCATCTTCATGGGCCTGCTCGGCTCGCACTACGGCAATCAGCGTCATCGCTACCATGCCCAGCTCGCCTACGCATTGAAAGACCAGGACAAGCCGGAGTGGGAAAAGGCCAAGGAAGCGCTCGAGAACGCCACTAAGCTGCTCGAGGAAAGCAACCGCCCGATGTCGCCCTACTACAAGTTCAACTGGGCGCTTTGCGCAATCGAGCTGGACGTGCCGGTCAGACCGTCACAGCGCTCATCGAGCGAGCTGCGCGAAGCGGTCGCCGAGGCGCTCCGTGTCGCGTGCAACTTCTGGAAGCTCAAGGCCGCCGTGCTGAACAACGAATCGATCGGTGCGTGGCTGAAGCGCAACCGGCTTTCGTATGAAGCCCTCGGGTTGCCGACGGCAGAACGGCTGGTGGTCAGCGCGTGAACTATGAGCAGGTGCGGGGAATGCGTCGAGACGCATTTGCCACTGCGCACGCCATTGTGAACCGACCGTCGCCGGATCGGGCGGGGCGGCGAGGATCGCCGGAAGGGTCGCGCCCCACTCGACGGTATCGGTGAGTAGACAGCCGCCCATGTGGTGAATGTCGTCATCGAAGCGGTTGTCGGTGGCGCACACTGCGATCACCGCTTTGAGCGCCGCAGGGCGCCGCGCTGCAGCTTGCAGCGCGTTGGTGCCGCCCCAGGAAGTGCCCATCATACCGACCTGGCCGCTGCACCACGGCTGGCGCGCGATCCAGGCGATCACGGCGAGGGCGTCATCGCGCTCGTCGGTGCCGTACATGTCGGTCATCAAGCCTTCCGAATCGCCGGAACCGCGCATGTCGACGCGCACGCAGGCATAGCCGTTGCGGGCGAAGAAGGGATGGTTACGCGCGTCCCGTGCGCGCACCATGTCCCGCTTACGGTAGGGGATATACTCGAGGATGGCGGGCACAGGCGCGTTCTCGGGCAGTAGCGGCAGCCACAGGCGCGAGGCCAGGCGAGTGCCGCCCGGCATGCGTATCCAGCAGTGCTCGATTTCCCTGACCTTGCACCGCTGTGGCTCTTCGCGTGGCAACGTTACGCGCTGTCGATCTGCTCGAACATGTTGCAACACTCTACGTAGGTTGGCGACCTGAGTCATCGCTGACGGTCACGCCGCACACCGGCTCGGGCACCCCGGGACCGGGAAAACACCGGATTGTCGGACTGCGCGTAAAAGATGCATACTCGGAACGCTTCGATGCCGGAGATCGGCATCGCAAGCGCGCCCGAGAGCGCTACACGCAAACAACACCGAATGGAGGAGTGCCGGCATGACAACGAGACACCGTGAGCACCACCCTAACAACCCCAAGCGGCGGCGCTTCCTGCAGGTGTCAGGGGCGCTCGGTCTGGCCGCGGCAGCGGGCAGCCTGGTCGAGGTGGTCCATGCCCAGGGTAAAAAGATTCTCAAGATCCGCACCTACGCGGACATGCGCAGCCTGGACCCTGCCTACTCGCAGGGCATCGTCGACGAAGAGATTCAGAGCTCTATCTACAGCAAGCTGATTCAGTACAAGCCCGGGCGTGAGTGGGGCTGGCAACTGGATGCCGCCGAATCCATCGAGCAGGTGGACGGCACCCATATCCGTTTCAAACTGAAACCGGGGATCATGTTCACCAACGGCTACGGCGAAATGACGGCCGAGGACGTCAAGTACTCATTCGAGCGCATTCTCGACAAGTCGCTGGAATCGACCAACACACCCGACTGGGGATCGCTGAAAGAGGTCGCGGTCGCGGGCAGGCACGAGGGCACCATCGTTTTCAGCGAACCTTATCCGCCCGCCTGGAACATCGCGATGCCCTACATCGTGGGCAATATAGTGAAGACACGCTGGCTGCTCTGGACGAGGTGTTGCCAGAGGTCTGGTCACACAGTAACCCGGTCGACATCATTGGCGACGCCCCGCCAGAACGCTACCGCCAGACGATTGACA
>JAHELT010000063.1 GCA_024644045.1 Chromatiales bacterium | reverse complement strand
CACCCCCGGCCCCTCTCCCAAGGGGAGAGGGGAGATGACGAGAAAGCCCTTTCTCCTCGGGGGAGAAGGGTTGGGATTAGGGAGTGCGAAAGGAAGGTGCGCGTCGCGCCCCTGATGCAGGGCTGCAGAACATGGCTTGCGCGCCGCGTGGAGGCTATAATGCCGCGCTTTGCGCCCACCCGACTATGCTTGACGAAATCAACCGGCGCCGCACGTTCGCGATCATCTCCCATCCGGACGCCGGCAAGACCACGCTGACCGAGAAGCTGCTGCTCTTCGGCGGCGCGATTCAGATGGCCGGCGCGGTGAAGGGGCGCAAGGCATCGCGGCATGCGACCTCCGACTGGATGGCCATGGAGCAGGCTCGCGGCATCTCGGTGACCTCCTCCGTCATGCAGTTCGAGTACCGCGACCGCGTGGTGAATCTCCTCGACACGCCCGGACACGAGGATTTTTCCGAAGACACGTACCGCACGCTCACTGCCGTGGACTCGGCATTGATGGTCATCGATGCCGCCAAGGGTGTCGAGGAGCGTACGGAGAAACTCATGGACGTATGCCGTCTGCGGGATACACCGGTGATGACGTTCATCAACAAGCTGGACCGCGAAGGGCGCGATCCGATCGAGCTGATGGACGAGGTCGAGCGGCTGTTGCGCATTCGTTGCTCGCCGGTCACCTGGCCGGTCGGCATGGGACGGGCGTTTCGCGGCGTCTACCACATCTGGCGTGATGCGTTTTACCTGTTCGATGGCAAGCGTGCCGGTCCCGCCATTCAGGGTCTGCACAGCGCCGCGCTCGATGATGCCCTGGGCAGCGACGCGCACCAGTTGCGCGAGGAACTCGAGCTGGTGCTGGGCGCATCCGACGCGTTCGATGAGCAGGCGTACCTCGCCGGGCGCCAGACGCCGGTCTTTTTCGGGTCGGCGTTGAACAACTTCGGCGTCGCCGAACTGCTCGATGAGTTCGTCGACCATGCGCCACCGCCCGCGCCGCGTGCCGCCGCCAGCCGCGAGGTGACGCCGCGTGAGGAGCAGTTCACCGGTTTCGTGTTCAAGATCCAGGCGAACATGGACCCGGCGCACCGCGACCGCATCGCGTTTCTGCGGATCTGCTCGGGCAGCTACCGCAAGGGTATGCGCCTGCGCCACGTGCGTCTGCGCAAGGACATGAAGGTCGCGAACGCGATGACGTTTCTAGCGGCCGAGCGCGAGCAGGCGGAGGTGGCGTTCGCGGGCGACATCATCGGCCTGCACAACCACGGTACGATTCGCATCGGCGATACGTTCACCGAGAAGGAGAATCTGGCCTTCACCGGTGTGCCGAACTTCGCGCCGGAGATCTTCCGGCGCGCAACCCTGCAGGATCCGTTGCGCGCCAAATCCCTGCTGAAGGGCCTGCAGCAGCTGTGCGAGGAGGGCGCGACGCAGTTGTTCAGACCCCTGTCGAACAACGATCTTATCCTCGGTGCCGTCGGGATTCTGCAGTTCGAGGTGGTGGCTCAGCGCCTGCGCGACGAGTACGGGGTCGAGTGCCGCTTCGACACGGTGCCGATCTACACCGCGCGCTGGGTGGAGGCCGACCCGGCCGCCGTGCGCAAGCTGCGCGAAAAAGCCGGTGCCCAGCTCGCCGAGGACCACTCGGGGGAACTGGTCTACCTGGCATCGACCCGCGTCAATCTACAGATGGCCGAAGAACGCTACCCGGAGGTGGTGTTCCACAAGACCCGCGAGCAATCGGGGCTGGCCGCGTGAGCGGCGCTCGCGAAGACAAGGTGAAGTTCGGCGACGTGGTGAAGAGCGTGGCCGCGGCGTTCTTCGGCGTGCAGAGTGCGAAAAACCGCGAGCGCGATTTCACGCACGGCAAGCCGATTCACTACATCCTGGTGGGCCTGATCGCCACCGTGCTGTTCGTGCTGGGGATGTGGGGCCTGGTCAAGCTGTTCCTGGCGTACGCGACCGGGGGCTGAGCCCGGCTTCACTCGGCGAGGTTGGCGATTCTCTCGCGCTGCACCTGCAGCTGTGCGATTGCGTGCTCCGCCTCGTGCAGCTTGCTGCGCTCTTTCTCGATGATCGGCTGCGGCGCTTTGTCGACGAAGCCCGGGTTTTCGAGCTTGCTGCGCGAGCGATCCGCGGTCTTCCCGTGCTGTGCAAGCTCCCTGTCGATGCGCTGCATCTCGGCCTGCTTGTCGATCAGGCCGCTCAGCGGGATCAGGACCTTCGCCTCGCCGACCAGCGCCATCGCCGCTTCGGGCGCGGCGGCTTCATCCTCCAGCCACACGATTTCGTCCAGCCGCGCGAGTGAGGTCAGCCACTCCCTGTGCGCCTCCAGCCGCCGGCGGTCGGTATCGTTGCCGTTGGCGAGTAGCGTCTTCAGGCGCCGGCTGGGCGCGATATCGTACTCGGCGCGGATCCGCCGCGCGCCCATCACGAAGGCTTTCACCCAGTCGATCTCGGCGCTCGCGGCGCGATCGATACGCCCGGGCTCGGGCTGAGGGTAAGCCTGGCGCATGATGGTGTCGTCGTTATTGCCCAGGGCGGGCGCCACGCGCTGCCACAGTTCCTCGGTGATGAACGGCATGAACGGATGCAACAGGCGCAGCAGCGACTCGAGCACGGCGAGCAGCGTGTAGCGCGTGGCGTTGGCCGCGTCGGCGTCGGCTTCGCCGCTCAGCACCGACTTTGACAGTTCAAGGTACCAGTCGCAGTACTCGTTCCAGGTGAAATCGTAAATGGCCTGCGCGGCGAGATCGAACCTGTACCCCCCGATCGCTTCGTTCACGGTCTGTTCCAGCTGCTGCAGCTCGGAAACGATCCACTGGTCGGCCGGACCGCAGGCTTCTGGCGGCTGCGGCGCGTGGTTCTCGGTGCTCATCAGCACGTAACGGGTGGCGTTCCACAGCTTGTTGCAGAAGTTACGATAGCCTTCGACGCGCTTCAGATCGAAGCGGATATCGCGCCCGGTCGAGGCGAGCGCGGCAAACGTGAAGCGCAGGGCGTCGGTGCCGAACGACGGGATACCGTCCGGGAACTGCCGGCGCGTGGCTTTCTCGATCCGCGGCGCCATCTGCGGCTGCATCAGTCCAGTGATCCGCTTGGCCACCAGGGCGTCCAGCTCGATGCCGTCGATCAGGTCGATCGGATCGAGCACATTACCCTTGGACTTGGACATCTTCTGCCCGTCGGCGTCGCGCACCAGTCCGTGGATATAGACCTCGTGAAACGGTACCTCATGCATGAACTTGAGCCCGAACATGATCATGCGCGCGACCCAGAAGAAGATGATATCGAAGCCGGTGACCAGCACCGAGGTCGGGTAGAAGGTCTTCAAAGCCTCGGTGTCCTGCGGCCAGCCGAGCGTCGAGAACGGCCACAGCGCCGAGGAGAACCAGGTGTCGAGCACGTCGTCGTCCTGGGTGAGCGCCAGGTCGGCGGCGAGCTGGTACTTCGAGCGCGCGGTCGCCTCATCGTGCGCGACGTAGAAGTTGCCCGCGTCGTCGAACCATGCCGGGATCCGGTGTCCCCACCAGATCTGCCGGCTGATACACCAGTCCTGAATGTTCTCCATCCAGTTGAAGTAGGTTTTACTCCAGTTCTCGGGAACGAATCGGATACGTCCGTCACGCACGGCCTGGATGCTCATCTCCGCGAGCGGTGCGGCGTGCACGAACCACTGATTGGTCAGGTAGGGTTCCACGACGGCGTGCGAGCGGTCGCCGCGCGGCACCATCAGCTTGTGGTCGTCGATGCGCTCCATGAGATCCTGCGCGGCCAGGTCGGCCACGACTCTGTCCCGCGCCTCGAAGCGGTCCAGCCCGCGGTAGGCGGGCGGGGCATCGTCGTTGAGCGAGGCGTTGTCGGTGAAAATGTTGATCATCGGCAGTTCGTGGCGCTGGCCGACGTCGTAGTCGTTGAAATCGTGGGCCGGCGTGATCTTGACGCAGCCGCTGCCGAATTCGGGGTCCACGTAATCGTCGGCGATGATCGGAATCTCGCGCCCGGTGAGCGGCAGGCGCACGCGCCCGCCGATGAGTGCCCGGTAGCGGTCGTCCTCGGGATGCACCGCGACCGCGGTGTCACCCAGCATCGTCTCCGGACGGGTAGTTGCCACCACCAGGAAACCGTCACCGTCCACCAGCGGATAGCGCAGATGCCACAGCTTTCCCTGCTCCTCCGCGGACAACACCTCCAGATCGGACAACGCGGTGTGCAGGACCGGGTCCCAGTTCACCAGCCGCTGGCCGCGGTAGATCAGTCCTTCGTCGTACAAGCGCACGAACACCTGGGTCACTGCCTCCGACAGAGCCGGTTCCATGGTGAAGCGCTCGCGCGCCCAGTCGGCCGAGGAGCCCATACGGCGCAGCTGCCGCGTGATGGTGCCGCCGGATTCCTCACGCCACTGCCAGACGCGCTCGATGAAGCGGTCGCGCCCGAGGTCATGGCGCGTCTTACCCTCGGCGTTGAGCTGGCGCTCGACCACCATCTGCGTGGCGATACCGGCGTGATCGGTGCCCGGCTGCCAAAGCGTGTTACGTCCGCGCATCCGGTGGTAGCGGATCAGGCAGTCCATGATCGCGTCCTGGAACGCGTGCCCCATGTGCAGCGTCCCGGTCACGTTGGGCGGGGGAATCATGATGCAGTACGGATCCCCCGCGCCGGCGGGCGCAAAGTACCCCCGCGACTCCCAGGTCTCGTACCAACGCTGTTCGATCGAGTGAGGCTCGTAAGTCTTTTCCATGCGATGTTCTTGCGAGTCGCGCCAGGCGAACACCGCGGGCGTAGCCTCAATCGGTGCGGATCCACGCGCAGTTGCCAGTCAATGGAGCGCTATTCTACGAGAAAAGCGAGCATTTTCGAGACTTCGGGGGCAGAAACACCGATCGACACGGTGCGAGCCCTGCGTGCCGGCGATGCGGCACGGCTGTTTCTGCAGCCTCCCGGCTGCCTTTATTGGATCACCATGCTGGTGATGAACATGCCTTCCACATCCGCCGCCGGGGCCTGGCGCTGGATGAGCACCTCGCGCATGACCGCCACTGCGTTATCCAGGAACTGCTGTTTTTGCGCGACACCTTTGAGATCGGCCGCCTGCATGTCGCCAAGCAGCATCAACAGCTCGTGGCGTACCGCCGGCATGTGCAGCTTGAGGGCGCTCTGGGTCTCTTCGTTGGCGACCATGGCCTGGGCTTTTATCTGCACGAAATGCTTCCCGTCGGCCAGGTTGGTCAGGAAATGCGGGTGCATACTGACGTAGATAGACTTGCTGGCCGGTTCCTGCGCCTCCTCTTCGGCGTGCGACAGGGGGCCGGTCAGCGCAAGCACGGCGCCGAGCAATGGGATGAGAATTCTGAGCATGTGTGAGGCTCCCGGGGCGAAGTGTCCACCCCTGATAGCGGCCACGCTCGCGGTTCCTTTAGCTGCAAACGCGCGTTACGTCACCCTGCCGGGCGGTAAACGGTAATGGGATGTGCCGCCATCATTCGACGCCTATCGTTTGTTGAATCATGCAGCAGGTCGGGAATCGTATTTGTAACGCCAGCGCGCGCAAAAATACAGGGAACTGCTTTTTCAGCGACTTGTCAGGGCCGGCGGTACGTCTTGCGCGCCTGCTCCAGCAGCCGCTCGAACTCCGCACGCAACTCGTCGCGCAGCTGCTGCGCGTGCTTGTCCAGTACGCGGTCGATTACGCCCTCGACATCCAGAGTCTCCGGGCTGGTGCCCAGAATATCCTCGTACAGTGCCGATTCGTCGATCTCGTCCGCATCGACCGCCGGGAACTCCTCGATCGCTTCGTCCTCCTCGACCTCCTCGACCGGTGGCTCCGGCTCCGTGAGGTCACTGGCGCGCCGCTCCTCGAGCGCCATCTGCCCGCGCGCCGCGCGGCCCCGACCCGGCACGACCACGTCGCTCAGCACCGGGATGTTGTACGGTGAGGGCGGTTTCAGTGAGCTCATGCGCTTACCCTGTGATACTCAAGCGGATAACCCCGATCGCGGTAGAACGAGTAGCGCGTGCGCCCCGTGGCGCGCTGCGTATCGTCGTCGCCCAGCACTTCGAGCACTCGCTCGAAACGGCTGAAGAATACCGGCACCTCGTCGTGCAGGTTGACCAGCACCGAGCGTTTTCCCTGCGGCTCGGCGCCGTAACCCAGCAGCACGGGGCACGCATCGTCCAGCGCTCCCGGTTCCGTCACGATCTCGTGGGGCACGAAGCTGCCCTGCCTGAACGTCCACAGAAGTTCGTCGAGCCTACGCGCTTCGTTCTCCGACGGCGTATGCACGAACACGTCGTTGCCCAGCCCGAAGGCCTTCTCGATCAGGCGGCAAACGAACCCGTCGCGCCCCCCGTGCTCCACCATGTAAAAGTCGACCTGGGTCACGGTGGCGTATGCTTCAGCGCACGCGCTGCAGCAGGAATTCCATGAGCAGCGGCACCGGGCGCCCCGTGGCGCCTTTTTTCGCCCCGTTCAGCCAGGCGGTTCCGGCGATGTCCAGATGCGCCCAGCGATACTGCTTGGTGAAGCGCGACAGGAAGCACGCAGCCGTGATGGTGCCCGCCGAGCGGCCGCCGATGTTGGCCATGTCCGCAAAGTTGGATTTGAGCGATTGCTGGTACTCCTCCCACAGCGGCAGCTGCCAGCAACGATCGTCTGCCGCTACGCCCGCGGCAAGCAGCCGCTCGGCAAGCTTCTGGTCGCTGCTCATCAACCCGGAAGCATGCTCGCCGAGCGCGATCACGCAGGCCCCGGTCAGGGTCGCGATGTCGATCACCACGTCCGGATTGAAACGCTCGGCGTAGCTCAACGCGTCGGCGAGAATCAGGCGCCCTTCGGCGTCGGTGTTCAGGATCTCGATGGTCTGTCCGGACATGCTGGTGACAATGTCGCCGGGGCGCGTAGCCTCGCCGCCGGGCATGTTCTCGGTGGCCGGTACCAGTCCCACGACGTTCAGCGGGAGATCCAGTTCCACGCAGCACTGAATGGCGCCGAACACGCTGGCCGCGCCGCACATGTCGAACTTCATCTCGTCCATGGCAGCCGCCGGTTTCAGGGAGATCCCGCCGGTATCGAATGTGACGCCCTTGCCGACCAGCACCACCGGTTTTTGCTTTGCCGGCCCGCCGCGGTATTCGAACACGATGAGCTTGGCCGGTTCGCGCGTGCCGCTGGCGACCGACAGCAGCGAACCCATCCCGAGCTCGCGCATGCGCTTTTCCTCGAGAACGTCCACGCGCAGCTTGCGCTGACCTTTCTTCAGCTCGCGTGCCTGTGCCGCCAGGTGGGTCGGTGTACACACATTGGCCGGGCGGTTTGCCAGGTTGCGCGCGAAGTTCACCCCCCGGCCGACGGCGGCGCCGATCCGCGCGCCTTCCTGAGCGGCGGCGATCTGCCGGCGATCCTTGCCGAGCAGGGTGACGCGTTTGAGCTTGCTGGGTTTATTGTCCTTCGTTTTGAGCTCGTTGAACCGGTAGGCGGCGGCCGTCAGGACTTCACCGAGCATGCGGGCCACACGCTTTGTATCGGCGTCTTCGAGCCGCCAGTCGTCCAGATACAGCGCCGCGCCGCTCGCCCCGCACTCCTCGAGTGCGGCATTCACTGCCTGCAACGCCTTCTTGATGTCGGCCTGAGCGGCCGCATTCGCCTTGCCGCCGCCCACCAGCAGCACGCGATCCGCCGCCACGCCGGGCACTCGGTGCACGAGCAGCGTTTTTCCCTTGCCGAGCTCATCCGCTTTCACGATGCGGCTGAGATAGCCTTTGCTGGCAGCGTCGAGCAGTGCCGCCGACGGCGAGAGTTTTTGTTTTTCATGCACCACCGTGACCAGACAGGGCGTCTTCAAACCCACTGGCGGCGTTTGCTTAACAGTGATATCCATTAATAAGTTTCCAGGGTCGAATTGTTCGGGGCGGCCGTTCGCAGCGGCCGGCGCCGCAATTGTAAGCGAAGCTTGCTGTCACGGCACGTCCGCGGCGCAGCCGGTCGGCTTCAGCGTTTTGTTTTAGTTACGGTTCTCGGGCGCATCGAGTGGCTTCGTGTACTATTGCGCGGTGCAGCGCCGCCGCGAGGCGGCCCGCGACCGGGCGTCGCGAACCTTCAGCGATGCTGCGGACACTGCCAGACACGGCACCACGGCGATATTGGACTATGCAAGAGCCGAGACTCACAGCTACATGCAGCGGTTCGCCGGGGTTCGCGCTCGCCGCGACACACGCATGCAGGCACCGCGACAGGGGGGCCGCAACGTCATGATGCGCCTCGTCGATCGCTACATCTTCAGGGAGATTGCCGAAAGCTGGGTCGCGGTCAGCACCGTGCTGCTGCTCATTCTGGTGGGCAACGCGTTCGTGTCGATTTTCCGCAGAGTCGGCAGTGGCGATATCCCGGCAGATGCGCTGGTGCCCTTTCTGGTGACCAAGTCGGTCGCATTTCTGATCGCCATCATCCCGTTCAGCCTGTACCTGGGCGTGCTGATCGGCATGGGGCGGCTGTACCGCGACAGCGAAATGGCGGCGCTGGGCGCCTGCGGCGTCGGCGGCTGGCGCATTTACCGCCCGGTGCTGGTGCTCAGCGCGCCGCTGATCGTGATCGTCATTCTGCTCATATTTTATGCGAGCCCCTGGGCAGCCCGCATCGAGCAGGCCGCACGCACCGAGATCGCCAACCGCTCGGAACTCAGCGGTGTGGACGCCGGGCGGTTCAACGAGTCGCGCGACGGCAGATCGGTGCTGTTCGTCGCCGAGCTGGCCGACGAGCGCACCAGACTGTATGACGTGTTTGCGCACGGGCCGGATCCGGAGGGCGGCGCGGGGCTGGAGACCGCGCGCTATGCGGCGCAGCTCACGCAGCAGGGCGAGCGCTACATGGTGATGTACGACGGCGCCCGCTACATCGGCACGCCGGGGCAGGCGAACTACAAGGTCATCGAATTCGCCCGGCATGGAGTGACCCTGCCACGGCCACGGGGCGGCGAGGCGCTGTTGCAGCGCAGCGGAAAATCGCTCGAGCAGCTGCTTTCCTCTGCCGATATCCAGGATCGTGCCGAGCTTGAACGGCGTCTGGCGCTGATCGTTTCGGTCGTCGTGCTCGCCGTGATGGCGGTGCCGCTCAGCCACAGCGCGCCGCGCCAGGGACGTTATGCGCGGCTGGCCATCGCGATGCTCATCTATGTGCCCTACTGGAACATGCTCATCGTTGCCAAGAACTGGCTCAGGAGCGGTCAGTCGCCGCCGTGGCTGGGGGTCTGGTGGGTGCACGTGCCGGTGCTGCTCCTGGCCCTCGGCATGATGGCGCACCAGACGGGCTATCTGCGCAGGCTGCGCGTGCACCGATGACGTTGCTGGACCGCTATATCGCCAGAGCCATCGTGCAGGCGTCGCTGCTGGTCCTGTTCATGCTGCTCGCTATCGACACGGCGTTCGCCTTTCTGTCCGAGCTGGGGGATGTCGGTCACGGCGACTA
This sequence comes from Chromatiales bacterium, assembly GCA_024644045.1. Lineage (GTDB taxonomy): Bacteria > Pseudomonadota > Gammaproteobacteria > JAHELT01 > JAHELT01 > JAHELT01. Next base: position 13,661 of record JAHELT010000063.1, on the reverse strand, counting down.
CGCGCTGGCCGATGCCGCCTCATACATTGCACTGACGATCCCGCGGCGCTGCTATGTGCTGTTTCCCACCGCCGTGCTGCTCGGCAGTCTGGTCGGGCTCGGTACACTCGCGGCCAACAACGAGCTGATCGTAATGCGTGCCGCCGGGCTCTCGCATCGGCGTATTCTGCTCGCTGCGGCCGGGCTCGGCGTTCTGTTGAGCGCGGCGACCCTGACTTTCGGCGAGTGGGTGGTGCCGCCGAGCGAGCAACGGGCCCAGCATCTGCGCGCTCAGCGGCTCGCCGGCCGCGTCTCGCTGCAGGGCCTCGACGGGCTGTGGGTGCGTAACGCCAAGCGCTACGTCAACGTCAAGCAGTTGCTGCCGGGCATGCACCTGGAGGGCGTGACCGTCTACGATTTTGCGGTCCCGGAGGCCATGGTGGCGACGCGCGCGCGCTCCGGGCGCTTTGTTGAAGGCGTCTGGGTGCTGCAGGACATCGAGCGCTCGCGAATCACCGATCAGGGTGTTCGCGTCGAGCGCGTGGGGCGGGAACAATGGACGACGCTCGTCGATCCGGCGCTGTTCGACATCCTGCTGGTGAAGCCCGACAGTCTCTCGATCGTCGACCTGCGCAGCTACATCGACCATCTGCAAAGCAACGACCTCGATGCGCGGCGCTACGAGCTGGAGTTCTGGCGCAAGCTGGTCGCGCCGTTGACCACGCTGATCATGCTGCTGATCGCGCTGCCATTCGTGTTCGGCGACAACCGTTCGGCGGGCGCCGGACAGCGGCTGCTGATCGGGAGTCTGATAGGCATAGTGTATTTTCTGGTCGACCGGTTGTCGGCCCACGCGGGTCTGATCTACAGCGATGCTTCGCCGCTGGTGAGCGCGTTCCTCCCGCCGCTGGTGTTTGCCAGCGTGGCAACCGTCCTGTTACGGCGCACCATGTAAGGCGTCGTCGCCGTCTGCATCGCGAACCACATAGGTGCGCGAGAGTCGGTCGTGCCATGCGCGGTTGCGTCCGTCGATCAGAATCCACAGGTGCCCCAGTCCACACGCGGTCCAGGACAGCAGCGCCGCGGCAAAGCGCACGGTCGCGGCGCGCAACGTCGGCGCCCGACCGCTTTCTTCAACCAGGCGCAGGCGCCAGGCGCGCATTCCCAGCGTTTGCCCGCCGTAGAGCCAGAAGCCGGCGAAGAAACCGTACAGCGTGAGCAGATAGAGCGCGCGTAACCAAGCTGCCGGCACCTGTTCGCCGCCGTTCAGTGCAAGCGCGAGCGTGGTGACCAGTACGAGCACACCGAAAACCAACAGCACATCGTAAACAAGCGCCGCGCTGCGCCGGATGAAGCCGGCCGGTTGTAACGAGCGATGCATTATCGAAAAAATCACGCTGCTGGAAAAAGTACTTTATAGCTCAGATGGTTACTGATTTGCGCGTCGTCGAAGCCGATCATGGTTAGTTTATGGCGTTCTTCTCTACAAATAGTAAAGAAAGTTGTATAAAACCTTATAAATTCTTGAAAAAATTTATTGCAAAAGGAAATTTGGTACCTATAATCCACACTGCATCGTAAACTACGGGAGTAACCGGTATGCCGCGGATGAAGAAGAGGGCCGCGAAATCGGCCGCAGCGACGAAGCGGACTGCGTCCAAGAAAGCAGCTGGCAAGAAGAAAGCCACTGCTCGAAGAGGCGCTGCACGCAAGAAGACGACTAAGAAGAAGGCGACAAAGAAAAAAGCCGTAGCGAAGAAGAAAGCTACGGGCAAGAAGAAGAAGGCTGCAGCGAAGAAGAAAGCTGCACCTCGCCGCAAGACTGCGGCGAAGAAAAAAGCCACTTCCAGAAGGAAGGCGGCGGCGAAGAAGAAAGCCGCGCCGAGACGGAAAGCCACGGCCAAGAAAAAAGCCGCCGGCAGGAAGAAGAAGGCCGCAGCGAAGAAAAAAACGACCGGCAGGAAAAAAACTGCTGCGCGCAAAAAAGCTGCTACGCGGAAGAAAGCTGCTACGCGGAAGAAAGCCGCCGGCAGGAAGAAGACCGCCGGCAGGAAGAAAACCGCAGCGCGCAAAAAACCTGCCGCCCGGAAGAAAGCTCCGGCCAGGAAAAAAGCGCCGGCCCGCAAGAAGCGCACTACGCGTCGGCGCTGATCGGTCCGCCGCGCGAGCGAGCGCGAACCGGCAGACAGTTAGTTACTGCACGAAAAAGGCGGCTGTTTCACAGCCGCCTTTGTTTTTTACGGAATCCCCTCAGGGTTCTCCTAACCCGCATATTGCACGAAGGCGGGTACCTGGCAGTCGCGTTTCACGGTGAAATCAAGCGTTAGAGAGTGCCTTCCCGTAACGTCACCGGGTGACGGTTGGTACCTGTTCACTGCTCCAAGAAAAATATTGAACAGCCATTAGCTGGCCCGCAGGGCGCAGCGCTGGGATGCGCGCAGTTATCCTTCGTGCAGTATGCGGGTTAACTGTCTGATTGTTATATATATTCTTTCAATAGGTCGCCGTGAACGGCATCACCGTCACCATGTCGCCGGCGTTCACTTCAGTACAGGATTCGGGCAGTACGACGTAGCAGTTTGCCTGGCTCATTCCGCTCAGCACGTGAGACCCCTGCAGTCCGGTGGTCTGTACTGCCAGTCGGCCGTCCTGTTCCACCAGAATGCCGCGCTGGAAATCACGCCGGCCGGGTGCTTTGGTCAGGCGCGACAGGCTCGGCACCTGCAGGTGCAAGGGGCGCCCCGCATCGGTGCCTGACATTCTCGCCAGCGCCGGCGCCACGAACTGTGCAAAGGTGACTGCGACCGATACCGGATTGCCGGGCAAGCCGAAGAAACAGCTCGCGCCAATCCGCCCGAAAGTCAACGGGCGCCCCGGCCGCATGGCGATTTTCCAGAAGCCAACGCTGCCCTGTTCGAGCAGCACACGCTTGACGAAATCCGCGTCACCGACGGAGACGCCGCCTGTGGTAACGATGGCATCGGCCCTTGCCGCGGCTTGTGTGAACGCCGTGCGCAGCGCAGCCTCGTTGTCCTTGACCACCCCCAGATCGATGGGCTCGACCTGGTGCTCGTGCAGCAGTCCGTACAAAGTGTATCGATTGCTGTCGTAGATCTGTCCGCTGGCGAGCGCGTTACCGATGCCGGTCAACTCGTCGCCCGTGGAGAAGAACGCAACACGTACGCGCCGGCGCACGCTGACTTCAGCGTAGCCTTGCGAGGCCAGCAGACCGAGTTCCGCCGCGCCGAGCCGCTTGCCGCCGTGCAGCACCACGGCGCCGCGCGCAACGTCGTCCCCCGGCCGTCTGACGAACTCGCCTGCCCGCGGGGCACGCTGCAACCGGATACTTGCCCCGTGCAGGTCCACTTCTTCCTGCATGACGACCGTATCGGTGCCGTCCGGCATGACCGCTCCCGTCATGATGCGCACCGCTTCACCCGGTCCGACGGGTTGCGTGAACGGCCGCCCGGCCCAGGACGTACCGACCACCCGTAGCGCCGCCGCGGTTTGCACGTCCGCGTGACGCAATGCAAATCCGTCCATGGCGGAGTTTCTCTGCGGGGGCACGTTGATCCGCGCGACCACGTCGCTCGCCAGCACTCTGCCCAGCGCGCTGCGCAGCGGCAGCTGCTGAGTACCGGTTACCGGGGTTACGCCCTCCAGAACGCGTGCACGCGCCTGCTCGACGCCGAGCGCCTCGGCATCGTACTCGCTGCGGCAGGAGGCGTCGCTCGCCGCGCTATCCGCGGGCTTGGATTCTCCGCTCATCTGTGTCCCCGTGAGCGCAACCGTTCGGGCTAGTGCAGCAGCGCAAACATTTTGCGCCGGTAGTCGGTTACCGCGTCGCTGTCGCCGGCCAGCTGGAACACGGACACCAGGGCTTTGCGTGCGGCGTCCTCGCCGAACTGGCGGTCGCGTTTGAAAACTTCGAACAAGTCGTGCATGGCCTGCTCGTAGTCGCCCTGCAACACCCGGTGGGCGGCGGCCGCGTAGCGCGCTTCGCTGTTGTCCGGCTCAGCCGCGAGCGTGCTGTCGAGATCCGCCAGTGGCGCAGCGCCGGCCGCTATCCGGGCAAAGCCCACGGTCGCCGCAACGCGTTTTGCGGGCTCCGTTTCCTGCTGGTTCGCGGGAAGCGTCTTGAGCTCCGCCTCGGCCGTTTCGAACCGTCTGGCCATCAGCAGCAGCTCCAGATAACCGGTTACCACGCGCAGGTTCTCCGGGTCTTCATCGCGGGCGGCCGCTACCTGGGCGAGGGCGCCGTCGAGGTCGCCGGCCTCGGCGAGCGCTCTGGCCTGCGCCAGCAGCCGGTCGGACTGGCGTTCCAGGTGCGCGTCCAGAAACTGCCGCACCTGCGCTTCGGGCAGCGCACCCATGAACTCGTCGACCACCTCGCCGTCCCGGAAGAGTTTCACGGTGGGCAGGCTACGCACGCCGAAGTGCAGGGCCAGCTCCTGCTGCTCTTCGGTGTTCACCTTGGCGAGCACGAAGCTGCCGTCGCACTGCTCGGCGAGCTGCGCCAGAATCGGCATCAGCGTCCGGCACGGTGCGCACCAGTCTGCCCAGAAATCGACCAGCACGGGTACCTGCGTGGAGCGTTCCAGCACTTCGCTGGCGAAATTCTGTGCCGTCGCTTCGATGATGTGAGGTGATTGCATGGCTGCGCGGGTTGGCGAGATCAACCCGTGCAGCATAGTGTGCGGGAGACGAAATTCAACCTTTGCGTACGCGTCCCGGCGCCGGTTTGCTCAGGATCCCTGAAACAAAGCCAGTTGCTGACCCTCCGCCGGTGTTACGTCGACCGCCAGCGGCAGGGCCGTGAACAGCACCAGCGTCTGCACGGGCACGTCGGGCCAGATACGCGCAACGCCCTGTGCATACGCCTGCAGCTGTTCCGCGAAGCCGGCGGCAACGCCTGCCGCCTCGTGTGCCTTGATCTGATGCGATTTGTAGTCGATGACGACGACGGCGTGCGGGTACTTGACCAAGCGGTCGATGACACCGCTCACCAGGTCGTCCCCCGCATCGTAGTAGCTGACCGGAACTTCGTTCCATGCCTGCGTGTAGCACGCGGGGTCGAAGTAGTGTCGCAATGCCGGCGTCTCGAGCACGCGCCGCGCCTCCCGCAACAGGTCGGCGAACGCCGCGGGATCCAGGGCCAGCTCGCTGCGCAGGTTTTCCAGCGCCGGCGCCGGCGCCGGCGGCGCAAGCGCTTCGAGCAGGCGATGAATCGATTCCCCGCGAGCAAGCCCGTCGCCGGGCGCTGCCTGCCCACTACTGTGGGCATCGCGCGCGCTCGGATGCTGCGGCGGGTATCGATGCGCGGACGGCGAGGGCCGCGGCAGCGTACGTGACGGCGCCGCGGCTTCGGTCGGCGTCCGCGCTGCGGCAACGTCGACTGCGGGCGTATCGCCAAAGCACAGGCGCCCGTCCGGCGCCCGGGTCGAGTGCTCGCCAAGCCTTGCGTGCACCTGCGCGTACCAGCTGTCGCTCCAGTCGCCCGGCGGTTGCGTTGCGCTGACAACCAGCAGCTGCCGCGCCCGGGTGATCGCCACGTACAGCAGGTTCTGTTCCTCACGCTGCTGGAAGCGCTGCACATCGCGCTGCAGCTCGGCGATCGCCGGCGGTCGCTCGGTTTTCGCAATTCCCGGAAGAAAGCAGCGCGGCTGTGCGGCCTGCGGGGGCCAGTCGATCAGCGCCGCGTACGCATCCGGCGGCTTCACCGGTGCGGCGGCATCGGCAATGTACACGAGCGGCGCTTCCAGACCCTTGGCGGCGTGCACGGTCATCAGCCGCAGCCGGTCGCGCAACTGCTGCGGCGGCTCGCTGGGTGCATCGCGCTGCGTTTCGCGCAATGCCTGCAAGTGCGCCAGGAATCCGTGGGGGCTGGGATAGCGCCCGCTGTCCAGCTCGAGCGCGAGCTCCAGCAGCCGGGAAAGATTGCGCGTGCTGCGCGCGTTCAGCGGTTCCGGGAAGGCGAGCCGGTAACGGGCGATGATATCGCCCTCGTGGAAGATCGTGTGCAGGAGATCGTGTGTCGGTACCTTACCCAGCAGCTCGCGCCAGCGCGGCAGCAGGCGCGCAGCGCGCGCCAGCGGATGTGCGGCATCGAACCCTTTGCTTACCGCCGGCAGACGCGTGTACCAGCCGCGCTCCGCGTCGTTGAGCGCGAGCAGCTCCAGCATCGGGTGGTCGGCGGCGAACATGGGCGAACGCAGCACCTGGGCGAGGGCTACGTCGTTGAAGGGTGTGCTCAGCGTCTGAATGAGCGCCACCACGTCGCGAATCTCCAGTGCTTCCAGCAGGGTGCCGAAGTCAGTGCTGAGAAACGGAATGCCGGCATTCACGAGCGCACGTTCGTAGTCTGCAGCATGGGTGCGCGAGCGCAGCAGCATCATGATGTCACCGAAGCGCAGCGGGCGCAGCGCACCGTCTTCTTCGACGAGCGTGCCGCGCGCGACCAGGTCCTGCATGTGCGCAGCCAGCAACTCGCCTTCGCGGGCGTGCGCGCTCGCGCCGCGCCGGCGCGGCGCGACCGCCAGCGGATCGCGCAGCGCCTGGCGGTCGCGCGACGGTTCCTCGCGTTCGACCAGCGGCAACACCTCGACCCGCCCCCACATCGTCATGTTCGTCTCGTGCGGGTGGAACCCTTCGAGTCGCGAGTCGCTGCCGCCGAACACCTGATTTACCGTCTGCATGAGCGGTGGTGCAGCACGGTACGACCGATCGAGGTTCACCATGACGCCGGCGGCGTGCGCCCTCAGCCAGTCCGCCGCGGTATCCTGAACGGCCGGGTCCGCACGCCGGAAGCCGTAGATCGACTGCTTCCTGTCGCCGACGATGAACACGCTGCGGCCTTCGTCGCGGCGCGCCGCCAGCTCCTCCAGCAGCGGCAGCAGCAGGCGCCACTGGGTAGGATTGGTGTCCTGGAATTCGTCGATCAGCACGTGATCGATGCGCTGATCGAGCTTGAACTGCACCCACTCGGCGTCGGCGGTGTCGTGCAGCAGGCGCAGCGACTGCCATTCGAGATCCGCGAAGTCCAGTACGCGGCGGCGGCGTTTTAGCAACTGGTATTCGTTCAGCAAGCCGCTGCCGGCGCGCAGCCAGGCGTCGCTCAACGCGGCGTAGGCTCGCGTGTCGCGCAACGCACGCTGCTCGTCCAAATCGTGCTGCAGTCTGACATGCAGGTCTACTAGCTCCCGTGCGCCGGCTTCACCAAGCCGCTGGACGGCAACCTTGGTGCGCTTGCGATCGCGCGGTTGGCGCAGGTCGCTGGCGCGGAAAAACGCGCTCAGCAATGCCGCGAAGGGGCCGTCGCCGTCTGCATCCAGGTTCGAGCGAACGGTCTCGGCATGGCGCAGATTGGTGTCGTTCCCGTGGTCGCACAGCAGCTCGGCGTAGCGCAGCAATGCCTCGCGCGTCGCTTCACCCGGCCAGACGCCATCAGCGTGTGAAGGCTGCAGCAGTCCGGCCGCGACTTCGCGCGCATGCGCAAGCGCGTCACGGCAGCCATGCGTGAAGGGCCACCAGTCGCCGCGGTGCGCGACGAAGCTGAACAGCGACCTGCGGGTTCTATCCAGTGAGCCGTAGCTTTCGAACAGGTGCTGCAGCGAGCGGCCGGGTTCGCCGTCCGGTGCCCGCGTGGCACGCGCGAACAGCTCGTCCCAGGCTTCCTGCAGCAGCAGTTCGGTCGACTCGGCAATCGAAAACCCCGCCGGCACCGGGGCATCCAGCGGGAACCGGCGCAGCAGATCGACACAGAACGCATGGAACGTCTGGATGCGCGGCCCGCGCTCGTGCAGCAGCAGTCGCCGGTGCTGGTGCCTCGCAGCCGTACGGTTGCTGTCGCTTGCCGCCAGGCCTAGCGCGCCGAGCGCCGCGTCGAGTTGCGCCGCGTCGCATTCGGCCAGATGACGCAGGCGCGCGAGCAGCCGCTCGTGCATTTCGCCGGCCGCCTTGCGCGTGAAGGTGATCGCCAGCAGCCGCGACGGGTCGACCCCTTCGAGCAGCAGGCGCAGCATGCGGCTCACCAGCAGGAAGGTCTTGCCGGTGCCGGCCGATGCCGACACGAGCACGCTGACCCGGGGATCGATTGCCTCGCTGGCGCTCATCAGGGCCGCTACTATGCCACTATCGGGGACGTCCGGGGGCGTGTGGCCGTACGGCTATATGTTGGGGCAAAACCTGCGCCATGCCCCAGGATATAGTGGTATCATGCCGTTTTCTACCCGAGGATCCGGAGCCCGATGGCGGCAGCCTACGACGCGTCATCCATCGAGGTATTGAGTGGGCTCGAGCCGGTGCGCAAGCGCCCCGGCATGTACACCGACACCAGCCGCCCCAATCATCTCGTCCAGGAAGTCATCGACAACAGCGTCGACGAAGCCATCGCCGGGCATGCCAGCCGCATCGATGTGACCCTGCACCGGGACGGGTCCATGGAAGTCGTCGACGACGGTCGCGGCATGCCGGTCGACAAGCATCCGCAGCAGAAGAAACCCGGGGTGGAGGTGATCCTGTGCATGCTGCATGCGGGTGGTAAGTTCTCTGCCAAGAACTACCGCTTTTCCGGCGGTCTGCACGGGGTCGGCGTGTCGGTCGTCAACGCGCTGTCGAAAAGTCTGGAAGTCTGGGTCAAGCGCGACGGCAACGAGTACCACATGGCGTTTGCCGGCGGCGACAAGCGCAGTGACCTGAAAGTCGTCGGCCAGGTCGGCCGGCGCAACACCGGAACACGCATCCGTTTTCTCCCGAATCCGAAGTACTTCGACAGCGAGAAGTTTTCGATCCCGCGCCTGTTGCCGGTGCTGGAAGCCAAGGCAGTGCTGTGTCCCGGGCTGCGGGTCACGTTCCAGGACCAGCAGAGCGGCAAGAAGTACGCCTGGTGCTACGACAGCGGGCTCGGCGAGTACCTGCTGGCCAGGCTCGACCAGGCCGAGCGGCTGCCTAAGGAGCCGTTCATCGGTTCCATGCAGGGCAACAACGAAGCGGTAGACTGGGCGGTCACGTGGCTGGTGGACGGCGGCGAGACGGTGACGGAAAGTTACGTGAACCTGGTGCCAACGCCGCTCGGCGGTACCCACGTGAACGGCTTGCGCGCCGGGCTGACCGATGCGGTGCGTGAGTTCTGCGCCAACCGCAACCTGGTGCCGCGCGGCGTCAAGATTGCGCCCGACGACGTATGGGAGCACCTCGCCTACGTGCTGTCGGTGAAAATGCTCGACCCGCAGTTTTCCGGGCAGACCAAGGAGCGGCTTTCCTCGCGCGAGTGCGCCGCGTTCGTGTCCGGTGTGGCCAAGGACGATTTCGGCCTATGGCTGCACCAGCATCCCGAGACCGGCGACCAGCTGGCCACGCTGATCATCGCGGCGGCGCAGAAGCGCCTGCGCTCGAGCAAGAAGGTGGCACGCAAGAAAGTGGCTTCCGGACCGGCGCTGCCGGGTAAACTCGCCGACTGCGTGAGTCAGGACCCGGAGCGCACCGAGCTGTTTCTGGTAGAGGGCGATTCCGCGGGCGGTTCGGCAAAGCAGGCGCGCGACCGCGAGAGTCAGGCGGTCATGCCGCTGCGCGGGAAGATCCTCAACACCTGGGAGGTCGAGCAGGAGCAGGTGCTGAGCTCGCAGGAGGTGCACGACATCGCGGTGGCGATCGGCCTGGAGCCGGGCACCACCAGCTTGACCGGGCTGCGCTATGGAAAGGTCTGCATACTCGCCGACGCCGATTCCGACGGCTTGCACATCGCAACGCTGCTCTGCGCTCTGTTCGTGCGGCATTACTCTGCGCTCGTGCGCGCCGGACACGTGTATGTGGCGATGCCGCCGCTGTACCGCGTCGATGTGGGCAAGGACGTGTACTACGCGGTTGACGATGCGGAAAAAGATGGCGTGCTGGATCGTATCGCCGCCGAGAAAAAGAAAGGTAAAATCTCGATCACCCGTTTCAAGGGGCTGGGTGAGATGAATCCACTGCAGCTGCGCGTCACCACGATGGCGCCGGAAACACGCCGGCTGGTGCGTCTGACGCTGAGCGGCAAGGACGATGCGCACAAAACCCTGGACATGCTGCTGGCCAAGAAGCGCGCCCCGGACCGCCGGCGCTGGCTGGAGTCCAAGGGCAACCTCGCCGAGATCTGATGAGCGCACCACTGTTTTCGCAGAACATCATCGCACTGGTCTGGGATTTCGATAAAACGCTGATTCCGGGTTACATGCAGGAGCCGTTGTTCCGCCATTACGGTGTGGATGCGGCGGCGTTCTGGGCCGAGGTGAACGAGCTGCCGGCCGAGTACCTGCGCCGCGGTGTGGAGCTCACGGTCAGCGAGATTCTCTATCTGAACCATATCCTCGATTACACCCGGCGCGGCATCTTCGCCGGGTTGAACAACGCACGGCTCAGGGCGTTCGGCGCGGAGCTCGAGTTCTATCCCGGCCTGCCGGATTTCTTCACGGAACTGAAACAGACGGTCGCGGCGGAGGAGCGCTACGCTGGCTACGACATCACGCTGGAGCACTACGTGGTCAGCACCGGGCTGCGGCAGATGATACTGGGCAGTGCGATTGCCGGGCACCTCGACGGGGTGTGGGGCTGCGAGCTGCTGGAAGACGAGCACGAGGGCCAGCGTCTGGTCTCGCAGCTGGGCTACGTGTTGGACAACACGACCAAGACGCGCGCGGTGTTCGAGATCAACAAGGGCGTCAACAAGCACCCCGGTGCGATTGACGTCAACGCGCAGATGGCAGACAGTGACCGCCGCGTGCCGTTCCGCAACATGATCTACGTCGCTGACGGGCCCAGCGACGTGCCGGTGTTCTCCGTGCTGAACCGCAACGGCGGTGTCACCTACGCGGTCTACCGTCGCGGTTCGGCGGCGCAAATGAAGCAGGTTAACCAGCTGCTGCGCGATCGGCGCGTGCAGGCTTTCGGGGAAGCCGACTACACGCCCGGTTCGCAGACCAGCATGTGGTTGTCGCACGCGGTTACCGAAGTGGCCGAGCGTATCGTGCAGGAGCGTCAGCGCGCCATGCAGGAGAAAGTCAGTAAACCACCACGTCACCTCAACGAGTAGGTCATGAGCAGTACCCAAGAATTCGATTCCGAGGGCGTCGAACAGCAACCGGTACGCGTGTTCGCCGAGAAGGCGTACCTCGACTATTCGATGTACGTGATCCTGGATCGTGCGCTGCCGCATGTCGGCGACGGCCTGAAGCCCGTGCAACGGCGAATTGTCTACGCGATGTCGGAGCTGGGACTCAGCGCCGCCTCGAAGCACAAGAAATCGGCGCGCACTGTCGGCGACGTGCTCGGCAAGTATCACCCACACGGCGACTCCGCCTGCTACGAGGCCATGGTGCTGATGGCGCAGCCGTTCTCGTTTCGCTACCCGCTGATCGACGGTCAGGGCAACTGGGGCTCCACCGACGACCCCAAGTCGTTCGCCGCGATGCGCTACACCGAAGCGCGGCTGGCGCCGTTCGCGCGCACGCTGCTCGAAGAGCTGGGTCAGGGGACCGTCGACTGGGCGGCCAACTTCGACGGCACGCTGCAGGAACCGCGCCTGCTGCCGGCGCGCCTTCCCAGCGTGCTGTTGAACGGGACCACCGGCATCGCGGTGGGCATGGCGACCGACATCCCGCCGCACAACCTGCGCGAGGTGGCGAGCGCCAGCATCCGTCTGCTGGAGAACTCGCGCAGCAGCGTCGCCGAGTTGTGCGAGCACATCAAAGGGCCGGATTTCCCGACCGGGGCCGAAATCATCACGCCGCGTGACGAGCTGCTGCGCCTGTACGAAACCGGCAATGGCAGCGTGCGGGTACGGGCGAGCTTCGAGCGCGAGGACGGCGACATCGTCGTTACTGCACTGCCGCACCAGGTGTCCGGCGGGCGCGTGCTCGAACAGATTGCACAACAGATGCAGGCCCGCAAGCTGCCTATGGTCGAGGACCTGCGCGATGAATCCGACCATGAGAATCCGGTGCGCCTGGTCATCGTGCCGCGCAGCCGGCGCGTGGATTGCGACGCCCTGATGAACCACCTGTTCGCCACCACCGATCTGGAACGCAGCTACCGCGTCAACTTCAACGTGGTGGGCATCGACGGGCGCCCGCAGGTGAAGGACCTCAAGACGCTGCTGGCGGAATGGCTGCGCTTTCGCACCGACACCGTCACCCGCCGGTTGCGCTGGCGGCTCGACAAGGTTACCGATCGTCTGCACATCCTTGCCGGCCTGCTGATCGCCTACCTGAACATCGACGAGGTCATCCACATCATTCGCAACGAGGACCAGCCCAAGCCGGTGCTCATGCGGCGGTTCGAGCTGAGCGATGCGCAGGCGGAGGCGATCCTCGAGTTGAAGCTGCGCCACCTCGCGAAGCTGGAAGAAATGCGCATTCGCGGCGAGCAGGAGGAGCTCGAGGCAGAGCGCAAGTCGCTGCAGCAGACGCTGAACTCACCGCGGCGCATGAAGACCCTGATCCGCAAGGAGCTGCTGGCGGATGCCGGGCGCTACGGGGACAAGCGGCGCTCGCGGCTGGTCGAAAGGCAGGCGGCGACCGCGTTGAAGGAAACCGACCTGGTGGGCAACGAGCCGGTCACAGTGGTGCTGTCGCAGCGAGGCTGGGTACGCGCCGGCAAGGGTCACGAGCTGGACCCGACCAGCCTCAGCTACAAAGCGGGTGACGCCTATCAGGACGCCGCCTGGGGCAGCACGGCACAGCCGGCGCTGTTTCTCGACTCCACCGGGCGTATCTACTCGGTGCCGGCGCACACGCTGCCCTCGGCGCGCAGCCTCGGTGATCCGCTTGCCGCGCGACTCAAACCGCCCGACGGCGCACGATTCATCGCCGTGATCATGGGCGACAGCGAGGACCGTTACGTGTTTGCGACCGGTGCGGGCTACGGATTCATCGTGTGCGTGGAGGATCTGCAGACGCGCAACAAGGCCGGCAAAACGGTGCTCAACGTGCCGGCTGGCGCCGGGGTGCTGGTGCCGGCGCCCGTTTATGACCGTGATCAGAACCTGCTGGTCGCGGCCTCCAGCAGCGGCCATCTGCTCGGCTTTCCGGTGGCGGAGCTGCCCGAGCTGGCGCGCGGCAGGGGTAACAAGATCATGAGCATCCCGAAACAGAAACTGCTGGCGGGTGCCGAACACATGGTGGCCGTGGCCTGCGTTTCCGGCGAAGATACGCTGAAAGTGCTGGCCGGACGCAGGCACCTGTCGCTGGACGGCCGCGACCTCGAGCACTACTGCGGCGAGCGCGGGCGCCGCGGGCGGAAGCTCCCGCGGGGGTTTCAGAATGTCAGCGGGCTGGAGGTGGCCTGAGCTGCGCGCTCGGCCGCTTGCTTGTTGTCTGCCGGACGAAACCCCATATAAAAAGTATAAAGTGCTAAACCCCGGGCGCATGCGGCGCACGCGCCCCTGACTGAGTTGCTCACACCATGAGATTGATACTGTACTTGCTGGCTAACTTTTCGATCGTCGCCGTGCTCAGCGTCTCGATGCGTGTGCTGGGCGTGGATACCTGGCTGGCCGAGCAGGGCATGCCGATGCAGCTCAACGGGCTGCTGATCATGGCGCTCGACTTGCCGGGCTTCGGCGCCTCGCCGGTCCCTCCCGAGCCGTGGGGTGCGGCCGGGTATGCCGCGGCCATTGCTCCGATCCTCGATGAATTCGACGCTCCTCCGGT
>JAHELT010000062.1 GCA_024644045.1 Chromatiales bacterium | reverse complement strand
TGTACGAACGGATGGTAAGAGCGGTCATCGACTGTCCGGTGCCCACCATCGCAGCCGTCAACGGCGCGGCTTTCGGCGGCGGTTGCGAGGTAGCGGCGGCGGTCGACTTCGTGTACGCGGTGAAATCCGCGCGCTTTGCGATGACCGAAACCACGCTTGGCATCATCCCGGGTGCCGGCGGGACACAAACACTGGCGCGCGCTCTCGGCGAGCGGCGCGCCAAGGAACTGATTCTTTCCGGCAAGGCATTCAGCGCGGACGAGGCGCATGCGTGGGGGCTCGTCAATGCACTCTATCCCCGCGACGAGTTGCTGGATGCGGTGCTCGAGACGGCTGCACGCATTGCGGCCAACGCGCCGGTAGCGGTCCGTCAGGCCAAACAGGCGATCCACCGCGGACTGCAGATGTCGCTGGCGGACGGGCTCGCTTTCGAGATCGAAGCCTACAACCGGACGGTACCCACAGAGGACCGGCATGAGGGAGTGCGCGCCTTCAACGAGAAGCGCAAACCGCAGTTCCGCGGCCGCTGATCGTCGCCCGTGCGCAACGCGCGACAGGCGGTCGCCCGCGGTTGCGTCGACGGTCGGAAACGCGGCAGACTACACGAGCACGGACCTCGTCGCATTGAGCGTGCCGCTCGACCGCTCGCATGCGGGCAACGGGTGTCTTCAGACCATTCCCGGCAGCCACAAGGGCGGCGCGCGCAGCCACTGGGATGACGGTGTGTACAAGCTCAATTGCAACGCGAGTGTCACCGAGGAGGACGTCGCCTCGGCAGTGCTCAACGAGCTGGCGCCTGGCGATATCGTCGCGCATCACGGCCTGGCCGTGCACGGTTCCAGCGAAAACCGCTCGGACGAGCTGCGCACGACGTACATCATCCAGTACGCGGCTGCCGATGCATTCGCTTACACCACTCCGGTGATCGACAGCCGTCACCGCAATCTGATGGTGCGCGGTGAGCCCGCCACGCACGCGCGCGTCGAGGCGGGCGTTATCGAGCTGCTACCCGATTTCAGCGCCGGATACTCGAGTATTTTCTCGCTGCAGACGCCTGTCGATTCCTAGACTGTGGATACAGCGCCAACGAGCGGTGGCGCCAGTTCGTCACGGATCGTATGTGCGAAATGTCACTGCGCAGCCGCCTGTGTCGCTGAATACTCACCGGACATTGATTCCTGTCGATGCAGCACGAACCGACCGGCGGCCGGCCCAAGCTCGAAAGGAGCAACACGATGAACTGCATTGCCTACAAACACGGATACAGATACCAGCTTGCCGACGACTACTCGCTGTTGCTCGAGTTCAAGCCATCGGCGGACCTGAGCGTGGACGGCTTCCTGTTTCTGAGCACCGAGGGCCGGCTCACGATCAAGAAAGGCTATGCCTGGGACGGCCCTTCCGGGCCGACTGTCCATTCCCGCAACTTCATGCGCGGCTCGCTGGTTCACGATGCGCTGTACCAACTCATGCGGCATGGAAAGCTGGACCGGGACAGATACCGCGAGCCCGCGGATCGCCTCCTGCAGGCTCTGTGCCGGGAAGACGGAATGTCACGCGCGAGGGCGTGGTGGGTGTACACCGGTGTTCGTGTCGTCGGCGCGAGCGCGGCGCGTTCCGACAGGAGAAAGAAAGTGATACACGCGCCGAAACGGTGCGGAAATGCAGCGACCCAGCACGCTGCGTCCGGGCTGCCGGTCTGATCTGCGCGTGGACCAACCCTCGCAACTGCAACGCGCGATAGATCGCGCCCGTCCTCGCAGCCACAAATGTAGCGGGCAGTAACGCCACATCGCGGCGCCGGCAGCGCACGCTAAGAGGCGCGCTTTGCTTCCAGAACCTGCGCGAGCTCAGCAAGCGTCGGGTGATCGAAGATCTCCGTGATGTCGATCAGCCCCGGGTAGCGTTCGTCGATGCGTTCGTGGATCTGCGCCAGCGTGAGTGAGCTGATGCCGATGTCGAACAGGTTGTCATCGAAGCCGATGGTCTTGTCCGGCGCCACCTCCGCGCAAATCCTTTGCAGCACCTGTTCCAGCTCGCTGTGCTCAACGGCATCCGGCGTGTGGACTGCCTGTCGGTACTTTTCCGTCTCCGCGATCTGCGCATCGAACGCACCAGACAGGTAGTCTTTGGCGAGCAGGTGACGCTGGACCTTGCCGCTGGTGGTCTTGGGGATGCGCCGCGCCGGGACGACGTGAGTAACTTCCAGACCGATGTGCTCATTGACGAGGTGGGCGATTTCGTTGGCCGTGGCGGCAAAGTTCTGCGCCGCGCCGCGGAACAGCACGAACACCAGCAGCTCGTCGCCGTCCATGCCTGGCGGCCGTACCCCGAGCGCTACCACCTTGCCGAGCTCCACGCCGCCCGCGTTCAGCGCGATCGCTTCGAGATCGTGTGGATAGTAGTTCTGTCCGTTGACAAATATGATGTCCTTGGCCCGGCCGGTGATGATCAGCTGCCCGTCGTGCAGCACGCCGAGATCGCCCGTATCGAGCCAGCCGTCGCCTTTCATCACCTCCGCGTTGGCGGCCTCGTCCTGATAGTAACCTCGCGTCACGTTCGGGCCTTTGATCAGAATATGCCCCACCGTATCGGCACCGAGATCCTGGCCTTCGCGGTCACCGATCCGTACCGCACAGCGGGCGACGGGCGGGCCGACAATCGGAAACGCCACGCCGTCGCGATCGCCCGCCGGCAGATAGTCGACGCAATCGCCGACCCCGAGTTTCGCGCGTGCCAGCGTCAGGTGCTCGAACTCCCGGCCGGGCACCGGCAGGCTGACCGCAAGCGCCGCTTCGGCAAGGCCGTAGACTGTGTACATCGCTTCACGGCGCAGTCCCTGGGGTGCCATGGCCTCAAGGAACCGGTAGCAGAGCCCGACCGAGATGGGCTCGGCGCCGTTGAGGATCAGGCGCACGCGCGTCAGGTCGAGATTCTCCAGCGCGCCTTTTTTGTCGTACGCCTGCAGGAAATGCTTGTAACCGAAGTTCGGCGAGCTGAGGAGCGTGGCGCGTTTCTCGCTGGCCTTGCTCAGCCAGAGCAGCGGCCGGCGGCTGAACAGATCGGTCGGTAGCAGGTGCTGGTTGATGCCGAACACCAGCATGTTGAGATGAAAGCCGATCAGCCCCAGGTCATGAGTGAGGGGCATCCAGCTCAGGCTCACGTCATCGGTGCTGTAAGCGGCACGTTCGCCGAGATCGACGACCGTGGTCATGAGGTTGCGATGGGTCAGCACCACGCCCTTGGGCTCGCGCGTCGAGCCGGACGAAAACTGGATGAACGCGACGTCGTCGGCACCGGCCGGGTGCGCGTCGCCGGGCCGGGACAGGGGGCCCATATCGTCGGCGAGCAAGGTCTTTTCGCGCACCGCGGGCACCAGGCGCGGGGTGCTGCTTTCGGCGACGCCGAGCAGCCGCTCGAGCGCCGCCTGTTCGGTATAGATCGACGGTTGATCCAGCTTGGCGAAGATACGCAGCAGCTTGGCACGATGCTCGTCGCTGATACCGACCGCCACCGGCACCGGCACGATGCCGCCGTACATGCACGCCCAGAACGCTTCGACGAACTGCTCGTTGTCCTTGAGCAGAAAAATCATCTTGTCACCGGGGCCCAGGCCGCGCGCCTGGAAATGAAACAGCAGACCCAGCGCCCGGCTGTGCAGCTCGGCGAAGCTGAGCACCGACTCGCGGCCCTCGCCTTCGATGAACGTGATGGTGCGCGCGTGCGTGCGCTGCGCATCCAGCGCTTCGTTCAACGTGGCGTAATTGTTCATCGTCACTTTTTGCTCGTACGAAAGCGCGGTTCGAACGTCAACGGATAACGCGAGCGCAGATTGACGCGCGGTTCGATTTCGACGGGGTTGTCGGGCACGAAACGCAGCGCCAGCTCGCGGGCGACCATGCCGAAATGAATCTGCATGTCGACGATTGCGAACACGTCGCCGATGCAGCGTCGCGGTCCGGCCGAGAACGGGATGAACGCGCAGCGATGACGTTGCTTCATCGCTGCCTCGGTGAACCTCGATGGGTCAAACACGTCCGGGTCCTGCCAGTGCGCGGTATTGCGGTGCATGAAGTACGGCGAGATGAACACGTCCGCACCGGCCGGGATCTCGTGATCGCCGACCCGGTCGCAATCGACCGCGCGGCGCGCGAACAACCACACCGGCGGGTAGAGCCGCAGCGTTTCCTGAACAATCTGCCGGGCGTAGCCGAGCTTCGGCAGGTCCTCGAACTGCGGCGCGTGCTCCCCATCGAGTCGATCCACTTCCTCATGCAGTGTGTGCTCGACCTGCGGGTGCTGCGCCAGCAGGTACCAGGCCCAGTTCAAGGTGCCGGCGGTGGTTTCGTGGCCGGCGACGATCAGGGTCATGATCTCGTCGATCAGCGCGCGCTCGGTCATGGGCTCGCCCGAGTCCTGATGCCGCGCATCCATGAGCATCGCGAGAATGTCGAAGCGCTCGTGCGAATCGGCGTTCCGGCTGTACACCAGCTCCAGCACCTGCCGCGTGAGTGCGCGGAACTTGACCACGGTCTGCAGATCGCGCGCCGGGTCTTCCGTCAGCACATCGAAAGGGCGTTCCTGCGCGCCCGCCAGCTTCGCATAGTCGTCGCCGAACAGGGCGCGCAGCACGATTTCGAGACTGAGCCGGCTCACGTCGTCGGTAAGATTTATCTGTTCGTGCCGCTCGGCGGCTTGCCGCCAGCGCGCCAGCAGCCGGTCGTTGCATTCCTGCATCATCCGGCACAAGCTCGCGATGACGTCGCGATGGAAGGCCGGTTGCACCATGCGCCGCTGGGAACGCCAGAATGCTCCGTCGCTGACGATGATGCCGTTGCCGAGCAGCAGCTTCACGCGGTCGAAGCCTACCCCTTTGATATAGTTACGGTGGTTGTTGACCAGCACGTGGCGCACATGATCCGCATTGTTCAGCAGGAAGCTCGGTTGCTTGCGCGTCACGGCGCTAACCCGGCACACGTCGCCGAAGTGCGCCAGCAGATCGGCCACTAGCGGAAAGGTTTCTTCGGTGATATCCAGATCGTACTTTGCGGTGGGCCCGGGTGTCGCCAGGGTCGCGCTGGAAACGTTTGGCATATGCAGGCGGGGACCGTTCGGTTGATGTTATGAGCAGGAGCTGCGATTTGATGCCCGGGTATTATACATGGGACGTGGTCGGTCACCCGCCGCACCGCGTCCGGTCTCAGGCGGCCGATGGCCGGGGCGATCTTTCGCGCTGCCGTCATCGGCGTACGCGGTGCCTGAATCGCGCACCTGCGAGCTTGAGGGGGTGCATGAACGCGCAAACGCGAGCCCGGAGATCATGGCGCGCCAACTAACTCGGACACGGGATCTGCTGTACGCGCTTCTGACCCCGCTTGTCAGAGCCTGGCTCGCCTCGACCTGGTGGACCTGGCGTGGTGGTCAGGTGATCGGAGAAGCCCACCTGCAGACGGTGCTCGACGCGGGCGGGCCGATCATTCCCTGCTACTGGCACGAGATGCATTTCATGGGCGTGCGGATGATGCTGCAGCTGCAGCGTCGCGGACTGAAGCTCGGTTTTCTGATCAGCCCGTCGGTGGACGGCGAGGTGCCTGCGCGCCTGGCACGTGGTTGGGGGGCGGAGGCAATACGCGGTTCCACCACCCGCACGGGCGCCAAGGCGATGCGCGAGCTGTACCTGAAAGTCACACGCGACGGGGTATCCCCCGTGACTACGTCCGACGGCCCCCAGGGCCCGCGCCGCGAGTTCAAGCCCGGCGCGATCATGCTCGCGCAGATGACCGGCGCGCCGATCGTGCTGGTCGCCTGCGCGGCGAGCCGCGCCTGGCGGCTGAGAACCTGGGATCGGTTCGTCATCCCTAAGCCGTTCGCGCGGATTGCCTGCGCCGTGAGCGCCCCGCGCTACGTGCCGCGCGAGCTGAAGGTGGACGATCTGCAGCCCGTGCAGCGCGAGATCGAGGCGACCATGGCCGCGCTGGTAGAGCAGGCGGAAGCGGCGGTAGGGCCGCACCGCTAGCCGGCGGCGCTGCAACGGAACGCGGCCCGGGCCGGGCCGTCGTCGACGGGGTTTCATTTTTCTCGAATTATGTTAAAAATTCATTAAAAACAATAAGTTAACACTATCTGCATTTACGCTTTGAAACGAGTTTAATTATTCTAATCAAGAGCTTACGAACTAAATCTAACAACCTTGTTGAGTTCGATTCCCGGCGCGACTAAACTCGGGTGAAAACAAGCCGCGGGACTTCGGGTCATCAGCGCCACTTGCCCCCCGCTGCAGGAGGGATCGGACGCTTGCGAGCGCTGCGGCGCACTACCCGCACACTTTCCTTAATGTGAGGTTTTCACTTCCAATGATTGGCTCCTTGTCAACTCGCTGGCTTGGCAGCTGAATCAAATTAATGCGTTGCGCTTCGCCCTCGACGAAGGATGGCAATGAAGTCGTGACGGCAGTGGACTTCGCGCCGCTCGACCAGCCGTTGGCGGGGGAGTTCGGTAGTGACCCACTCCGATGGTCCAGCCCGTTGCAAAAGAGCTGCACCACGCCCGTTTTCGTTGCCGGCGGTTCCTGCAATTTACAGGGTCACAACATGTCTGCTGTTCAACGTCGGTAGCAGGTCTCGATCAAACTGGATTGCCAACTGATCAAAGGCGAGATTTTTAAACGAATGGATAGGAGTATCCCGTCGCAAACGGGTACTGTGGTGGTGGACAGGCGGAAGTAGCTGTAAACAAATTCGACGATCAGCTTTGGGAACAGAAAACGGTGACAGTTTCGTGATGTCGATCACCTCGAAACGATCCCCTGTGGTGTAGCTTCGGGACAAAAGCAGTTCCACACAAGACCTGGCCGGGGATAACAACGGATAAAGGACTGCCGGAATGTCGGACGACAAGGCGGGTGCCGCTGCTTTGCGCGGCGTGACCAACGCTGGAAATCCAAAGGTACTGCTCAGCGGCCGATTCGCGTCGGTCAGGCACATTGGTGCGGGCCGCCGGAAAGTCGTTTTCAAAGCGATCGACACACACCGGGACGAGGGCGCGGATCCGGTTGCGTTGATCGTTCCCCATCGACGGTGGCTGACCAACACCAAGATAGAGGAAAGCTGGCGGCGTGAAGTAAGGAAGAGCCTCAAGATCAGGCACCCCAACATCGCCTCCGTCTACGGATTCTTTCGTCATAACGAGATGGTCTTTATCGCCAGCGAGTACCTCGAGGGTTCATCGCTCGCTGAGCATCTGGCGGCTTCCAACAACAAAGTTCTGTCGCTCGGCGACGCCTTGAACCTTCTGCAGCCAGCGGTGGAGGCGCTCTCGTTTCTGCACGATCGCGGCATTATGCATTGCGATGTCAGGCCGTCTAACCTGTTTGTGTGCCGCGACGGCACGATCAAGTTGCTCGATTCCGGAATAGCCAGGGCGCGTTGCACCGAGCCGGACGTGTGGAGCGATGTGGCGCTGAAGCGCTTTCTGGAGGTGCGTTATGCGAGCCCGGAAATCATGCAGGGTGTCGCGCCTGACCAACGTGCCGATGTGTATTCGCTGGCTTGCACGATCTATGTGCTGCTCACCGGCGTCCTTCCCTACGGGGACAAGCTGTCGAACGAGGTACGCGACGTCCGGCCGAAGATCAAGAAGCCGGCCAGTCTCAGCAACCAGCACTGGAAAGTGCTGCAACAGGCGCTCAGCCTCGAGCGTGTGTCACGCACCCCATCGGTGATGGCACTCGTGGAAGCGTTAGGCGCAAGGCAACGCAACTGGGTGGTACCAGCCATGTTGGCTGCCGGACTCTCGCTGCTCGTCATCGCGGGAGGCATTTTCGTGATGACGGGACCGCACTGGAAGAGCGATTCCGTAGTTGCAACGTCAACGCCGGAGGCCACAAAGCGTGACGCGGATGCGACGGACTCCGGCACGGGAACGAAGCTGGAGAAACAGCGGCGGACATCCGATGAAGCCTCCGGCGATGTGCTGGTGACGAAACCGGAGACCGAAGATCCGGACGGTGTCCAGCCGGCCAGTGTCACGGGAGCCCAGTTTCCTGTTCGAGATTGAGGCGCATTTTGTGCCGGGGGCTGATCCTTTTGCATGAATGTGAATTGAGCACAGAAAAGCCGGGCACTCGCACACATACCTGGTAGTCGCGGTGGGCTATAGTCCGTGTGGATTCGTTTCGGACACAGGGAGTTGTCTCGTGAAACCGGCAAAGTTCATCCTGCAGATCATGACGCCGGATACCGCGCCCGAGGTTCTGGCTGCGTTTACCTCCACCGCGCCGCCCCTGATACCGCAGCGCGGTGACATCATCGACACAGCGCCCTGGGGCGTGGACGAGTTCGGTGGAGAAATTCTGCGCGCCGTGCAGGTCACACACCGGATTGAACAGTCCGGTTCCCTCACACATACCGTGTCTGTGCAGACAGCGCTTGCGACAGAGCGCGTTGATCGCGTCTTCGCGCTCGCGCAGCAGCCGCCCTCGACGATTGCAAGGATCAGGGAGCGCGTCACCGAGATCGTCGACGAGGCGCCCGAGCTTCGCAGGAAAGGCGTCAGCGCGATCGAGCAGCAGGTGCCCAGGATCAAAGCGATCGTGAGCGAAAGGGTCGGACCGCTCGCGAAGAAGACCATCGAAAATGATGAAGCCATGATCCAGACTTTCCGCATGCTGCACGAGTTCCTGCCGACTACACTGCGGCTCATGCTGAAGAAGGACAAGTTCGTGGAGTTCTGCCTGCGCAACCGGGAACGACTGATCGACCGTCCGGAGCAGGATGAGCCCTGCACGGTCGCATAGGCAGTCTCTCCCGAGGGCGCGGGGGATGGGGACAGTTCCCTAGCGGGCGGGGGCCGGCAGGAGCCAGGCGGCGCCGAGGTAGAGCGCGGAGCCGCACAGCACCAGTGCGGTGAACCCGAACTGAATCGCAAGCAGCGTCGCCAGCGCGGCGCTCAGCACGGAGGCGAACCCGTTGAGTCCCCAGGCCCAGGGCAGGAAGTCCGGGCGCCGCACGGACACACGGTGCAGGCCAATCGGGAAGGGCATACCCATGCAGAACGCAAGCGGTGCAATTACCAGCAGTGCGAGCAGTACCTTGAGCGGTTCCGCCAATCCGATGGCCAGCGGCAACAGGTCGAGCAACAGCAGGACGTAGCCGGTTGCGATCACGGCGATGATGGCGGTGACAACATGGATAGGGTCTGCTCGTCGCGTACCTTCCAGCTTGTCGAAGCGGGTGGAAAAACCGCTGCCGAGTCCTGCGAACACCAGGAAACCGCTGAGCACCACCGCTACCGCGTACACGGGGTTGCCGAGAAACAGGATGAGTTTCTGGATGAACGCAATCTCGATGAACAGAAAAGCCAGGCCGAGCACGAAAAAATAGCTGCCTGTGCGCAGTCCGCCGGATCCACTCCGGCTGCGCCCCTGCAGCCACAGCGGTAGAAGAATCAACACCCCGCCCGCTACGCCCGCCTGCAGCAACGTTGCGATCAGCAGCAGGTAGCCCCACTCGATCAATCCTGCGCCGCCCTGCGCGCGCAGCGCGTACAGCTCGGGCAGGGTTCGCCATTTGAAGAAATGGTAGAAGTACGGCTGGTCGTCGGTTGCGGGCGTCAGGTGAAACTTGTACTGTGCTGTGAACGCCGCCGCGTCGGTGAGCAGCCGGGTTGCGCCCATGTGGAAATACGGTTCTGAGAGCAGGTTGAATCGGTTGGCTTCGCTCGCCGGCATGCCGTGGTAGTAAACCGCGTCGAACGACCGCGCGCGGCAGAACTCGCGCAGCCTCTCGATATCGGCGCTCGAGAAACCGCCGTTCCGTACGAGCAGCGTCACGGTGTTCCAGCTGCGGACCATCGCCAGATGCCGCGACGGATCGGCAACGCCTGCACGGCGCAGCGCTTCGATGGCCGTTGCCATCAGCTTGAGACTGTCACGGGGCGGCAGCTTCAACCATCGCGTTATGGCCAGTATGCCGCCGGGCGAAAGGTGTTGCAGGTAGCTGGCAAAGGCTTCGACCGTGTAGAGGTAAGACTCGCTCAGTGCGTGCACACCGGCACCGGATGCAGCAGCGGAATCCAGCAGTGCGAGCTTGATCAGGTCAAATCTGGCGCGGCTGTCTGCAACGAACGCCCGCGCTTCGCTGACGTGCACGGCGACGTTATGCGTCGTGAAGAGATTGCCGGCAAACGCGCCGAGGTCGTCGATCAGCAACCGCACCATCAGCGGGTTGAGTTCTACGGCGTCTATCCAGGAGGCACCCAGGTGGCGTGCCAGCAGCACCTCATGGCCGCCTCCGGCGCCGAGCACCAGTACCCGCGGCGCATCGAGCAGGTGATAGGGGAGAGCGCCGGGCGTATAGTCGAGGTAGGTGAGCGAGTCAAGCGAGCCGTCGATGTGGGTAATCGCACTGACGGCGTCGCCGTCGGTAAATACGGCGAGCTGCCGTGGCGGACCGCGCGGTGCGTTAAAGCTCAGGCCCGGAGCATAGCGGAACGGAATCGTCGGGTTGTCGACCACAGTGAGCAGGCCCAGTGGATTCGAGTACTCGCCCAGCGGGCGTGCGTCCACGGCGGCGAGCGCCTGGCTCAACCCCTTGTAGGGTGACAGGCGCAGCACCAGCCAGTCCATCGGGATTACAAGCAGCAACAGCACAGCGGTGCCGGTCAGACTCCCCGCAAACCGGACGCGCGCGCTCTCGGCACCGACGCACGCCAGCGACGCAGCCACCATCGCGACTGCGGCAACAAATTTCAGGCCGCCTTGTGGCGCGACCACGAACAGCACCGCGACAATCGCCATCGCCCCGCAGCCCGCGCCGAGCAGATCGAACAGGTAAACGCGGCCGGCTGCCCATGCAAAGGTCGTCAACGCCAGACCCACACAGGTGGCGGCAAACAGGAACGGAACCAGGAACAGCAGATACAGCGCGCTCAGGTAAACGAGCTGGTAGGGGTTCCACACGAGCTCCAGGCCGTTGAAGGGAATTCGCTGTGCAAGCACAAAACACACGACGGCGCTGATCGCGAACAACGCAGCGGACGCCGCGAAGCTGCCGTGCAACGCACGTTGCAGCCGCGATTTGAACAGCGCGATGAAAGTGCCGCTCACGCCGTAGCCCAGCAGTGCCAGGCTGATGATCATGTAGGCGAAGTGATGCCATTGCACGATCGACAGCAGCCGCATCAGCAGAATTTCGTAGGCGATCGCGCTACCCGAGACCAGAGCGACTGCTGCGAGCAACCCGCGGCCAATGCCGGCCTCGGCGGCCGGTTGGGACGTGCTCAGTGACTGCCTGTCAATGGGACGAACCTTACCGGCAGAATCTGCCGTGTCCGCAGAGACCCGTCGGCGTTTTTTTCCACCAGCAGCAACTGTTGCGTCAGAAAGCGTGCACCGACGGGTATCACCAGCCGGCCGCCCGCACGAAGTTGTGCGATCAGCGACGGTGGCACGTGGTTGGCGGCGGCGGTCACCAGGATGGCGTCGAACGGTGCGTGTTCCTGCCATCCGTAATAGCCGTCACCCAGTCGGGTGGTGACGTTCGCATAACCCAATCGCGCGAGCCGCTCCCGCGCCTGCTCTGCGAGTGGCTCGATAATTTCGATCGAATACACCTCCCGCACCAGCTCGGCGAGAATCGCCGCCTGGTAGCCGGACCCAGTCCCGACTTCGAGCACTTTCTCGTCAGCATCGACGTCCGCGAGGTCGCTCATCAGCGCCACGATGTAGGGTTGGGAAATGGTCTGGCCGTGGCCGATCGGCAGTGGCCGGTTCTCATAAGCGTGATTGCGCAGCGGGCCGGGCACGAACTCATGTCGCGGCACCCGCGCCATGGCCTGCATCACGCGCGCATCGAACTGCGCGGCGCCCGTGAATTCACGCGTCAGTGCCACGTCCTTTTCGATCAGCCGCATCATCGCCGCGCGCGGTTCGGCGAACGCATCTGACTCGGCGTGGGCGGGAAGGGCGCACGCGGTGCCCAGCGCGAACAGGGCAACCGCTACCCGAAGTGTACGCATGGCGCCGGCGCTGCCAGGCCGGAGCACCGCCGTCAATCCAGAGGCTGTCGACGACAACGGCGATCAGCCCACGGCACGGGTCAGGCACGCGTTCATGAAATCGGCGTAGCTCCTTTCGACATACATGCGGTAAGCGGTAGCGGCGGTACAACAGACGAGCGCTGTGATCCCGAAGCACTCCGTGAAACTTGCGCTGCCGATCCCAAACGCGTCCGGACGCATGTCGAGCGGCGTCGCCTGCGCCAGCACATCCCGCACCTGTGGGCCGGCCACGTCGAAACCTGCGTACGCGTCTGACACTACCACCGCGCTTATAACCGGGTCGTCGCAGCCCCGATCGGCAATCGTGGCCAGTGCTGATTCACGCGCCAGCGGTCCGCTGAGCAGCCACCGCTGCGGCCCCAGCCACAATACACCCCATTCGCCTTCGGTGCGAAATGTATTAGGGGTTGCCGGCAGCGCCAGGGACAGTGGAGCGAGTGCTTCCGTCACCGCCCGATAGTCACCGCGCAGATCGCACCAGGCTTCCGGCCGTGTGCAGTTCACTGTAACGTCGTAAGCCATTTTCAGCCGCGCAGCCAGCGGCCCTCCGGATCGTGAAATACGGGCTGCGTGACCTGCGCTCTCACCACGCGGTCCAGCATCCGCACGTGCACCCATTCGCCGATCCGCGCGCGTCCGTTGCGCAGCAGCCCGAGTGCCACGGTGCGCCGTCGCACTACGCTCCAGACGCAGGCGGAGACGAATCCCTCGGAGGCGCATTTCCGCCCGCCGGGCGTGATCGGCGCTCCCTCGATCATCAACTCGGCGTGATTCTCCGGCAACAGCCCGACGAGCTCGCGGCGCGGGCCCCCGCGGTTGCGGCGGATGTCCACCGCCCGTTTGCCGATGAAGTCGGGCTTTCGGCGCGACATCACCCAACCCAGGCCGAGATCGCAGGGATCGGCGGTGCCGTCCACTTCGTGCCCCAGCGACAGGAACCCCTTTTCGACCCGCAGCACATGACTTGCCTCCGAGCCGACCGGTGTGATGCCGAACGGTTCGCCGGCTGCCATCAACGCCTCCCACAGCGCGAGCCCGTGGCGGGCCGGCACGTTGACCTCGAAGCTCAGCTCGCCGGTGAAGCTCACCCGGTACACCCGTGCAGGCAGCCCTGCCACCTGCCCTTCGCGCATGTGCATGAAGGGAAAGTCGGCCGCGTCCAGATCGATATCGGTGCCCGTCGCGGTCAGCACATCGCGCGCGAGGGGCCCGCACACGGTGGCGTTGGCCCACTGCGCGGTCACCGGCGTGACCAGCACCTGCCAGCCGGGGCGTTCCACCTGCAGGATCTGCTCGAGGTGGCGGTAGATCTCGCCGGCGTTGGCGGTGGACGTGCTCATCAGGTAGCGGTGCCCGCCGAGCCGGAAGGTGACGCCGTCGTCCAGGATCAGGCCGGTGTCGGTCAGCATCAAACCGTAGCGTCCGGTGCCGACCGCGAGGTTGTGCCAGTTGTTGGTGTAGACGAGCTCCAGGAGCGCGACGGCATCGCGGCCTTTGATCTCGAACTTGCCGAGCGGCGAACCGTCGTACATGCCGACTGCTTCGCGCACGGCCTCGGATTCGCGATTCACGGCCTGCTGAAACGTTTCGCCGGGCTGCGGGTAGTAGCCAGGGCGGCGCCAGCGCGCGCCGGCTTCGTACATCACCGCACCGTGCGCCTTGTGCCAGCCGGTCATAGGCGTGTGCCGGTAGGGCAGGTATTCCGGTCCCGGCCGCTGCCCTGCAATGGCACCGAACTCGACCGGCACATAGGGCGGGCGGAAGGTCGTCGTGCCGACAGTCTCCAGCGACTCGCCGGCACGTTGTGCCAGTGCGCCGATCACGTTGACGTTGCCGGTCTTGCCCTGATCGACTCCCATGCCGGCCGTCGTGTAGCGCTTGACGTGCTCGACCGCCCCATAACCCTCGCGCCGGGCAAGCTCGAGATCCTGCAGCGTCACGTCGTTCTGAATATCCACGAACGCTTTGCCGTTTCCGGCCGGTGTCTCGACATGCCAGCAAGGCTCGAGCGGGGCTGCGGGTCCGTCATCTTTCACCGGCGGCACTTCAAGGACCGAACCGTCGAAACCCGCGTCGCGTGCCGCCCGCATCCCGGCCTCGCTGCCTTCGTGCAGGCAATCGGCCAGTCCAGACGTC
The DNA here is from genome assembly GCA_024644045.1 of Chromatiales bacterium. GTDB lineage: Bacteria > Pseudomonadota > Gammaproteobacteria > JAHELT01 > JAHELT01 > JAHELT01. The sequence continues at coordinate 9,255 of JAHELT010000062.1, read as the reverse complement.
CCGTTGCTGCTGCCTGCGCACGCGTTGGCCTGCGCCGAGTCCCCAGGCACGAACGCGCTGCTCACGGCATCGAATCGAAGCTCACCGCGTGCCTGGGAAAACAGATGCACGGCCGGGTTCCAGCCGCCGGACACGCACAGCAGATCGCAATCAATGCGCTGGCTGACCCCGCCGGGCGGCGACAGCAACACTCCCGCAAGCCGGCGACCGCCGTGTGCTGTCGTGACCTGCGCGCCAGCAAGCACGTCGATACCCGCCCTTCGCACGCGTTCGGTCAGCGCACCCGGCGCTGCGCTGCGCACGTCTACGACGGCCGCGACATCCGCGCCCGCGGTAAGCAGATCGAGTGCAGTGGCATAGGCGGAGTCGTTGTTCGTGAACACCACCGCCCGATCGCCGGGGCGTACCGCGTAGCGGTTCACGTAGACGCGCACCGCACTTGCCAGCATGACCCCGGGGAGGTCGTTGTTATCAAACACCAGCGGCCGCTCGATGGCGCCCGTTGCAAGAACCACCCGGCGCGCTCGCACCCGCCTGGTGCGCTGAAAGACGGGCCCTTCCGGCGAACGCTCCGTGACCAGCACCAGGTTGTGTTCGTGGTACGCCCAGGCGGTCGCATCCGCCAGCCGCAGCACATTGTCCATCGCGTCGAGACGCGCGACGGCACCGTCAACCCAGGTCGCTGCCGGGGCACCGTCGATGATGGCGTTGTCGCCGAGAAGGCGTCCCCCTGGCGAGTGGTCGTCGTCGACCAGGAGCACTCGCGCACCGCTGGCGCCCGCCGCCAGCGCGGCCATCAGCCCGGCCGGGCCCGCGCCGACGACCAGCACGTCACAGTGATCGAAACGGGTTTCGTAACGGAGCTTGCGCGCATCGCGGGGCGCGCGCCCCAGGCCGGCCGCACGGCGGATGAACGGTTCATACCAGTGCCAGTTGGGCCACATGAACGTCTTGTAGTAGAAACCGGCGGGCAACAGCGCTGAAAAACGCTGCGCGACGCCACCGAGATCGAACGAAGCCGACGGCCAGCAGTTGACGCTACGTGCGACGAGTCCGTCGTGGAGCGCGACACGTGTAACCGGCAGGTTGGTGGCGTCGTCGGCGCCCTCGAGCTGCACCAGGGTTGCGGGCTCCTCGAAGCCGGCACCCTGGATGCCGCGTGGGCGGTGGTACTTGAAGCTGCGTCCGGTGAGGGTGACGCCGTTGGCGAGCAGCGCCGAGGCGAGCGTGTCGCCGCCGCAGCCTGTGAGCTCCCGACCGTCGAACGAAAAGCGAAGGCGCCGCCCGCGGTCGATCCTGCCGCCGGCCGGCAGGCGCCGGCGCTCAGCGTTCATCGGGGGCATCCAGGAAGTCGTGGGTGACGGTATCGCGCCAGAGCTCGAACCATTGGCCGCAGCCGTGCACGTGCCACCAGCGTTCACGCAGCGCGCCCGGGTGGCTCGGTCTGATCAGCAGGTAGTCGACCCAGGCTTCATCGGTCATCGCGGTGGGGTCGGGTCGCGGCACCCGCGCCGGGCCGCCGTTCTCGAACTCTTTTTCGTCGCGCGCGCCGCACCAGGGGCAGGGGATCAGCAGCATGGCGTTCGCTACCTCGCCGTGGTGCCGGTTTCGAGCACGAAATCGAGGCTGCGAAACCGGTTCAGCGAAAACGGCTCGATCAGCGGGTGCGGGGCGTCGTTGGCGATCAGGTGCGCGAGCGTCAGACCGCCGGCCGGGATGGCCTTGAACCCGCCCCACCAGCCGGCGCTGACGTACAGACCCGGAATGTCGGTGCGCGAGACGATCGGACTGCTGTCCGATGCGGTGTCCAGCGTGCCGCCCCACTGGCGCAGCAGTTTGAGGCGCTGCAGGGCGGGGAACATCTCGAGCACAGCGGTCACCGTGTCTTCGAAGACGCCCTCCTTGATGCCGCGACGGAACGAGATACCCGGGTCTACCCCACCGCCGATCACCAGCTCGCCCTTGTCCGACTGGCTGAGATAGCAGTGGCTGTCCGGCATGTTGACTACCACGTCGATCAATGGTTTGACGGGCTCTGAGACAAACGCAGTGAGATTGAATGACTGCAGCGGCAGGCGCAGGCCCAGCCCGTCGGTCAGGGTCCGCGTGTGGCCGGAAACACAGATCGCGACCTTGTTCGTCTGCACCGTGCCGCGGCTGGTTTGCACGCCGGTGATCTCGCCGCGCCCGCCGCGTTCGAAGCCGGTCACTTCGGTATGCTGATGCAGTTCGATGCCGCGCGCATCGGCGGCTCGCGCATAGCCCCAGGCAACTGCATCATGGCGTGCGACGCCGGCGTTCCTGTGTGCCATTCCGGCGATGATCGGCAACCGTGAGCGCGGACCGCCGCCGGTAAGGGCCGGTATGCGCCGGCGCAGCTCGTCCACGTCGAGCACCTCATAGCTTGCGCCGTGCAGATCCATGTTCAGCATGCGGCGTTTGATGTCACGCAGCCGAGGGTAGGTCTGTACAACGTCGATCATGCTGCGCTGGCTGAACATCAGGTTGAAGTTCAGCTCGCGCGACAGATCCCGGTACAGCGAAACCGATTTGACATAGAACGGAATGCTCTCGTCGCGCAGGTAGTTCGAGCGGATCGTGACCGTGTTACGCGCCACGTTCCCGCCTCCCAGCCAGCCGCGTTCGAGCACCGCCACGCGGGTGATGTCATGGTTGCGCGCGAGGTAGTACGCGGTCGCCAGGCCATGCCCCCCGGCTCCGACGATAACGACGTCGTACCGCTTACCCAGCGGCGGACTGCGCCACACCGCCTGCCAGTCGCGATGCCCGGTCAGCGCGTTGCGCGCCAGAGAGAACAGTGAGTAGCGTTGCATGGTAGTTGATTCAAGAAGGTTCCCGCGCCGGACGCAAGCGGTTTCGTCAACTCCGTGATGCCTGCCGACCGTTGGGGACGTCCCCTCACCCCCGGCCCCTCTCCCTGAGGGAGAGGCGAGAACAGTTCAATCCCCTCCGGCCTACGCGCGTGAGCGGCAGGAAGAAGCCCTTCTCCCTCGGGAGAAGGGTTGGGATGAGGGGGCGCGCGAAGCGCGTCTTTGCCCGCGAGACCCATTGCCCGGCGGGGAGCGCTGTCACTGCACGGGATCCTGACCGAACAGATACACCCGGGCCTGGTCGTCGGGCGCCTCGTCGCCGCGTTTCGAGCGCACCTCGCGCAGCAGGTCGTAGCCGCGGCGCAGCCCCGGTCGCGCCTTCAGACCGTCGTACCAGCGCCGCACGTTCGGGAATGCCGCCAGATCGATCTGCTGGCTCTTATAGGTCACGACCCAGGGCCAGCAGGCCATGTCCACGATGGAGTAGTCGTCGCAGATGTACTCCCGGCCTTCCAGCCGCAAATCCAACACCTTGAACAGCCGCAGCGCCTCGCGCCGGTAGCGGTCGATGGCGTAGGGAATCTTTTCCTTGGCATACAGGGCGAAATGGCCGTGCTGACCCAGCATCGGTCCCAGCTGGCTCATCTGCCACGACAGCCACTGTTCGGCTTCGTAACGGCGGCGGCGCTCGAGCGGGAAGAACCGGCCCGACTTCTCTGCCAGGTAGCGAAGAATCACGCCGGACTCCGCCAGGGACAGCGGCCCGCCGCCGTCGACCGGCTCGTGGTCCTCGATCGCGGGCATCCGGTGGCTGGGACTGAGGCGCGCAAAGGCGTCGGTGAACTGCGCACCGCGCCCGATGTTGACCGGCACCACGTTGTAGGGCAGTTGCATCTCCTCCAGCGCGATGGCGACTTTCCAGCCGTTAGGTGTCGGCCAGAAGTAGAAGTCGATCATGTGTTTACCTTACGGGCACGGCCCGTGGCCGGGATAATTTCGTCGCGCTGTCTGGCACACGACCGGCCGGGTCATGTACAGTTCCCGCGCCGCCCGGGTTCGGAAGGCTGCCGGGCAGGTTGCCCGGCGGCGATCCGGTCGTCCAGCGGTGTGACACTACCGTAAATTTCGCGGATGTCCATGCCGCCAAAGACGCCGTGGCGTGGCGCAAGCCGACTTGAGCGACAGGAGACAGGAACATGAACGTCCACCGCGTTGGGTTATCGCAGCGCCGTTGCGGGCGGAGGGGCGATTGACCGTGAAGGCGCCGACGCTTACCGGTTCACCGCGCCTGCGCCGTACACCGTTCTCTCGCCGCGTCGAGGCGGCGGGCGTGCAGGGCTACACCGTGTACAACCACATGCTGCTGCCTTCGGTGTTCCGCTCCCTGGAAGAAGACTATGCGCACCTCAAATCCGCCGTACAGGTGTGGGACGTGGCCTGCGAACGCCAGGTGGAAATCGCCGGCTCGGATGCGCGCCGCCTGGTGCAGATGACCACCCCGCGCGACCTGTCGAAAATGGCAGACGACCAGTGCTACTACATTCCCATGGTGGACACGTGCGGCGCGATGCTGAACGATCCGGTGCTCAACAAGCTGGCGGCAGACCGCTTCTGGGTGTCCCTGGCCGATGGCGACATGCTGTACTACTACATGGGTATTGCCGGTGGCCAGGGGCTGGACGTGCAGGTGTTCGAGCCGGACGTGTCACCGCTTGCCATTCAGGGCCCCCGGGCGGATGAACTGGTGCGGCGCGTGTTCGGGCAGGCGATCGTCGAGACACGTTTTTTCCGCTACAAGACGGTCACCTTCGGGGGCAAAGAAATGGTGATCGCACGATCCGGGTGGTCGTTGCAGGGCGGTTTCGAGATCTACGTCGACGGGACCGAGCACGGCGAGGCGCTGTGGGATACATTGTTCGAGGCCGGGGAGGATCTCGATGTGCGCGCCGGCTGTCCGAATGCCATCGAACGCATCGAGGGTGGTCTGATGTCATACGGCAGCGACGTCACCCGGGCACACACGCCCTTCGCAGCCGGTCTCGACAAGTACTGTGACCTCGACACGGCGACGGAATGCCTCGGACACGCTGCATTACTGGGCAAGCGCGATCCCGACAAGCGCGTGCGGCCACTCGAAATCGAGGGTCGTGGCCAGCAGAGTGTCGCGCAATACTGGCCGCTCGCAAGCGGCGCATCGCTCATTGGGCACGTGTCTTCGGCAGCCTACTCGCCGGATTTTCAGACTAATGTCGCGATCGGCACCGTGAACGCCGACCATTCGGAGCCGGGTACCGAGCTTCAGGTTCACACGCCAGAGGGCGTGCGTGCCGCGTGTGTAATGAGCGAATTCTGGATTCGGCACGCGTCGCGGCGCTGACTGCGCCGCGGCACGATTTTCTGCAGCCGGCCGTCGTCTCCGGCGTTATTTCCCGGCCGTTGGGCGAAATCGCGCAGCGCGTTGGCGATTCCCGCCAGCCGCCTATCCTGCCCCTGCACGTTGTGCCGCTTACCGATGAAGACCGGGTCGTTGTAGTAGATCGCCGCACGGTGGTGGCGTTTCGCGCACACCAGAAATTTCTGCGGGAGATAGATCGCGATTTCCTGTGTCGTCTGCATGAGCGGCGTTCCGGCGCTGGGATTGCCGAATACGATCAGCGTGCAGGCGGTTTTCGGCCCGTAGTCGAGCACCAGCGGGATGCCGAACGCCGCATTGGCGCCTATCACGTCGCGCGCATTCTGCACCGTGGTCGCGCGATCGAAATGGCTCTCCACACGCACGATAGCGTTGTCCGGCTCACCGAACTGTTCGATGAGTCTATTGGCCCCGGTGAGCACGCCGTCCTTGATCTTGAGGTCGTGCCGGTCCAGCAGGTAGCCGATCGGGTTGTAGCGAAGTTGGAGGTCGCCGTTCGCGTCCTCGTAAACCAGAAACTTGAGCGGTAGATCCAGGCCCAGCACCGCGTTTCGTCTGAGCAGGCGTCGTTCCAGCTGCTTCGGCGGCCGCGCTTCGCATTCGCCGCGTGGTCGAGCACCAGCGCGATCTCCAGGCCCTGATCGCGCAGCCGCTCGGTGATCGCTTCCATGGCTTCTTCAACCGAGCCTGCATCGTCGATGGGTTCGGCAGGCGGGTGCCCGGCGGCGGCGGCGGCGGCGAAAAGGACTGCGACCGCGGCCACGGCGCCGCGCAATAATCGGTAAGCGTGCATCTCAATACCTCCTTGATCTTACGCCGGCACGGCGTAAGCATGCTCCAGTGACAGGATGGTGAAAGCGTACCGCGCCCGCGGATTAGATTTTCCGCTTCTGCCCGGCACCGCGCGGCAGGTTGCCATGATCGCGAACTGGCGCGCCGCGTCAGTCAAGAATTGTGCTGTCCGTCACATCAGCCGCCGGCGACTGATCGCCGATCTGAATCCGGGGCGCAGCACCGTTTGGAGGTGCGGTCGTGATCCGCTCGCCGGGCGTCGCGATGTTGCTGCGATGAGGCTACAGGCCGGCGAAAAAGGCATCTGAGTTGCAAACTTGATGGAGCGGGCGAACGAGCGCATGCCCGGATACGGGGCGTGTCCACGGTCCACAGTGCTACAATCGCGACTGGCCGCGCGCCGAGGCGCCTGACAAGGGCCTGCTGGCGCGCGACAGCTCCGCACCGAATCAACCTATATAAATGAGGAGTTACACCATGATTCGTCGCTTGACTTTCGCCGCTTTGGCCGCGCTGCTGGCCGCCGGGGCGCTGGCTACGGCCGAGGCCAAAACCCTGCGCTGGGCCCGGGCCGGCGATTCGCTGACCCTCGATCCGCATGCGCAGAACGAAGGACCTACCCATACGCTGGCCCACCAGATGTACGAGCCGCTGCTGCACCGGGACATGCAGGGCAAGATCATTCCAGCGCTCGCCACCGAATGGGGGCCGACCAGCGATCCCACGGTGTGGCGGTTCACGCTGCGCCGCGGCGTCAAGTTCCATGACGGTGCCGATTTCAACGCCGACGACGTGGTCTTCTCGCTCAGGCGCGCGATGCAGCCGACCTCGGCGATGAAGGAACTGCTTTCCTCGGTGGCCGAGGTCCGCAAGGTAGACAGCCACACGGTGGATATCGTCACCAGCGGCCCGAATCCGCTGATGGCGAACAACCTGACCAACCTGTTCATCATGGACGAAGGATGGACGACGAAGAACAAAGCGGTCAAACCACAGGACTTCGAGAACAAAGTCGACAACTACGCGGTGAACCATACTAACGGCACCGGGGCTTTCATGCTCGAATCGCGGGTGCTGGACGAGAAGACCGTGCTCAAAGCCAACCCCAACTACTGGGGCAAGGGCACCTTCCCGCTGCAGGTCACCGAGATCGTCTACACGCCGATTCAAGCGGCGGCGACGCGCGTGGCGGCCCTGCTTTCCGGCGAAGTCGACATCATTCAGGACGTGCCCGTGCAGGACCTGCAGCGCGTCGATGCGGATGCCAAACTCAACGTAGTCAAAGCGCCGCAGAACCGTACCATTTTCTTCGGCATGAATGTCGGCGACGCCGATCTCAAGTCGGACAACCTCAGTGGCAAGAATCCGTTCGCCGACAAACGTGTGCGCGAGGCCATGAACATGGCGATCAACCGTGACGCCATCAAGCGCGTGGTCATGCGCGGCCAGTCCGAGCCGACCGGTGTGATCATGCCGCCGTTCGTCAACGGCTGGACGGAGCAGCTCGATGCCTACCCACAGGCCGATATCGCAAAAGCCAAGGCGATGATGGCCGATGCCGGTTACCAGGACGGGTTCACGATCACGCTCAACTGCCCGAACGACCGTTACATCAACGACGAGGCGATCTGCCAGGCGGCGGTCGGCATGTTTGGTCAAGTTGGTGTCAAGGTCAATCTGGATGCCAAGCCGAAGGCGCAGCACTTTCCGCTGATCAAGAAAAAGGAAACGGATTTCTACATGCTGGGCTGGGGTGTGCCAACCTTCGATTCGGAGTACATCTTCAATTTTCTGGTGCACACCACCACGGACAAGTTCGGTTCCTGGAACGGTACGCGTTTTTCCAACCCGGGCCTCGACGCCAAGATCGAGAGTCTCGCCTCGGAAACCAACCTGGACAAACGCAACGCCAGCATCGCCGAGATCTGGAACGTGGTACAGAACGAAACCATCTACCTGCCCATTCATCATCAGATCCTGAACTGGGGCATGGTCAAAGGCATCGACTTCCCGGTCCAGCCGGAAGACCAGCCGCATTTCAAGTTTCTGAAGTTCACGAACTGATCGCGTATGACACATGCCCCCGGAAGCCTTCGAGCCTCCGGGGCGTATGTCCGCTGCCACCGTGAACACCGCGTGCGCATCGATGCTTGAGCCCGCACGGCCGGCGGGGGGCGCCGGATGTTAGCCTACATCGTCCGCCGCATCGCGCAGGGGATCATCGTGCTCGCGGTGGTCGGTCTGGTGGCGTTCTGCATGTTCCGCTTCATGGGCGATCCGCTCGAGAGCATTCTCGGGCAGGAAGCGACGGTGGCCGACCGCGAGGCGCTCGAGGAACGTCTCGGCATGAACGACCCGATCGTGGTGCAGTACTGGAAGTTCATCGCCGGGGCCGCGCGCGGCGAGTTCGGCATCTCGTACCGCAACCGGGTGCCGGTGGCGGAGCTGATCGCGCAGCGCCTGCCGGCGACCCTGGAACTCGCCCTGGTGTCGGCGATCTTCGCACTGCTTCTCGGCGTCGCGTTCGGCGTGTACACGGCGATACGGCGCGACGGGGTGCTGGCCAATGTCATCATGACCACGTCGTTGATCGGCGTGTCGTTGCCGACGTTCCTGATCGGCATTCTGCTGATCTGGGTGTTTGCCGTGGAGCTTGGCGTACTGCCGTCCTTCGGCCGCGGGGAGACGGGCAAGCTGTTGGGCTGGGAGTCGAGCCTGACCACCTGGTCGGGGATCAAGGCGCTGATCCTGCCTGCCATCACGTTAGGCCTCTACCAGATGACGCTGATCATGCGTCTGGTGCGTGCCGAGATGCTCGAGGTCCTGCGCACCGACTATATCCGGTTTGCACGCGCGCGCGGCCTCAGCGATCGCGCCGTCAACTTCAGCCACGCGCTCAAGAACACCCTGGTTCCCGTGATTACCATCATCGGGCTGCAGCTCGGTCAGATCATCGCCTTCGCGATCATCACCGAAACCGTGTTTCAGTGGCCGGGTGTCGGGCTGCTGTTCATTAATGCCGTGCAGTTCGTGGACATTCCCGTCATGGCTACCTATCTGCTGCTCGTCGGTACGCTGTTCGTCCTGATCAACCTGGTCGTCGACCTGCTGTACGTGACGATCGACCCGCGGTTACGCGTAGAACGCAGCGCCGAGATGGCCCGGTGAGCGCGCGGGCACCTGTAACAGCCCCCGTTGCCGGGCCGGGCCTGCTCACAC
>JAHELT010000232.1 GCA_024644045.1 Chromatiales bacterium | reverse complement strand
CGTGCGCAATTCCTGCCCACGAAACTGTCTGGTGGCGAGAAACAGCGAGTCGCCATCGCCCGCGCGCTCGTCGCTTCTCCCAGCATGCTGCTGTGTGACGAACCGACCGGCAATCTGGATACGAAATCATCCGCGGCAATTCTCGATCTGTTCGAGAAATTAAACCGCGAAGGGCTGACGCTGGTTATCGTTACACACGATGAAGGCATCGCCGAGCGCGCGCATCGTCGCGTGCACATTGTCGATGGATCGGCGACAGACATTACCAACACAACAGCCGTTCATGAGCCGAAGGTTTCGCCCGCCAGGGATGTCAATCGGGCTGTAATGCGCTCAGGAATCACGATCCGTGATCTTCTGAACGAAGCGCTTGCCGGAATGTTCGCGAGGCCCGTGCGCACGATGCTGACCGTTCTGGGTGTCGTCATCGGCCTGACCGCCCTGGTGGCGACCCTGGGTCTGACCCGTACCGCCAGCAACCGCATTATCAGCAAATTTGATCAGCTCGCCGCGACCGAGCTTTTCGTCACCGCCAGGCCTGGAAGGACCACGGGAATCATCGACCCCCGCGCGATTCCGTGGGATGCGCCCACTCGGCTGCTCCGTCTCAATGGGGTGGTGGCGGCAGGAAATATGAGCGAGGTCAATGTCGGTGGGGCGTTGGTCAGCTCGTCTCCGGTGCAGGATCCGCTGAACCAGTCGGCGTTCAAGCTCGCCGTCTACGCGGCATCCTCGGACCTGTACAGGGCGGTGAGAGCCGAGCTGGAAACCGGACGGCTGCCTGATCTGGGTCATTCGAACAGGGCCGAGCGGGTAGCTGTTCTCGGTCCGGACGCAGCCTTGCGGCTGGGCATACAAGGCGTCCAGCAACTGCCGGCGGTCTCTATCGGTGACGAACTGTATCTGGTCGTCGGCATTCTCCGCGACGTGGCCCGCCAACCCGAATTGCTCGGTTCCGTTATCATCCCCGAAGGCACGGCACGCCGTCATTTCGGACTGGTTGGTCCCAACACCGTGGTGGTTGAGACCAGAATCGGCGCTGCGTATCTGATTGCCAGTCAGGCGCCCACGGCTTTGCGACCGGACAATCCACGTGTCCTGAAGCTAAAAGTTCCTCGCGAGCCCCGACGCGTGCGCGATGAAGTTAAAACCGACCTGGACGTCATGTTCCTGCTCCTCGGCGGACTGTCATTGGTGGTCGGCGCAATCGGCATCGCCAACATCACACTGGTGGGCGTCATGGAGCGGACCGGTGAGATCGGGTTGCGCCGCGCAATCGGCGCAACCCGTGGGCATATCGCCGCGCAGTTCCTGTTCGAAAGTGGCTCGATGGGTATAGTCGGCGGTGTGATCGGCGCGAGCGCGGGTGTTCTCATCGTAGTTGGTGTGTCCGCGTACAACGTCTGGTCTCCGGTGCTGGATCCGGCAGCACCGCTCCTGGCACCACTGGTCGGGGGGGCGATCGGCTTGCTCTCGGGCGCCTATCCGGCGATGCGCGCGGCCAACCTGGAGCCGGTTACCGCACTGAGCTGAGCCCCCGCAGGCTCCAGAAGATCAAACGCAATCGCGGCCCGGTCATCAGGGAAGGGCGCGGTACATCAATCGACGCCAGGCGGCGCGCTGGGCGCCACGCGATCAATAACCTCACGTGTTCGCGTCGGTTGCAATAGACTAGACAGCTCCTATCAACGACAAGGCGGAAAAACAATGAAGAACTGGCTTGCCCTTTGTGCGTGTCTCATCGGTTTGTTTCCGGGGCTGTTGCTGGCGCAGAAACCCAGTGAAGTCGCGTTCGCGCGCGTGGAGAGGAGCGTGGAGATCGATGACGGTCTGCGCATCACGTCGCTCGGCGGGTTCGGCATCAGCGAGGGCAAGGTGGGACACCTCGATCTGGTCTATGTCGAATCCAACGGCCGGGGTAATACCTTGGGGGTCGAGCTCGGCGGCGGTTTGGCTTTCCGGGCAGGTGTGACGCTGTACGTGGGCGTGGGCGCGTTGGTCGGCTACGACTCGAAGGACGATCTGGTGGGCACGCTGTACCCGGAGCTGGGCGCCGCATTGCATTTCACCCGGACGCTCGGCCTGATTGCGACGGGCAAGCTCTACGCGAACCTCAAAGGTGACAGCGAGGAGGTTCTGCTGCTGGGTCTGCTCTGGGTTGTGGCATAGTACAGTTATACTATGCCTAGTCGATGCTCCGAAATACCTTTGCACGGGGCTTAAGCATCGACTGTCGCTGGCTCTGCCGGTATCCCTCGTGCAGTGGTCGATTCCTGGAAGGCCCGCCCCGGTGTCGTCCGGGGCGGTGAAGCCAGATGAGCCAGAACCACTGCGTCGGCCACCGTTTTCAGCGGTCAAGGCGACCGCGGAATATTGCAGTGGCCCGGCCTCCCTGCCGCGACGGTCCGGGTGGCGTTTTCTATGCGCGGGTGGCTGGCGCCTAACGGACCACGATCGAGATCTGCTCCGAGACCACCGGCGTCTTGTGCGGTCTGTGCAGGTAGTCGGCGAGCAGCAGCTGCAGCGTGTGCCGGCCCGGTGGCAGCTCCAGCAGGGTCTCCGTCTGTCCGCCGCCGAAGTGGCGGTGCCTGTCATCGGCCGGAATTGGCGCGTCGTACGACGGCAGACCGCTGTCGATGATCAGATGGTGATGACCGGTGTTGTCTCGCTCCACGCCCGCCGGCGCTATACCCATACCCGAAAGCCCGAACACCACCTTGAAAGGCGAACTCACCGTCTCGCCGTGCTTCGGCGAGATGATGTAGCAGCTTGCGCCCGGCGGTGCCATGGAATCGCCGGCCCAGCCGGTGGCTGCGAGCATCAGGGTGGCGACGGCAATGAGATAGCGCATGGTTGACTCCTTCGCGTTGATGAAGCCGCGGATCATAAGAGTCAGGCGGCGGGGTGTCCACCCGCAGAGGGAACGCCTGAATGACCGCCCTATTGCGTGCGCACTCAACCCCTGCCGCCCGCTCGACAGACGCGACCGGGGCGCGCAAAACGATTCGGGCCCGTTGTCCGGGCCCGATAATCAAAACAGTCTGCTAAGCCTTGCGTTTGGCGGCGCGCTTGCGCTTGGGCTTTTTCTTCGCCAGTGCGCGGTCAGCCGTTGCGATGACGGAGGAGTACTTCCTGTGGCGTGCCGCGATTGCTCTGACTTCGGCATGACGTCCGCGCGCGCTTGACAGATCCGCGGCATTGCCCGATTTCGTCCGGCGCGCTTTCACCAGCTCGGCCTGCGTGCTTTTAACGGCTTTGCGGTTGGCCGCGGTGTTGGATTTTCGCAGCGCCGCCTGCTCGCGCGCCAGGCGCTTGCGCAGCCGCGCAACCCCCGCGGTCATCCGCTTCGCGCCCTTGCGTAACGAATCGACCTCGCGTTTCATTGCGGCGGCGGCTCTGGCACTGTCGTCGGCCAGGCTGTCGCACAACGCGGTGAACGAAGCATCTTCCCGTTTAAGCTTGGCCAGCACCTGGGCTGACGATAGCTTTCTCGCTGCCATGTATTGCTCCTTATTGAGCGTGGATGAATCTCCGAAACCGGAAGTTAACTGATTACGAAAAAGTGAAGTGAGTGAGGACTCAACGCTGATCTGTTGCGTAAGTTAGCGCATAGATATGTCAAGGTGGGCGAAGTATATAGAATACATTCTTGTTTTTAAACACTTTCGTTCGCAAGATGCGTTTTTTGTAAAGAACGCGGATCTCGCCACTGTTCCGATGGGCGCTCAAATCGCCAGCAACAGCTTGCCCCGGGTTGCGCGATTTTCCATTACGGCATGTGCTTGTGCAGCGTCTGGCAGCGGAAACACGCGGTCGATGCAAATCCGTAACGCGTTGCGCTCCACGGCGTTGAAAAGCGCTTTGGCACGCGTGCCGATTTCCTCCGCGTCGTGCATGTAGTGCGCGAGATGCGGGCGCGTGAAAAACACCGAGCCGGCTTCGGCGAGAGCCAGCGGATTTACGGCTTCCACCAGCCCCGAGCTGCCGCCGTAGTTCACACACGTGCCGCGCCGCCGCAGGCAGCGAATGCTGTCTGCAATCGTGTCGGCACCGACCGAGTCGTAGACGACGTGAACTCCCTCGCCACCGGTGATGTCCTGCACCGCGGCAAGGAAACCGGTTTCGCGGTACAGCACGGTGTAGTCGGCGCCGAGCTCGGTGACGCGCTGCGCTTTCTCCGCCGAGCCCACTGTTGCGATGGCGTTGGCACCGCGCAGTTTCGCGAGCTGCACCAGCAGCTGACCGACGCCGCCGGCGGCTGCGTGAATCAGGCACCAGTGTCCCGGTTGCAGTGGAAACAGCGAATGCGAGAGATAGTGCGCGGTGCAGCCCTGCAACATCAGGGCGGTGGCCACGGGGGCATCGAGCGCATCCGGGATCTTGACCAGTTTCCACGCCGGTACGACGGCGTACTCGGCGTAGCTGCCACGTGCCAGGCAGTAGGCGACGCGATCACCGGCCGCAAGGCCAGGGGCGCCGTTGGCGTCCGCCACCCTCCCCGCCCCTTCCATGCCGAGGGTGAAGGGCAGCGGCGAGCCGTAAGTCTTCGACGCGCGGTAGTGACCTTCACGCATGTAGATGTCGATGTAGTTCACGCCGGAAAATTCGAGCTCGACCAGGGCTTCGCCCGGCTGCGGCCGGGGCTGTCCGACGGCACTCAGTGCCAGGCCGTCGCCCCCGCCGTATGCCTTGATCTGCACCGCTTGCATCGCAACCCCGTCAGCGCAGTACCGCGTCGAAGCAATCGAACAATGCGCTGATGTCGGCGTCGTTGTTGTACAGGTGCGGCGTTACTCGCAGTGACGTTCCGCGCAGGCTGACGACGACGTTTGCCTCGCGCAGAGCCTGTTGCAGGGCCACCGGCGGGCCGTCTGGAAACCTTGCCGGCGGGAAGCGCAGACCCACGAAATGCCCCGCGCGTAATCCCGCTGCCGGGGTTTCGAGCCCGAACTGCTGCGCCGCCCGCGCCGCCACCGCTTGCGTCATCGCGGACAGGGTTTCAAAGATATTGTCCACACCCCAGTCCAGCAGCTGCTCGAGCGTTGCCGCGGCGGCCGGTGCCAGCGTGAAGTGGGCGCGCTCGCCTGCGTCGAAACGCCGTGCGCCCCTGGCAAACCCGTCTTTCAGCTCGGCCAGACGGGGGAAGTCGTCGCCGGCAAGCCGGTTGTGCGGATTGTGCTCCAGCGGACGCCCCTGGTGGTGGCGCGGCGCCGCATACAGCAGCGAGAATCCGTACGGACAGAGCATCCACTTGTAGCCGGCGGTAACCAGAAAATCCGGCTGCACGGCGGCGATCTGCAGAGGCATCGCGCCGAGAGACTGGCTCGCATCGACCACCAGGGCGGCCCCTGCGGCGCGCAGTTGTTTGCTGACTGTGGGCAGGTCGATCAGGCCGCCGTCCATCCAGTGGTTGTTGGGCAGCGCCGCCAGCGCCACGCGGTCATCCACCGCGGCGAGAACGGCGCGCGTCCAGTCGCCGTCGGCGGGTCGCGCTATCACCCGGTGGGTTGCCCCGGTCTGTCCGGCGAGCTCGCGCCAGACGTAGACGTTTGACGGGTACTGATCCTCGAGGGTCAGTATCGTTTGCCCGGCCTGCACCGGCAGGTTGGCCGCCGCCGTGGCGATGCCGTAGCTCACCGACGGCACGATGGCAACGTCGTCCACGGTTGCGCCGATCAATTGTGAGAACAGCCCGCGGATGTGCTCCAGCGGCTCGAAGAAGTCCACCGCGCTGATCTCCCACGGATGCGACTCGCGGGTCAGGCCCTCGACGGCCGCCGCTTTCGCCGCGCGCAGCAAGGGCGAAATATAAGCACAGTTGAGGTAGTGCACGTCCTCGGGCACATCGAAGCGGTCACGTTGACAGGCAATCGTGCTCATCCGCGGGTCACCGGGTGAGCCAGTCCGCGTTTTCCTGCACTTCGATCAGCGTGGGCCGGTCGGCGTGCAGCGCCTGCGCGAACGCTTCCATGAAATGC
>JAHELT010000231.1 GCA_024644045.1 Chromatiales bacterium | reverse complement strand
CGCCCGCTCCAACCTGCTGCGCAAAGTGATCGGCCTGAACGTGTTTCAGACCTCGGTGATCCTGCTGTTCATCTCGATCGGCAAGGTCAGAGGCGGCAGCGCGCCGATTCTCAAGGAAGGTATTCAGGTCTATTCGAACCCGCTGCCCCACGTGCTCATCCTGACCGCCATCGTGGTGGGCGTGGCGACGACTGCGCTGGCGCTGGCGCTCATCGTGCGCATCCGCGAGAGCTATGCAACCATCGACGAAGACGAGATCCACGTTCAGGACGAAGAGGCGTGATCGACGCGCATCTGCCCGTGCTGCAGGTTGCAGTGCCGCTGATTCTCGCGCCGGCGTGCGTGCTGTTCCGCAACGGGCGCGCGGCATGGCTGGTCGCCCTGCTCGGCAGCGCATGGACGCTGGTGTGCGCAGGCTTGCTGCTCGCCCACGTTGTACAGAGCGGTCCCTGGGACTATGCGATCGGCGGCTGGCCGCCGCCCTGGGGTATCGCACTTCGCATCGATACGGTGAACAGCTTCGTGCTGCTTCTGGTCGCAACGATCGCCACGGTGGTCATCGCCTATGCGCCGCGCAGCGTGGCAGCGGAAATCGATGCCCCGCAGCACACTCTGTTCTATTCCGCTTACCTGCTGTGCCTGGCGGGCCTCAGCGGCATCGCGGCCACCGGGGATGCGTTCAACCTGTTCGTGTTTCTGGAGATCTCCTCGCTGTCTTCCTACGCGATGATCGCGATGGGGCAGGACCGGCGCGCGCTCACCGCGAGCTTCCAGTACCTGGTGATGGGCACTATCGGCGCCACCTTCATCCTGATCGGCGTGGGGCTGCTGTACATGATGACCGGCACGCTCAACATGGCGGACCTCGCCGCGCGTATCCCCGCGGTAGGCGAAACCACGACCGTGCGCGCCGCGTTTGCATTTCTGACCGTCGGCATCAGCCTCAAGATCGCGCTGCTGCCGCTGCACCTGTGGTTGCCCAACGCCTACGCCTACGCGCCGTCGATCGTCACGGCGTTTCTCGCGGCCACAGCGACGAAGGTTGCCGTGTACGTGCTGCTGCGGTTCTTTTTCACCGTTTTCGGTGCGTCGTTCTCGTTCACCTCCATGAACCTGGACATCGTGCTGCTGCCGTTCTCGCTGGTCGCGATCGTGGCCGCCTCGCTGGTGGCGATTTTCCAGAGCAACGTCAAGCGCATGCTCGCCTACTCGAGCGTGGCGCAGATCGGGTACATGACGCTCGGCATCAGCCTGTTCAACCTCACCGGCCTGACCGCAACCATCGTGCATCTCTTTAACCATGCACTGATGAAAGGCGCGCTGTTCCTGGCGCTCGGCTGCGTGGTCTACCGCCTCAGCTCGGCCAACATCGCCCAGTTCGCCGGGCTGGGACGGCGCATGCCCTGGACCATGGCCGCGTTCGTGGCCGGCGGCCTGAGCCTGATCGGCGTGCCGCTCACGGCCGGGTTCATCAGCAAGTGGCTGCTCATCCTGGCGGCGCTGGAAAACGGCTGGTGGCCGGTCGCAGTGCTGATCGTGGCCGCCTCGCTGCTGGCGGTAATCTACATCTGGCGCGTCGTGGAGCCCGCGTACTTCAAGCCGATGCCGGCGCAGGCCGTGCGTTCGGAAGCGCCGCTCTCGCTGCTCCTGCCGACCTGGGCCCTGGTGGCGGCAAACGTGTACTTCGGCCTCGATACCTCGCTCACCGCCGACATCGCTGGCCTGGCGGCGAGCGACCTCATGGGGGCGCCGCGATGAGTCCCACGACGCTCGCCGTTCTCGGCATCGCCATACCGCTGGCCGGCGCGCTGGGAATCGCGCTCTGCGCGCGCCGCCCGAACCTGCGCGAGGCCGTTTCGCTGACCACGGCGACGGCGATGGCGTTCTCGGTCGCGGCGCTGTTTCCGGCGGTGCTGGACGGCGCACGCCCCGAGCTGCAGCTGCTGGAGATGCTGCCGGGGCTCTCGCTGACGCTGATCGTCGAGCCCCTCGGGCTTATGTTCGCGATGATCGCCTCGGGCCTGTGGATCGTCACCACGGTCTACGCCATCGGCTACATGCGCGGCAACGGCGAGTCGCACCAGACTCGCTTCTACGTCTGTTTCGCGGTCGCGCTAGCCGCCACCTGCGGGATTGCCTTTGCCGGCAACCTGCTGACGCTGTTCCTCTTTTACGAGGCGCTCACGCTCGCCACCTACCCGCTGGTCACGCACAAGGGCAACGACGAGGCGAAAGCGGGCGGGCGTGTGTACCTCGGCGTGCTGCTCGGCACGTCGATCGGCATCCTGCTGGTGGCGATCGTGGCGACCTGGTCGATCGCCGGCACCATCACGTTCCGCGACGGCGGCATCCTGGCGGGCAAGGCCAGCCCGTTCGCGGCCTCGGTGCTGTTTGCGCTGTACATGTTCGGCATCGGCAAGGCGGCGCTGATGCCGTTTCACCGCTGGCTGCCGGCGGCGATGGTCGCGCCGACGCCGGTGAGCGCGCTGCTGCACGCCGTGGCGGTGGTCAAGGCCGGCGTGTTCGCGGTGCTGAAGATCACTATCTACGTGTTCGGTGTCGATTTTCTCGGCGACACCGGCGCGGGCGACTTCGTCATGTGGGTGGCCGCGTTCACCCTGCTCGCAGCCTCGGTGGTGGCACTGCACAAGGACAATCTGAAAGCGCGGCTCGCATACTCGACCGTCAGCCAGCTCGCCTATGTGGTGCTGGGGGCGACGCTCGCCACGGCCATGGGCGTGATGGGCGGGTCGCTGCAGATCGCCATGCACGCGGTCGGCAAGATCACGCTGTTCTTCTGCGCCGGCGCCATCTACACCGCCGCGCACAAGACCGAGGTCAGCAGCCTGGACGGGCTGGGTCGGGTCATGCCGTTCACGTTCACCGCCTTCCTGATCGCGTCGCTGAGCATCATCGGGCTGCCGCCGCTGGGCGGCGCCTGGTCCAAGTGGTACCTGATGGTGGGGGCAGCGGACGCCGGGCAGACGCTCATGATCGGCGTGCTGATGCTGAGCTCGCTGCTCAACGTGGCCTACCTGCTGCCGATACCGGCGCGCGGGTTTTTCCGCCCGCTGCCCGATGCGGCGGCCGACGCCGCGGCACCCGGCTACGAGGTGTCCGCGATCCAGGTCTCGCGCATTCGCGAGGCGCCGCTCGCGTGCGTCGTGCCACTGTGCCTGACCGCGCTCGGCTGCCTGGCGATGTTTTTCTACGGCGATGCGGTGTTTGCGCTGCTGGCACCGGTGATCGAGGCATCCACCCTCAGTGCGAGGCTCACGCCATGAACGAGCATCAGAACAAGACGGCGGACGGCGGGCGCTGGCTCGATAAACCGCGCAACGTGGACCGGCTGGTCTACGCGCTGTACGCGGTCTGCGCGCTCCTGTTCCTCGCCGATCTCCTGTACACCAAGAAGGCCTACTTCGGGTTCGAGAACTGGGTCGGCTTCTACGGCTGGTTCGGCTTCGCGAGCTACGTGTTCATCGTCCTCAGCGCGAAGCTGTGGCGGCGCGTCGTGAAACGCGACGAGGACTACTATGAGCGTGAGCGGTAAGCCGGCATGTTCGCCACGCTGAACCCGGCCCTGATCCTGATCGTCGGCGCGCTGCTGGTGCCGCTGCTGCGCGGGCGGGCGCGTTCGCTGTACATGCTCGCGCTGCCGCTCGCCGGCCTGGTGCAGCTCGTCCTGCTGCCGAGCGGTGAGTATGGCCATTGGCAGGTGTTCGAATACACTTTGACGACCCTGCGCATCGACGGCCTGAGCTTCGTGTTCGGGCTGATCTTCTTCGTCGCCGCGTTCCTCGGCGTGCTGTATGCGCTGCACGTGGAAGACACGCTGCAGCATGTCGCCGCACTCGTCTACGCGGGCGCCGCGCTTGGCGCCACCTTCGCCGGCGATCTGATCACGCTGTTCATCTTCTGGGAGCTGACGGCCGTCTCCTCGGTGTTCCTTATCTGGGCGCGACGCACCGAGCGTGCTTACCGCAGCGGCGTACGCTACCTGATCATCCAGGTGGGCTCCGGCGTCATCCTGCTGGCGGGAATCATTCTGCACGCCCACGAGACCGGCTCCATCGCGTTCGACAACATCGGCCTCAGCGGGCTGGCCAGCACCCTGATCTTCATCGCTTTCGGCATCAAGTGCGCATTCCCCCTGCTGCACAACTGGCTGCAGGACGCCTATCCGGAGGCGACGGTGACCGGCACGGTGGTGCTGTCGGCGTTCACCACCAAGCTCGCCGTCTACGCGCTGGCGCGCGGCTTCCCCGGCACCGAGCTGCTGCTCTACATCGGCGCCACCATGACCGCGTTCCCCATTTTCTTCGCGGTTATCGAGAATGACATGCGCCGGGTGCTCTCCTACAGCCTCAACAACCAGCTGGGCTTCATGGTGGCCGGAATCGGCGTCGGCACCGAGCTGGCGATCAACGGCACGGTGGCGCACGCGTTCTGCCACATCCTCTACAAGGCGCTGCTGTTCATGTCGATGGGGGCGGTGCTCTACCGGGTCGGCACCATCAAGGCGTCACAGCTCGGCGGACTCTACAAGTCCATGCCCCTGACCGCCGGGTTCTGTATCGTGGGGTCGATGTCGATATCGGCGTTTCCGCTGTTCAGCGGCTTCATCTCCAAGTCGCTGATCCTCGGCGCAGTGGCCGCCGAGCAGTACTGGGGGGTGTGGCTGGTGCTGCTGTTCGCCTCGGCCGGCGTGCTGGATCACTCCGGCATCAAGATTCCGTTCTTCACTTTTTTCGCCCACGACAGCGGCAAACGCTGCGCGGAGGCGCCCACCAACATGCTGTGGGCGATGGGCCTGACGGCGTTCGCCTGCATCGCGATCGGGGTCTATCCCGAGCCGCTGTATGCGATTCTGCCCTACGCGGTCGACTACATCCCGTACACCACCACCCACGTCATCACGCAGCTGCAGCTGCTGCTCTTCTCGGCCATGGCTTTCGCCATCCTGTACCGGCGTGGCGTGTACCCGCCCGAGATCCCCGCGCTGAATCTGGATTTCGACTGGGTCTACCGCCGGCTCGGCCGGCGCCTGATGGCGGTGAGCCGCACGGCGATAGGCGGGACGGACAGGGCGATCCGCCAGGCGCTGCACCGGCAGGGCCTGCGGCTGCTTACCGGCCTGTTCCGCCACCACGGCCCGCACGGGATCCTGGCGCGCACCTGGCCGACCGGCAGCATGGTCTTGTGGGTGGCCGTGCTGCTCGGCGCCTACCTGATTTTCTACTATGCCGGCGCGCGCTGAGGAAAACGGGGCATTCCGCTTTCTCGCCTCGCCCGAACTGGGAACTGCGAAGCAGGCGATGACCAAAGACGTGCAAGCCGTCGATCCGTCGCTGCGCTTCCACGAGCGTTGAGGTCGTGATCCCGGCGCTGATCCTGGTGCTGCTTTTCGCGGTCTTCGCCCCCCAGCTGTGGGTGCGCTACGTCATGCACCGCCATGCCCGGGAGATACCCGGGATGCCGGGCACCGGGGGTGAATTCGCGCGGTTTCTCATCGACAAGCTCGAGCTCAACGGTGTGGAGGTCGAGGTAGCCGACGAGCGCGGCGACCACTATGACCCGCAGGAACGCAAAGTGCGGCTCAGTCAGCGCAACCACGACGGCAAGTCACTCACCGCTGTCGCCGTGGCGGCGCACGAGGTCGGTCACGCGCTGCAGGACAAGCAGGGCTATCGCTGGATCCGGCTGCGCACGCGGCTGTACCCGAAAATCCGCACTGTCGAGCGCAGTGCGGTGCTGGTGCTCGGCACCCTGCCGATCGTCACCGGCATGCTGCGCGCACCCGTGGTCGCGGTGATCATGCTGGGCGCCGGCCTGGCCCTGTTCTTTGCGCGCGTCGGTTTCCATGTCATGACCCTGCCGCTGGAATGGGACGCCAGCTTTGCCAAGGCCCTGCCGATCATCGAAAGTGGCCGGTACGTGGCCCCGGACGAGCGCGCCGCGGTCAAGCGCGTGCTGCGCGCCGCGGCGTTCACGTATCTCGCCTCGGCGC
>JAHELT010000230.1 GCA_024644045.1 Chromatiales bacterium | reverse complement strand
CAGGCGTTCGAAAACCGCCTTGTAACCGCCCGACACATGGCCCATCTGCTCTTTCTGAGCAGACGAGTCGCGGGCCGAAAACAGGCGTTTGATGTATGACCAGATGAACACGGCCGACACACGTTTGTAGTTCTCTCCAAGCTTCGCAAGCAGCAGCGGCTTCCACATTTTTTCGTAGGTGGCTCTCCCCGACACCCTGATCAGCCAGTCCTCGACCAGGATCTTTTCCAGGCGCCGCCAGTCGTCGATCCGCGCGCAATACAGGATCGTCAGGGCCAGTCTGAACTTACTCCACAGGCTCAACGGCGGAAACTTGATGAAATCGAGCGTATCGTTCATCGAGTAGAACGTCTCATCAACGTAAAAACCGGTCTGCGTCTGGCGCCAGCGCAGCTTATCACCAAGCCCGATGTCCTTGACGAACTGAATGAGCTGCAGGTCCGTCGGCAAAATGACATGGTAGAAACGGTCCCAGAAAAATCCGCCGAAATCGTGCCACGTTGCGAGCCCGCCCGGTTGACGCTCGCGCTCCACGACGTGCACCTGGTGGCCGTTGCGCACCAGGCGGTGGGCCAGGGCCAGGCCCATCAGCCCTCCACCGACTATCCCGATTTTCATTCTTTAAAAAGCCCCCTTAACCCTGCCGCGCGGGTAATGTCACCCGGCGCTGCCATTCGATGGTGCGCAACAGGCCGTCCTCGATTCCCACCTCCGCGGTGACACCCAGAATCCGCTGCGACAGGCTGGTATCGGGCACCCGACGCATGACGTCTTCGTATTTCTTGCCCGGATTGATCTCGTCGTATGGGATGAATTTCAGTTTCAACTCGCCGGGTACGCCGCTCAGCTCCTTGATCTTGCGCGCCAGGTCCACAATCGTGATTTCCTCGGTAGCGCCAATATTCAGCACCTCACCGCTGGCTTCCGCGCGAGTCATCGCTGCGTAGATGCCGGCCACGGTGTCGCTGGCATAGGTGAAGCTGCGCGTCTGCATGCCGTCGCCGTGGATCGGAATCTCCTTGTCGTTGAGGATCGCGTCGATGAACACCGGAGGCGGTCCGCCCCACCAGCTGAGATGCATCTTCGGCCCGTAGGAACCGAAAAAGCGCAGCAGCGTGACCGGGAAACCGTAAGCATCCTGATAGGCCAGCGCCAGGTGTTCGTCAAACAGCTTTGACACCGCGTACGCCCAGCGAGGCGATTTCGACGAGCCTATCACGCAGTTCGAATGTTCCTCGGAGAACGGCAGATCCGGATTGCGCCCATAAACGTCGGAAGTGGATGCCAGCACGCACTTGCAGTCGTGCCTGCGCGCGAGCTCCAGAACGGTTTCGGTGCCGCGGTAGTTGATCTGCAGCGTGTCGAGGGCTTTTCCATAGCGCGGAATCTTGAAGGCAGCCAGGTGCACGATACAGCCGAGGTCCGTATCCACGTCCGCAAACGCGTCCTCGTGTGTAATATCCTTCTGGATGAATCGAAAGGCCGGGTTGGACAGGTGCTCGGCGATGTTCTGCATACGGCCCATCGACAGGTTATCGATGCCGATGACGCTGTATTTTTCGTCCATGAGCCTGTCGAGAAGGTTCGAGCCGAGAAACCCGGCTACGCCGGTAATCAGTACTTGCTTTGTCATAAAGGTCTTTCTGGATTTGGACGTTGCTGCATCGGATCTCCGGTGTCTGCCGCGCGCTGCTCCTGCTGCATCGCGAGGCCCTTGATCGCAGAGCCGAGATGGAAGATCTCTTCGAAGTACGTTTTGTTCTGCAGCGCGAGTATGCCGAGACTCACCAGCTGCACAGCCAGCATCAGCGAGAGGAGCCCAACGATAAAGGTGTGTGGATACTGCTGATAGGCGGCCGCGACCGCCGCTGAAACCCGGTCTGTAGGCAGTTCCGCCGGCAGAGTGAAGTACACTTCAAAAAAATGAATGATCATCCAGGTATTGACGTACAGCGCAAAGGTCAGCAACGCCAGGCCCGGTATGATGAAAAACATGAACGGTCTGAACAGGAACCCGGACAACAGTGTCGAGAGAATGTGTTTGAACATCCGCATGCTCGAACTGCGCCCCGCCGCGGCGGCGTTCTGCGGTCCCCAGTCCAGATGCGCAGGGATCTGCTCGATCCGTGCACGCATGATCATTGATTTGTAGACGGTCTCGGGCATGACTTCCATGCCGGTCGCGCGCAGATTGAGCACGCGAATGAAGCGTCCGTCGTGGGCGCGCACCATGCACGTCAGCGTTGAGAGATTGCCGTGCGAGAACAGCGACAGGAAGCGATTTGCCCAGACGCTCATGAACCGGCGCAACGAGGGAACGTTGGAGATTTTCCCCCCTTTCATATAGGGCGAGGCAAGCACGATCTTGGCTCTGGTTTCGCAGATCTTATCGAGCAGGCGCCCGATGTGATCGGGCGAGTAGCTCAGATCGATATCCAGCGTTACCACATAGTCGCCGCGGCATTTGCCAAAGGCGAACTTGAACGCCTGGCCGAGTCCGAAATTCTTGATGTGGTGGTAGACGCGGACATTGTCCCGCCGTCGCGCGAAACTTTCGGCGAGCTCGCCGGTATCGTCGCGGCTGCCGTCATTGATTATGACCATCTCCCAGCGGTACCGCGTCTCCAGGGTGGCCATGTAGTCGCTCAACACAGCCAGGTTGTCAGCGATGATGGCAGCCTCGTTGTAGGCAGGCAGCACCAGGGAGACCAGCGGTCTGCGGTCCTCGGTTGACGCGCCGGGACGAGACGACGCAGCCGCTTCCGCGGCACGGGTATCGCTTACTGCTGGATCAACGCTCATAACTGGTTCCCGAGTGACTACACATGCTGCACAGGCGCCGATCCTTCCGTTCGTGTTGGTGTTCGCCGATGGGTTTTCGAAATTCGCGTGCAGAATGCTAACGAGTCCGTCCCACTTGCTCGCGAATGCATGGAGTATGCCAACCGGTCGTGGCCTGCGTGGCCGGCCCAGTTCGAATCCTTTTGTCAACCCGCCGCCCGCCGTGCAATTCGTGCCGCGATAGGGTTTGTCGAATTCCGGTCAGCGAACTCCGATTTTGCGTCAACCGGATGGTCTTCGCCCGGTCAGGAGCGCCGCTTCGGGAAATTTTACATCGAGCACCGAGATTATTTTTTTCTTTCCTGTATTCAATCGTTTGCGAATGGCATGCGAACTGCATGCATGGCTCGGAAACTCATTGGCCGAGTTGACACCACACGGGTTTTCGGCGTCGACGCGCGACCTCGCCCTGAGCGGGGTGGCCGCAAGACGTTAATGAGTGCCGAGCAAAGGAATTCGATGCTATATCAGAAGCTTCTGCCACTTTTCACCCTCCTCCTCTTCGCCATCAGCCCGTCGGCACACGCGCAGTTCATCGACGACTTCAACCGCACAAGCGGCGCGGCCATCGGCAACGGCTGGATTGAAAAAAGCGCGCCGGCGTTCAGCATCGAGAGCAACGCCGCACGCAAGCAGAGCAACAGCCAGTCCTACCTGAACAACCTGGTGTACCGCCCGGCGGGCGAGGACCTGCTCGACGCCGAAGCCTCGGTCGAGTTGAGGCTCAACGCGCTCCCGCCCGGCTACCCGCAGGTGCTGGTGCGCGTGCAGTCGGCCACCGCCGCGAATCAGGACACGCTCGACGGCTATATTCTGTACGTCAACGACAGCGCCAGCGAAGCGATCCTCGGACGCCAGGTCGGCAGCAATTTCGTCACCACGCTGTCCACGCTCACCCTGGCGCCGGTACTCAACGCCACCGACAACTTCCGCCTCCGGCTGCGCGCGATAGGCACCAACCCCGTGCAGCTCGCGGCTTATGTCGAACGCCAGGCGGGTGCCACCTGGACGATCGTCGGCCAGGCCAGCTACACCGACACCTACTTCCAGCGCATCGCGGCGGCGGGCAGCGTCGGCTTCGGCGGCTACATCGAGAACAGCTACAGCTACGACAGTTTCCAGCGCACCGACCTCGACCAGGGCGGCGGAACCCCGAACCCGGTGCCGGCCACGAGCGCGCTGGCGCCTGCGCAGGCCACCGCGGGCGGATCCGCCTTCGCCTTGACCGTGACCGGCAGCGATTTCATGGCCGGCGCTACCGTGCGCTGGAACGGCACGGACCGCAACACCACATTCATATCGAGCACACAGCTGTCGGCGGCCATCACCGCGGCCGACATCGCCGCGCCGGGCACCGCCACGGTCACCGTGTTCAATCCGGCCCCGGGCGGTGGCAGCTCGAATCCGCAGACCTTTACCATCGACGCGCAGCAGCCCCCGGACAACCCCCAGCCAGCCACCACCGGCGTCAACCCGAACAGCGCGGTGGCGGGCGGTGCTGCCTTCACACTGCAGGTTAACGGGAGCGCGTTCGTCGACGGCGCGGTGGTCCGCTGGAACGGGCTTGATCGCACGACCACGTTCGTCTCCGCGACCCAGGTCAACGCAGCCATCACCGCGGCCGATATCGCCACGGCGGGTACGGCGAACGTCACGGTGTTCAACCCCGCCCCGGGCGGCGGCGTGTCCAATCCCCAGACGTTCACCATCAATTCGCAGCAGCCGCCGGACAATCCGGTGCCGGCCATCACGGGCCTGACGCCGGACAACCGTGATGCCGGGGGGCCGGCCTTCACGCTCACCGTCAACGGCACCGGTTTTGTCGCCGGCGCGGTGGTGCGCTGGAACGGTGTCGACCGGGCGACCACGCTGGTGTCCTCGTCGCAGCTGACGGCAGCGATCGCCGGCGTCGATATCGCCACGCCCGGCACGGCGAACGTCACCGTATTCAATCCTGTGCCGGGCGGCGGGCTGTCCAACGGGCAAACGTTTACCATCAACACTCCGCCGCCACCGGACAATCCGGTACCGGCCACTAACGGGCTCAACCCGGCCAGCACAACGGCGGGAGATCCGGCATTCACACTCACCGTAATTGGCACGGACTTCGTCAACGGTGCCGTGGTGCGCTGGAACGGCAGCGACCGGGCGACGACGTTCGTGTCGGCGACCGAGCTCGAGGCTGCGATCCCGGCGGCCGACGTCGCGACGCCGGCCGGCGCCAACGTCACCGTGTTCAACCCCGCACCCGCCGGCGGCGGCTCGAATGGCCAGACGTTCAGCGTTGACGCGCCTGGCGGCAGCAATCCGACGCCGGTGCTGGACAGCATCGCCCCGGAAGCCGTCACCGTGGGTGGCCCGGCACTGGTGCTGGACGTGCTGGGCAGCGGATTTGCACCCACATCGGTGGTGCGCATCGGCGGACAGGCAAGGACCACGACCTTCATCAGCAGCACCTGGCTGCAGGCTGCCGTTCCCGCCGCCGACCTGGCGGCGCAAAGCCTGGCAGCGGTATCGGTTTTCTCGCCGGGACCCGGCGGCGGCACCTCCGCGCCGCAGACCCTGCTGGTGCTGCCACCGTCGAGCGGTTATTTTTATGACAACTTCAACCGGCCGGACAGCACCGAGATCGGTAACACCTGGACCGAAAAGTATCCGATCGGGTTCTCGATACTCAACAACGAGCTGCGCGGCTTCGAGACCGGCCTTCTGTACCGCGACAACCTGGTGTACCGCCCGGCTGCCGAAGACCGCCTGGATATGGAGCTCGGCCTTGAGTTCAGGCGTATCCCGGTGTTTCCGCTCGATTACAACCTGCCGCAGGTGCATACGCGCATCGAGCGGAGCAGCATCACGCAGACCGACACGCTCGGCAGCTACATGCTGTTCATCGAGGATTTCGCGTTGCCCTTCGGCCGCGCCGTCATCGCGATCAACCGCCCGAATCCAGGCGAGCCGGAGTGCTACCTCGCGCAGACTTTACTGCCGGCAGCGTTGCAGTACGGCAATCGTTATCGCATCCGTCTGCAGGTGACGGGCGTGAATCCGGTCGTACTGAACGGATTCCTGGAAGAGTTCAACGGCGCCACCTGGGACACGGTAGTCACCGTGTCGACCACGCACGACCAGAACACCTCCCTTTACCCCGACGCCTACTGCCCGATCGGCTTCGTGCCGCCGCCGATCACCACCGCCGGCGCCA
>JAHELT010000229.1 GCA_024644045.1 Chromatiales bacterium | reverse complement strand
CTTGCCTCAGCTGGGGATACAGCTCCTGCACGTACAACTCGGCGCCACGTAGAACCGCCCAGATTCGTTTCACGGCCTCGGTCAGGAAGCCCAGGTTGCGCTGCTCCGCGGAGATGGCCTTCTCCCAGTCCCACTGGTCTACATAGGCGCTATGATCGTGATCGAGGAAGTAGTCTTTCCTGATTGCTTTCATGTCGGTGCAAATGCCCTCACCCACTGAGCAGCCGAATGTCCTCAGGGCCAGGCGTTTCCATTTCGTGGCGGCCTGCACCACCTGCGCAGGCAGCGGCTTCTCCAAACCCAGGCCGCAAGCGAATTCCACCGGCGTTCGCGACCCGTCCCGGTCCAGCATGTCGTTCACGCCGCTGTCACGATGCACGATCAGGGGCACCTGCACCATCATCAGATTCAGTTCCCGGCACAGGTTCTCCTCGACGTAGTGCTTGACGCCAAACAGCGCCTTCATCGTTTCCTTCGGCGTGAGCAGAGCCGTGTAGTCGCGGGGCAGAACACGCGCGACTTCCTCGTAAGTGCCGATGCCCGGACCGGCCAGATCCGCTTGTTTATCTACCATGGTGCATAACTTCCGCTTCGTTGATTGACGCCGCTTCGCTTTGCGGAGCGCCCGCTAGCCCGCATGTTGCATGAAGGCGGTTCTGAGCGTCCACGTTTATCAGTCGAATCAGACTGTTGAGCATCTATCTGAGCAACATTACCGAGTGACGCCTGGTACCTGTTCACTTTCAGGAAAAATCCGGCGTTGCAGATCGAACGATCCCATTTTAAACCCTGGTCCGGCTATGCTTGCGCAGGCGATAGTCCGATCTGCTCAGCCACATTTCCCCTGAGAAGACGACTGAATTGTCTGGAACAGTTTGAACAGCGAGACGCTGGCCCGCAGGGCGCAAGGCGCAGGGATGCCCGGAGTTATCCATCATGCAATATGCAGGCTAGAGCTCCTGCTCGGGGCGCGCGCCGATCAGTGCGCGCAGACTCTGCAGCCGCTGCCTTTCGTCTTCGGGAAGGTGCAGACCCGAGGAGCCTGTGTAGCCGGCGAGTATTTCTTCCTCGAGCAGCGCGTAGGCGTCTGCCGCGACCGGGGATGCGGGGGCCAGCCGGATCGCCCACTCGAGAAACAGCTCTCCCTGAGGGATCCAGAAATTGCCGCCGATCCGATACTCGCTGAGTCCGAGCAGATAGTAGGCATGCGCGAGTTCGTCGCGCTGCGGTTGTGATTCCAAAAACCGGTGCAGTACCGAGGAAGCCAGCACGTAGTGCACCAGACTGCGACGATCGGTGGTGTAACGGCGGCCGTCCGTCGCTCGTTCAATGAGCTCGATGCCGAGTGCCAGGGTCGGTGGATCCAGCGGAGTCGAGCGAAACTCGCGTAACACGTCGAGCCAGTGGCGAATGTCCGCTCGCAGATCGATCCATAGATCGGACCGCTGTGTGAATCGATGCAATGTATCGAGTGCGCGGTCGAAGTCCCGCCGAACCCGAATGCTTATGATCAAATAGTCAACCAGCGCACCGGGCAGCTGTGAAGGGTGCACACCGGATGCGGCAAACAGCGTCTCGAGGCTCGCCAGCGCATCGTCGAACCGGCGCGTCGCCATCTGGAGACGCGCTCGCTGCCCGAGCGTGAGATTTACCAGGACAGTGCCGTTCACGAAATCCACTGCCTGCGGGGCATCTTTGTGCGCAGGCAAGCGCGAATGGCAGGCGATACAGTAATCGGTGGCGCGCAGCAGGAGGAAGCGGGCCGGTTCGAACTCGGCGCGCTCGTAACGTTGCAGCGCCTTTCGAAGGGTGGCTGCCAGGGCGCTTCCCAGGTAGTGGAGTTCGAGGTCGCCCTGGGCGTGCTCGGCCAGTAGCGAGGCGCGCTCGGCAACCGTCTGCAGCGCGTCGCGCACCGGCTCTGCCTGTTCAGCGTCCTGCCACGAATCCCCGGCGCTGAGTGGCAACAGGTAGCGCATGCTCTGAAAGATCTCGCGCATCGCCTCGCGCGTTTCTTCGTCCGCGAGATCGGCAGCGGCGGCTGCCGCACAAAGTGCCGCGACCATGAACGATTGGAGCATTGCCTTGCGAATAAGCGTCACCACTTCTGGCGGCGTTTCGACGCCCGTTCAGATTCTTCGGTCAGATGCAGCATCAGATAGAACAGCGCGCATCGGTCCCGGATCGGCAAAACCTGCCCGGGTGAGCCTGCTGGAAGAGCACACTCAACCCCCAGTCTCGGGGTGCTCCGGATGTGTCAACACGAAGTGTCTCAGCACGTGACGCAGGTGCGCTACCTTATCCCGGTTTTGCTCCCTTTGTGCAATCTCGATGTCGTCAATGATGATTTTCTTCAGCATCGGCACACCCTCATCCGTATGGATCAGGTACTCCGCATAGGCGATCGCCACCATCTGCGGCAGATGTTCGTGTTCGGCGATCGCCGTTATCTCGTCCTCGTCGAAATCACAGAGATCGAGACAATCCCGGTAGCTCAGCATTTTCGGTATCCTCCAAAGCAGGTTAAAAAAACTAATCAGGCGTGGCGCTCTGTCATGCGCGTCCTGAGCTTCGTCAGCATGTCCTCGACCATGGCCGCCAGATCGTATCCGGGCTGCCACCCCCACTCGCGACGGGCCGCGCTGTCGTCCATGTGCTTCGGCCACGAATCGGCAATAGCCTGGCGCACCGGATCAACGGCATAGCTGATCGTGAAGCCCGGAATGTGCTTCTCGATCTCGGCCGCGATGTCCTCCGGCGCAATGCTCATCGCGGTGACATTGAAGCTGTTGCGGTGCCTGAGCGGTCCGCTGTCCGCTTCCATCAGTTGCATCGCCGCCCGCAGCGCGTCTGGCATGTACATCATGTCGAGCCGGGTGCCGGCATCGAGGAAGCAGTCGTAGTGACCCTCTTTCAGAGCCGCATGAAAAATATGCACCGCATAATCCGTGGTGCCGCCACCCGGAAGCGTCCGATGCGAGATCAGCCCGGGGTACCTCAGCCCACGCGTGTCGAGCGCGAAACGCTGATGGTAGTAGTCACACAGCAACTCCCCCGTGAGCTTGGTAATGCCGTACATCGTATTCGGGCGCTGAATGGTGATCTGAGGCGTGTTGTCGCGCGGGGTCGACGGTCCGAAGGCGCCGATCGAGCTGGGGAAGAAAACCGCACAACCGTGCATGCGAGCCGCTTCCAGTACATGTACAAGACCGTTCGCATTGACGTCCCACGCAAGCTGCGGCCCGTCTTCAGCCACCGCGGAGAGCAGCGAGGCAAGATGGAAAATGGTGTCGACCTGATGGTCTGCGACCAGGGCCGTCAACGTCGCCGCGTCCCGCACATCGACCGAGCAGCAGGGACCGCTTCCGGTAAGGCTCTCATCGGCAGGGCGCCTGTGCCCTGCGGCAAACACGTTCTCGGCGCCATAGCGCTCCCGCAGCGCCAGCGTGAGCTCTGAACCTATCTGGCCGGTGGCACCCGTGACGAGGATTTTCTGCATAGTCGCCCGTAGGCACGAATGTTACAGGCGCAGTTCGCAAAGACATTGCTGCAGATCAAGTCGATCCGACCTGCATCCACAGGTCACGGATCCAAATCGCTTTCCGTCAGCGTCAAGTGGCGTGCGGCATGCACTTCATCGAGTCGCCGAACCGGGGTCGTGTGTGGAGCCTGATGCAGGACTTCGGGCTCTGCGTGCGCTTCGACAGCGATGCGCTGCATGGCCTCGACGAAGGCATCCAGCGTCTGCAGGCTCTCTGTCTCGGTCGGCTCCACCATCAGCGCCTCCGGCACTGTGAGCGGAAAGTAATTGGTCGGTGGGTGAAAGCCGTAGTCGAGCAAGCGTTTGCTGATGTCGAGCGCGCGCGCGTCGGTGTCTTCGATCACGCCCTGACAGACGAACTCGTGCATGCACGGGCGGTCATAAGGCACGGGGTAGGTATCGCGCAGCTTGACGCGCAGATAGTTGGCATTGAGTACCGCGTGCAGCGCGTTCTGTAGCAGACCCTCGGCGCCATGCACGCGGATGTAGGTATAGGCGCGCACGATCATGGCGAAGTTGCCGAGAAAGGTACACATACGGCCGATGCTCTGCGCGGGCGTCATACGCCGGTAGCGGTGAAACGCGCCGACGCCCGGCGCGCGTTCGATCAACGGCCCCGGGAGGTAGGGCGCAAGCGAGGCCACGGCGCCAACCGGGCCGGCGCCGGGACCACCGCCGCCATGCGGGGTCGAGAACGTTTTGTGGAGGTTGTAATGCATCAGATCGATACCGTGATCCCCGGGGCGGAGGACGCCGGTGATAGCGTTCATGTTGGCGCCGTCGCCGTAGACCAGACCGCCGCAGGCATGCACCAGGGCGACCACCTCCTCGAGGTTTTCCTCGAACAGCCCCAGGGTGTTCGGGTTGGTGAGCATCAGCCCGATGATGCTCTCGTCGCACGCGGCGCGCAGCGCTCCCAGATCGATGTTGCCGCGGGCATCGGAAGGGATCTCCAGCGCAGCCAGCCCTGCCATGGTGCACGAGGCGGGGTTGGTGCCGTGCGCGGAATCCGGGACCAGCACCTGGGTGCGCTTCGTATCGCCGCGTTCGGCATGGTATGCCCGCATCATCAGCAGCGCTGTCAGCTCGCCCTGGGCGCCCGCAGCGGGCTGCAGCGAAACTGCTGCGAATCCGCCGATCTCTTTGAGCCATTCCTGCATTTCATACATGAGCCGCAGGTTGCCTTGCACCTGCGCCTCGGGCGTCAGCGGGTGCGTGTCGGCAAAACCGGGCAGTTGCGCGAGCGCCTCATTGACCCTGGGGTTGTATTTCATGGTGCAAGAGCCAAGCGGATAGAAACCGCTGTCGACGCCGAAGTTGCGTTGCGACAGACGCAGGTAGTGGCGCACGATGTCTAGTTGCGAAACCTCGGGCAGGCCATTCGTTTCGCGCAGGCGATCAGCGGGCAGCTCCGTTTGCGCCACGTCGCACTCGGGCAATCCGACGCCGCGGCGCCCCGAGACGCTCAGCTCGTATAGCGTAAGTTCTGTCTGGTCCGGTATAGCGGGCATCTCGGCGTAACTCACCGCGCCGCCGCCGCAACGCCATCCACGAACCGGTCGATTTCGTTGCGCGTGATCACCTCGGTTACCGCCACCAGCATGTGCCGGTCGAGCGCCGGGTCGACGCGTCCCAGGTCGTAGCCACCGATGATCCCGTGCGCGTCGAACAGCCGCTGGTTGACCTCGGCCACCGGGCGGGGCAGCTGCGCCACAAACTCCTTGAAAAAGAGCCTGTCGGGCGCATGCGGGTTTACGTGCACGTTCCTCACAGCGGCCAGCTTCCCGGCACAATAGTGGCTCTTGTGGTAGCAGAGCTCGGCGACGCTGCGCAGCCCAGACTTGCCCAAGGTCGCAAGATGTACGGCCGTTGCCAGCGCCGCGAGCGCGGAGTTCGTGCAGATATTGCTGGTCGCTCTGGCTCGGCGAATGTGTTGCTCGCGTGTGCCCAGCGTCAGCACGTAGCCACGGCCGCCCTGGGCGTCCACTGTCTCACCCACCAGACGCCCCGCCATCCTGCGCACATGTTCCCGACGGCAGGCGAAGATCCCGAGGTGCGGCCCGCCGAAAGACAGTGGCAGACCGAGGGGCTGGCCGTCGGCGACGACGACATCGGCGCCGTAGTCGCCGGGGGGTTGAAACAGGCCCAGGGAAACAGGATCGACAACCACAATGAGCAGTGAGCCTTTCGCGTGAACGGCATCGGCGAGCCCGCGTACGTCTTCGAACTGGCCAAGAAAATCAGGGTTCTGAATGACGAGCGCGGCGGTCCGCTCATCGAGTTGATCGAGCAGCGCGGCGGTTGGCGTGGTCATGTCCTCGCCCCCACTCAACTCTGCATCGCCGCGGCGCAGGTAGGTGCGCACCACCTGACGGTATTGCGGATGCACGCCGGGCGACAGAATAACGCGCCGCCGCTTCCCGCGCCCTTGATCGAGTGCCAGCAGGATGCCTTCGGCGAGTGCCGTGGCCCCATCGTAATGGCTTGCGTTGCTGACTTCCATGGCGGTAAGTCGGCAGATCATCGTCTGGTACTCGAACATCGCCTGGAGC
>JAHELT010000228.1:5135-6139 GCA_024644045.1 Chromatiales bacterium | reverse complement strand
CGCACCTCGTCGACCCGGCGTTCCTGCGCCGCGTCGGGGGATCCGTCGAGCGGTTCGGGCGCCTCACGCGCCGCGCGTTCATGCTCGTGCTCGACAAGCAGCTCGTCGGCCGGCCGCTCGCATGTGAACCTGGCGAGACGGAGCCGGAGGCCCGCCGGCGGCTGGTCGCCGAGGTGTCGAGCTGGGTACATGGGCCTGCGCACGCACGGCAGCCGCTCCTCGAGCTCACGTTCGCGGGTTCGACCTCGCGGGTCGCGAAGTCGGTCGCCGATTTCCTCACCGCGGCGCACGTCGACCTCGCCGTGCAGCGCGCGGCGGAGGCCGGCTGCCTGCGCGAGGCGGCGGACGACGCCCCCGCGACACTCGACCGGGCAACGCTGCTCGGCGCGATCGAGGAGGTGGCGCGCGCCACGGTCGACCAGCTCACCGAGGCCAACGTCCACCAGTATCTCGATCTGCCCGACGGCGCGCGCGTCGCGAGCCTGCACCGCCCCGTTCCGCGCGCGGTCCAGCCCTACGAGATCGAACGGGTCGCCTGAGCACGGGCGGCGAGAAGCAAAAAAGGGAGAGCAGAAATGTGCTTCACCGGCACGACTTCGAATCACGTGGTGATTGTTTCTCCTCCCCCTCCCTGTCCCTCCCCATCGCATGGGGAGGGGATCGCGCGGAACGCGCCACGTAACCGATATTTGCAGTCAGCTTTTTGGCAGCACGGAGGAGCAGCAACATGAACGAGCGCGAATTGCGGCCAACTCTGGACACCCTGTCCGGGCCCGCCGGGCTTGGCGACCCGCTCGCCGGCGACGCGCCCGCGGGCGCCGCCACCGTGACGCACGGCCCTTATGCCGAAACCCTGCCGGTTGCCGGGGTGAGCGTGCAGGCGGTGCGCGAGCGCTACCAGGACCGGTTCGACATCGGCCCGGCCAGCCAGGCCATCCTCGACGGCGATCCGGTCGACGAGAGCACGCAGATCGGCGTCGGTCAGACGCTGTCCTTCGTCATGC
>JAHELT010000228.1:0-5125 GCA_024644045.1 Chromatiales bacterium | reverse complement strand
GACCCGAGCCGGGCGCACTGCCTGAGGTAGCCGGGCGTGGAAACCGTCACCATCGATCATTCGCAGGTGCTTGCGACCTCGCCCGAGGGCCAGACGGCCTCGCTCGAGGTCGAGCGCCTGGTGGAGCTGCTCTCGCCGCGCCCGCTCGACGCCGTGTACCCCGACGGGCTCAAGCGCGAGTTCCGCAGCGGCCCGCTGACTGTCTGGGTGCACCAGACATCGCCCCGGGTGCACCGGCTGCGCTGGATCGCCGAGGACTCGCCGGCGCCCTTCGGCAAGGGCGCGACTTACCGCGACGTGACGATCGCACTGCCCTACGTGATCGTGTTCGCCGTGTTCGCGTCCGACCGCCGCGGGCGGCCACAGCTCACCGGCGCCAACGAGTGCTTTTTTCGAAACGAGCCGATCCAGAGCCTCGACGATGCGCTGTGCTACCCGGCCCTGCTCAATTGCTCGAAGTTCGCACCCGACAAGCGGGACAGACCGCTTTCGTGGATCTGCACCCAGCACCTCGACTTCGAGAAGCTCCAGGCGACCCGGGACAACGGCGAGCGCATGCGCTGCGCGTTGCAGGCGCTGCTCGGCTGCCTTTTCGAGACCGGCTTCAACTACAGCAGCGAGCACCACGAGCTCACCAGCTGGTTCAGCGAATCCCGGGGCGTGGATCCGCGCGTGGCCACCATCGAAGCGTGGGAAGAAGCGACGCGAGCGGCGCCCCTGTTCGTGCTCGAAGTGCCGTGGCTGCCGGTCGGGCTGAGCGTCCGACAGATGGTCGCGCGGATCGCCGAGTGCCGGGCGGGCGAGTATCCGCGCGTCGCGTGCGCGAACGACATCGCCCGGCTCGTGTTCAACCACGGGAAACAGCCCAAGCAGGTGCGCCGATGAAATACCCCAACGAAAACCTGGTCACGCCCATCTACGTGAAGACGGATGCCGACATCCCATTGCCGGAGGACGCGCCGGTCTATTACGTGCTCGGCTCGAACGGCCTGTTCCTGTGTCGCAACCACCCGCTGTTCTCGAGCTGCGTGAATGCGCGCACCTGGCCCACCGAGCTCGCTCCGCACGACCAGACGGTGCGGCTGCGCTACCCGCAGATCCCGCAGCCGGACATCGAGCGTCTCGTCGGATTCTTCGACGCGGTCTTCGAACGCCACGGCGCCGAGGCCGCCGCGGTGCTCGTCTGGGACCGGGAAGCGGGGCGCATCGAGGCGCACGTCCCGGCGCAGCGTGCGACGGTGCGCGAGGGCTGGACCGGGCGGCGCTATCCGCTCGACGTGCACTACGATCTCGGTGACGACCTCGGCCCCGGTCAGAGCCCGATCGGCACCATCCACAGCCACGGCGACGGCGCGGCTTACGCGTCGCACACCGATCAGGAGGACGAATCCTATCGCGCCGGGCTGCACATCGTGGTCGGGCGGATTGACGAGGAGCCGCCGGAGTTCCACTGCGAGTTCGTCGTCGACGGCGTGCGCTTCAAGGTCGCGCCTGGTGCCGCGATGGCGGCCTACGAGCGCCGGAGCTCCGATTTTCCACAAGCCTGGCTCGAGCGCGTCACGATCGAGCTGGAACACGAGCAAGCCGCCTATGCCGCCTACGGCCCGTACCCGGGCGCCGGTCCCGTCAACGGAGTGAACTGATGACGACACCGATCATTGGCCCGGGAACCGGCGACGCGGTGACCGGGCGCGCTCGCGGCGCGGCGCTCGTGCCGTGCCTCGCGGCGGGCAGCACGATCAAGCTCTTCGGTCTCGGCGGCGTGGGTGGCATCGTCGCCCGCTACGGCGCCCTGTTCCTGGCGTCCCTCGGCCAGCCCGTCCGCTTCGTCCTCGCCGACGGCGACGCGTTCGAGCCCGGCAATGCCGGGCGCATGGTGTTCGACACCTACGCCAACAAGGCCGCGGTCACGCGCGACGAGCTGCTCGGTTTCCTGGCCGGGTCGACCCTCACCATCGCCGCGATCGAGGAGCACGTCAGCGCATCGAACATCGAGCGGCTCGTTCACGACGGTGAGATCGTCGTGCTCGCCGTCGACAACCATGCCACCCGCAAGCTGGTGACCGACTACTGCGCAGAGCGATTGCACGACGTCTGCCTGATCTCGGGCGGCAACGATGGCATCGAGGAACGTGCCGATGGCACGCTGCTGCGGGGTACCTACGGCGGCGCCCAGGTGTACGTCCGCCGCGATGGCGTCGACGTCACGCCCTCGCTGTCCCGGTACCACGCCGAGATCCGCGAGCCCGCCGACAGGGCGCCCGGCGAGCTGAGCTGCGTCGAGGCTGCCGCGGGCTCGGCCCCGCAGATCCTGTTCGCCAATCTGATGACGGCGAGCGCGATCCTGAACACGCTGTGGCTGTACCTCTGCGACGAGCTGCACTACTCCGAAGTCTGCTTTGACATCGCCGACGGACTGATGCGGCCGGTGAAAATGCGCCCGGGCTAAGCCATCGGATGTCGCGGCGGTTGAGCAGCCCCGGGGCCTCGGGGCGCGATTCCCCGGGCTAACACCCGCTCAAACCCAAAGCGCGCCGAGCTCGAGCGCGAACGCGTCAAGAGGCGCGACGTGTGCCGGCTCGTCACCACCACGTGTCGCGATCACCGTTCGTCGCTTTTCCGTCAGCTCGAACGCTTCTAAGGTTTTCGGGTCCGGGTCAATGAGCCAAAGGTGCCTGATACCTTCACGTGCATGGATGGCCGCCAGCGGCGTTCACGATGGTCCGCATATGCTGGCGATGCTGGACCGTGTTACCGACGAGGTTGGCCAGGTGTCCGGCAACCGCGCCTAGGTCCGCACGACGCTCCGCAACGCCCGCCATGGGCTCGCGCGCCCCGACATCCGGGCACGGCACACCTCGTCAGACGCCGCGGTGTGGGCGTCGGCGCGGGGCACGGTTGACCCACTAGCGATTCGCGCGCGACTCGGCCAGCTGCTGTCGAGCCGCAACCAATGTGTCTGCGTCTACACCGACCCGTTCAGCGCGCCGCAAGAATGACTCAGCCTTGTCGAAGCGACCTTCACGCGCAACGCGCTCAGCCAACGCGAGGTACCTGGTGACGATGGCGTGCAGCCCACTTGTTGCCTCTGCATTGGCGGGATCACGTGCCAATACTGCCTGGAAGCGTTCGAGCGCATTCGCACCCGCCGGCGTGGTCAAGCGATCTCGCGCCAGATCTTCACGAGCAGCCGCGAGGAGGATGTCGATCTCCGCGCTCGATATCGCAGTCTCTTCTCGCGCCGGTTGTTGCACCGTGGCTTGCGCTTTCCGTCGCGGGAGAGGCTCAGCTTTGACTTGCTCGGCGTTCGCTTTGGGGGGCAACGCTTGCTGCTGAGAAGCAACCACAGGCATTTGCGCTTCTGCCTGCGCAGCGGGCCACGGATCGTTGTCGGTGTCCGCCGCAGGAAATTGTGAGACGTCAGGACGGTTACGTCGACTGGCATCGGCCAGGCGTTGCACCTGCTGCTCGATATCTGCACTGGCACTGCTGCCGGTCATCGCTTTCCTCCCCTCATCCCCTGGCACCGTCTTCGCTGTGGGTATCGACATGGGTGGCAGTGCAGTCGGCGAAGTAACCTCGCTCGCCACCCGCTCAGGAGATACCCATAGCCAGGTAGCAATCGCGATGCTGCACATCAGCGCGACACCAGCGATCACAAGCCAATGTGAGACGCCATACTGCGAACCGTATTCTGTGTGCATCGCGAACCTCCTGTCGTCGGCGCGACAAGTTGTGCCGGACCAACGCGAACGGCGGTCGCCACACCGGCAGTCTACGACGCTTTCGATGAAGGATTCGACACCCCGGAGGGGTTGTTGCGAGAGTCCGCCGGGACCAGCAGTGCAAAGGGTAGATCGAGTGCGCCCTGGTCGTCAGAACGGTTTTCCACCTGAGCCGCCGCGCGACGCAAGGCTTCGTCGCGTCCGTCGTCCGGTTGATGGAAGTGGCCCCCCGGGTGCCGGCGTACTCGACCGTGTGTCGTCGCCAAGCCGGCGTCGAATCGCGACTGCAGACGGCAGTCCAATGCCAGTAACGCTTGGTCAAGCGCGGGTTTACATCCCCTATCCGCTCGATTGGCCAATCCGTGGAATCGCCGCACACGCGCCAAAGCTCGTTCTCCCATGCGGAGCGGCCAAGGGAATGACAGCACCCTCTGTGCGTGATGTGGATGGATGCACGAATGCCGCGAGCATGGCTCGTGGGCGGCGGCGTGGTTGAAGCCGCGGGCCTGCAGCTCGGCCATGCGCTCCTGTGCGTAGCCGTCGCGGAGCCCGTGCGCGCCGCGGGGTCAACCGAGCGACCGCACAGAGCCCCACCGAAGGACTTGCTCCGGGCGTTGCCACCGCCGAGGTCGTAGTCCTGGCGGTAGACGATGCCGCGGTTCCGGATCGTGACCGGGTTAGAATGACGCCGGGCCTCGAGCCGTGGGGTCAGGTCACGGGAAGGGTCCCCTCGCGGAAGAGGCCGCCCTACCCGGTGGCGATGTAATGCTCGCCGTCCCTTGCGGCGAAGCGCTCCGGGTTCCACCGGCAGTGGGCCGCTGCGATGGCCTCACCGGATCGCCGGAGCGTGCGAAGCTCGTGGGCGCGGAGCCTGGCGCGCCAGGCAATCTCGGGCGCCTCGATCGCCTTGGGCCTACGCACCGGGACCGGAGCTGAAATCTCACCGTGGTGCCCGGCCTGGCACGACAGTTACGGTGACTCCGCCAGCGAGCGCGCCGATCGCGACAGGAGCTCTGCATGGAACAACAGGAACTGCTCGACGGATTCGTCATGTTTGGCAGCGCGGGTCTGCTGGGATTCCTCATCGGACTGGAACGGTCGATGGGTGAGTCGAACAATCCGCACGCCACGATCCGCGATTTTGTGATATTCGCGTTCATCGGCGCGACCAGCGCCTTCGCCGGATCGCGGCTCGACAATCCCTGGCTCATCATCGGTGGTCTGCTGGCGGTCCTGGCGCTGCTCGTGTCCGGATACTGGGCGGATCATCAAGACAAGGACGAGCCTGATACCGGGACCACCACCGAAGGTGCCGGGATCGTCACGTTCTTCCTCGGCGTGCTGGTCGCCGTCGGTGCTCCGGAACTCGCGATTGCCGTGGCCATCGCGCTCCTGTTCAT
>JAHELT010000227.1 GCA_024644045.1 Chromatiales bacterium | reverse complement strand
CATCACGCATTGGGACAACGTGCAGTGCCAGCATCGGCTGCTGACCGGTCACTTCAAGGTGAAGAAGGTGGCTCTCGTCGCCGGCTTCTCCATGGGCGGCCAGCAGGCGTTTCACTGGGCCGCGCTGTTTCCCGACCTGGTCGCGCGTATTGCGCCATGGTGCTCGTCGGCGAAGACGTCCAATCACAACTGGGTGTTCCTGGAAGGCGTCAAGGCGGCGCTGGTGAACGCCATCGACTTCGACGAAGGCTGGTACACTGCCGCGCCGGTGCGCGGTCTGCGTGCGTTCGCGCGCGTCTATGCGGGCTGGGGGCCTTCGCCGGCGTTCTACCGCGAAGAGTGCTATACCCGGCACGGGTTCAGCACGCCGGAGGATTTCATGATCGGATTCTGGGAGCATCGCTTCCTCGGCCGCGATGCCAACGACCTGCTCGGCATGCTGGACACCTGGCAGCGGTCCGACATCAGTGACAACACGGTTTTCAGGGGCGACTACCGCAAGGCCTGCCGGGCGATCCGTGCGGATACGGTGATGCTGCCCAGTGCGACCGACCAGTACTTCCCGGTGGAAGACAACCGCATCCAGAAGCGTTTCATGCGCAGCGCCGAGGTGCGGCCGATTCGGACGACCTATGGCCACATCGGCGGCGCGCCGGGACTCAACGCCGACAACATGCAGTTCATTGACGATGCATTGACAGCGTTGCTGGCCCGTTGAATCCGTTATGCTGGTAAGCGGCTCGTCCCGAGGTACTAGATTTCATGAGCGATAGTCAACCGACATGGGTACCGTTTCTGTTCCGGTACTCGACGCGGCAGATCAAGTTTGCACCGGGCGCCGCGCTCGAGCTCGGCGATGTCGCCGCGGCGCGCGATGCGCGTTCCGCCGTGCTGGTCACCGATGCGTTTTTCACCGGCAGCGAGGCGCTTGCCCGGATCGTGCAGGCACTGGAGAAAAAGCGCGTTGCCACCACCGTGCACGCGGTTCCGAACCATGAGCCCGATACCGAATCCGTAGCGGCCTGTCGCGGTGTTCTGCAGGCGGTGCAGCCGGAATTGATCGCCGCGCTGGGCGGCGGCTCCACCATGGATACGGCGAAGGTAGCACGTATACTGCTCAGCAACCCGGGCGACGTGGCGCACATGGCGAGCTTCGACCGCTACTTCGCGCCGCACGATTCCCTGTTCGTCTGCATCCCCACCACGGCGGGCACGGCGTCCGAGGTTTCCGAGATGGCCGTCATCTCCAAGGCGGGCTCCGACATCAAGCTGCGTTACCGTTCCCAGAACATGTCTGCGGCGATCGCGATTCTCGACCCGGAGCTGCTGGTTTCCATGCCGCCGCAGGTTACCGCCCACACGGGCTTTGATGCGTTCACACACGCTTTCGAGTCTTACACCTCCAGGCTGGCTTCGCCGGTTACCGACCCGCTGGCGCGGGCGTCGTTGCACCGCATCCTCGAGTGGCTGCCGATCGCTTACGATGAGCCGGACAACCTGATCGCGCGCGGCGAATGCCTGATCGGCTCGACGCTGGCAGGGGTGGTCTTCAACAGTACGCAGCTCGGCCTCGCGCACGCCATCTCAGCCCCTCTGGGGGCGATGAACCGCGTCATCCACGGCCTGGGTAACGCGCTGGCACTGCCGGCGGTAACCGCCTTCAACGAACTTGAACTCGGCGATAAGCACGAGGCACTCTGCGCAATGCTCGGCACGGAGCGGGTAGCCGATGGTGTCGCCCGGTTGCGCGCCCGCCTCGGGCTGGATCAGGGGCTGGACGACTTTGTCGAGGGCGAAAAGCACGCGGCAATTGCCGACGCTGCCCTGAAAAGCGGTAACATAACGACCAACCCCAGACTGCCCGAGCACCGCGACATGATGGCGATCTTGCAGGCAATGCGCGTCCCGCTCAAAGACGAATCGCCGCACGACCGCCTGCGCCAGGCGTATGCAGCCGGGTAACGCGATGCCCGGGCAGTCACACCCACCCCGTGGTGCTCACGATCTCGGTGGACTGCCCGCCGGTCCGCTGCAGCGTGACGCCACGCACGAGCCGGAGTGGTGGGAAAAACGAATCGATGCGCTGCTGACACTGCTCGGCGACGCGCAGCGCCGACTCATTCGCACTGACGAGTTACGCCGTGCAATCGAATCACTGGGTGAGGACGTTTATACGACGCATACGTACTACGAGCGCTGGACGCTCGCGATCGCCACCCTGTTGCTGGAAAAGGGCGTGCTGAGCAGCGAGGAGCTCGACGCGCGCGTCGAGCGGATACGCCGTGGGACACCGACTGCAGATCGGTGATCGGGTGGTGGTGCGCACCGGCGCCACGCCCGGCCACATCCGCACGCCCCGTTATGTGCAAGGGAAAACCGGTGTCGTGGAGCGCGTGTGCGGCGCCTTCGCCAACCCGGAGGAACTCGCTTACGGGCGCGCCGGCTTGCCCGCGCGCACCCTTTATCGCGTGCGATTCAGACAGACGGAACTGTGGCCTGGTTACCGCGAATCGCGCGAGGATACGCTCGATGTCGAGCTGTACGAACACTGGTTGCGCCCGGCGGAGGACTGATCGGTAAACAGATATGACAGATCACGATCACGATCATACGCCACCGCCGGACTCCGACGCGCCGCTCACGCATTGTCAGCTGCTGGAGATCGCCATGCGCGAGCTGCTGATCGAGAAGCAGGTGATCACTGCGGAGGAAGTGCGGGCCGCCGTTGAAACCCTGGACAGCCGGACGGCGGCCGGCGGGGCGAAAGTGGTTGCGCACGCATGGTGCGATCCGGAGTACAGGCAGCGGCTGCTCAACGACGGGCCGGCGGCGTGCCGCGAGCTCGGAATCGACATTGGCCCGACCAGGCTGATCGTGGTCGAGAATACTCAGGCCG
Organism: Chromatiales bacterium; assembly: GCA_024644045.1. GTDB lineage: Bacteria > Pseudomonadota > Gammaproteobacteria > JAHELT01 > JAHELT01 > JAHELT01. Next base: position 3,267 of record JAHELT010000227.1, on the reverse strand, counting down.
TGCACAATGTGATCGTCTGCACGCTGTGCTCGTGCTACCCCCGAATGCTTCTGGGCCTGCCGCCCGACTGGTACAAAGCCCGCGAGTATCGCTCGCGCGTGGTGCGCGAACCGCGCAGCGTGCTGCGGGAGTTTGGTACGGAGTTGCCCGACAATGTCGCGGTGCGCGTGCACGACAGCACGGCGGATATGCGTTACCTGGTGCTGCCCCTGCGTCCTGCCGGCAGCGAGAACCTGGGGGAGAATCGGCTCGCGGAGCTCGTCACTCGCGATTGCATGATCGGCGTCACGCGGCCGGTCATGCTGCCCTGAGCATCCGGCCGCCTCGTGCACTGCAATACGTGTTTGGCGTACCAGCGCGAGTTCTCGCCGCAGCGTGCAGCCGGACTCAGGCGCCGATACCGTGAGTCGGGAGCGCAGCAGACCACCCGCATCCTCGCGCAGGCGCTCGGGCGCGGGGGCGTTCAAGGCCTCACCCTGCTCGATATCGGCGGTGGTATCGGCGCTCTTCAGCACGCACTCCTCGAAGCCGGGGCAGAGCGCGCCACCAGTGTGGATGCGTCGCGCGCATTCATCGAGCTCGCCGAGGAGGAAGCACGCGAGCGGGGCCTGGCGGCGCGTATCGAGTTCAGGTTCGGCGATTTCGTGGCGCTTGCCGGCGAGTTGCCGGACGCCGATATCGTCACCCTGGATCGCGTGATCTGCTGCTACCACGACATGCCCGGGCTCGTAGGACTGTCGGCGGCGCGGGCCACGCGCTATTACGGCGCAGTGTATCCGCGTGACAAGTGGTGGGTCAGACTGTGGAACTGGGCGGAGAACTGCGTGCACCTGGTGCAGCGAAGCGGTTTTCGCTCGTACATCTATACACCCCGGGACATCGATGCGTGCCTGCGCGAAAGCGGGCTCCGCGAGTGCTTCCGCGACCAGACCCTGGCCTGGCACGTGGTCGTGTACGAGCGCAAGCCGTGAATCCCCTCACCCCCGACCCCTCTACCAGTGGGAGAGCGGCGGAGCCCTCACCCTTGATCCCTCTCCCCATGGGAGAGGGGAAGAAAGCCCTTCTCCCCGGGGAGAAGGGTTGGGATGACGGGACGAGCGCCCTGCGTGCGAAGGAGCGGCTTCGCCGAGAGCACGCTCCTCCTGGGGGGTGTGGACACGACGTCGACGTGCTCGCTTGATCGCGCGACTCTTTGAACTGGCCCGTGCCGGCGAGACCACTTTGGCGCAGCACCGTTTCGCGATCCTGCTGATCACCGTCAGCTCCATCGCTTTCAGCTTCAGCGGGCTGCTCCTGCGCGAGATACAGGCGGCCAACGTCTGGCAGATAAACTTCTATCGCAGCATCGCGCAGACCCTGGTCGTGTTCGTGCTGATCGCCGCGGTGAATCGCGGCGCGCTGCTGCAGCTGGTCGGCCGGGTGGGCCGTTACGGTGTGCTGGCCGCGCTGCTCCAGGGCATACTGCCGATCTGCTTCATCGTCTCGATGAGCAACACCACGGTCGCGAACACGCTGTTCGTGATCAGCGCCGTGCCGGTAATCACCGCGCTGCTGGCGTGGGTGCTGCTGGGTGAGCGTGTTCGCCCGAGCACCAGGGTCGCCATTGCGGTCGCGATGGCCGGTATCGCCGTCATGATGGCCGAAGGTATGGCCGTCGGCTCACTGTTCGGCAACGCCATGGCGCTGGCGACCGCGTTGTTGTTTTCGATCTTCGCCGTCATCGTGCGCGCGCACCGCGCAGTCAACATGCTGCCGACCATCGGCCTGGGCAGTATCGTCACGTGCGTGATCTGTTTCGCCGTCACCGGCCATGATCTGACCGTATCGCTGCACGACCTCGTGCTGTGCTTGATCTGGGGTGCGGTAATTGCAGGCCTGTTCGGTAACATCCTGTTCATCGCGGCCGCGCGGCATTTGGCGGCGGCCGAAGTAACCCTGCTGATGCTGACGGAGTTTGTGCTGGGCCCGGTGTGGGTCTGGCTGTTCGTCAATGAAGTACCGACCGCCTACACGCTGCTCGGCGGCGCCGTGGTGCTGTCCGCGGTGACCGGTCGTGCGCTGGCTGACCTGCGCCGCGGCGCGCGCAGACCCCCACCCCCGAAGCCACTCCCATAGAACCCGCAGAACGAAAAGCAATCGTGGAGCTTCGCTGTTCTCCCCGCGAGCGGGGGATGCCCGCATTCAGGGCATGAAAATCGCGTTGAGCTCGTCCAGATTGGGGATCGGGCGCGCGGTCGGCAGCGTGTACACGAACGAACGGTGCATAAGCCGGCGGTCGGCCTCGTACGGGGCCACGTCGGTGGCGCTGTGCAGGGTAGCGTGATTGTCCCACACCGCCAGATCGCCCGGTTGCCAGGCATGCTTATAAACGTTCGGCGGCTGCGTACAGTGCGCCATCAGCTCGGCGATCAATGCATGCCCCTGCGCGGCCGGCACGCCGTCTATCTCGATCGGATCGGCATACAGGTACAGGACCTTGCGGCCGGTGACCGGGTGAGTCTGAACCACGTCGTGCCAGACCGGCGGCAGCGCCGCGCGTTCTTCCTCGGTGAGCGGCACGTGCGAGGCGGGATCCTTCTCCAGGATGGCATCGTTGTGCGCGTGAAAACTGGCGAGAATACGCATGTTCGCGATGCGTTTACGCAGATCCCCGGGTAACGTGTCGTAGGCGGCAGCGGTGCTGCACCACATGGTATCGCCGCCCCTGCGCGGCACTTCCACGGCGTACAGAAAGGTTGCCGCATTCACATGGCATGCCGCGGTGCCGTCCGTGTGCCACGCTACACCTCCGCGATTGAAAAACGCCAGCGCCTTGCCGCGCGCGTCATGAACGTTGCCGACGGTGGAGACTTCCGGGTGTTCGCGCAGGTTGTACTGCTTGCGATTCTCTATCTTCGGGCGGCCGAAGCGGTGCGCCAGGCGGGCCTGGTCGGCGGGCGCAAGCTGCTGAGCGCTGACGACGATGAGCGAGTGCCTGTAATACAGCCCTACGATTTCGTCGAACTCACTGTCGTCGACGCGTTTGATATCGATGTCGGCGATGCGCACGCCAAGGTCCGGGTGTAGCGGCTCGGTGTGCATGACTGCGGCTTCCGGTTCAGGGTCCAAGATCGGGTGCGCGCTCGTGATAGTCGGTTACCGACTGAAACACGTGCGCCGTCTGCAGCAAGGATAGCTCGGAAAAGGGCGCTCCGGTCAGCTGAAACGCCAGCGGCATGCTGTTTTCGTCAAAACCGCAGGGTACGCTGAGGGCCGGAACGCCCAGGT
>JAHELT010000061.1 GCA_024644045.1 Chromatiales bacterium | reverse complement strand
TCGTCGCGTTGACAGAGTTCGCCACCCGCTCCTGGTGGGCAAGGGCGGCGGGCAGGATCATCGTGCGGGCCATCGACTCGGTGGTCTCAGCCTCGATATTGATGGTCTTAATGTACTGCTCAAGGAAGATCTCACCGCGCGAGTGCATCTCGCGAGAGCTGAGCACGGCGTAGCGCTCGAACAGCCGGAGGTTCTTGTCGTCGCTCAGGTGCACGAGCGCATCGACTGTATTGCGGTAGTTCGGAAGCCCGCGTCGCGCCGCCTGCTCGTGCCATTCCGACGAGTACCCGTTGCCCTCGAACACTACCGCGATGGTGTCGGTCATGATCTCTCGAATCAGCCGGTGCAGCCCCTTCTCGAGTGATTCGCCCCCGTCGATCATCGAACCGAGTTCGTCAGTCATCTCGTCGATCGACTCCGCCACCGCGGTATTGAGCACCGTGACCGGCCACGCGCTTGCCTGGCTCGAGCCGACGGCGCGGAATTCAAACCGGTTGCCGGTAAATGCGAACGGGCTGGTACGGTTGCGATCGCCGGTGTGTCTGGGCAACGCCGGCAGCTTGTCGACGCCCAGTCCCAGCAACCCGCGCGCGTGCGAGCTTCCAGCCTTGCCCGAGAGGAGCTGGTCGTAAATATCGTGCAGCTCTTTACCGAGGAATACCGAGATGATGGCAGGTGGCGCCTCGTTGGCGCCCAGGCGGTGGTCGTTGCCCGCGTGGGCGACTGCGATCCGCAGCAGATCGGCGTGCCGGTGCACAGCACGCAGCACCGCCGTGCAGAAGAACAGGAACTGCATGTTCTCGTGCGGCGAGTCACCGGGATCGAGCAGGCCCGCACCGGTGTCGGTCATCAGCGACCAGTTTGCGTGCTTTCCCGAGCCGTTCACGCCTGCGAACGGCTTCTCGTGGAGCAGCACCTCGAGCCCGAACTTCGGCGCGAGCCGTTTGAGGGTGGTCATCAAGAGCTGCTGGTGGTCGTTGGCCACGTTTGCGTTCTCGAATAGCGGCGCGACCTCGTACTGAGCCGGCGCCACTTCGTTGTGCCGCGCCTTGACCGGCACCCCCATCTCGTAGAGCACCTTCTCCGCCGCCAGCATGAACGAGAGCACGCGCTCGGGGATCTGCCCGAAGTAGTGATCCTCCATCTCCTGGCCCTTGGGCGGGGCCGCACCGAACAGGGTCCGCCCGCAGCTGAGCAGGTCCTGGCGGCCGAGAAAGAAATGTCGGTCGACGAGGAAGTATTCCTGCTCGGGGCCGACTTTCGCGTTCACGTGCGAGACTCCATCGTCTGTCCCGAAGAGTGCGAGGGCCCGCCGCGCCTGGCGATCGATCGCCACCAGCGAGCGCAGCAGGGGCGTCTTCTTATCCAGCGCCTCGCCGGTCCAGGCGCAGAAAGCGGTGGGGATGCACAGAACCCGCCCGTTGTCGTTGTCGTAGAGGAACGCGGGGCTGGTGGGGTCCCACGCGGTGTAACCGCGGGCCTCGAACGTGGTGCGCAGCCCACCGGAGGGAAACGAACTCGCGTCGGGTTCGCCTTGGATGAGGGCGCTGCCAGAGAACTCCGCCACCGCGCCGCCCTCCACGGTGGGCATGAAGAACGAGTCGTGCTTTTCCGCGGTGAGTCCGGTGAGCGGCTGGAACCAGTGCGTGTAGTGGGTCGCGCCGTGCGAAATTGCCCAGTCACGCATTGCGATGGCGACCGCCTCTGCCAGGGTGGCGTCGAGAGGCTCGTCGCTCTGGATGGTCGCAATCAGCTTGCGATACACAGAGGTGGGCAGCTGCCGGCGCATCGTCTCGAGCGTGAACACGTTGCGGCCGAAAATCTCCTCGACTGGCTCGAACGCGATGGGCGAGGGCTCGTAGCCACGGGCGATAGCCTCTATGGCGCGGCGTCGGATGTCGATGCTCATGTCAATTCTCCATGTGATTCCGACCGCGGGGAAAGCTGATGCGGGGACTGCGCCCGCCGCCAAGAAAGTGACGGTTGAAGGGGTCGGAGCCCTTAACCTCAGTCTAGTTGCTTGACGAGTGCGAAGAAAGCGGGTGCGCAGTCAGTGCCTCAGGCCGCGGACATCGATCCAGGAACAGCGAGCAATCAATTGAGATCTTGGATTTCAGCAAGTTCAAGTGTGTCCGGGAAGTTGGAAAGCTTCGAATTTCGGAACAGCTGATACTTCGGCGCGCCGCTATGCTATCCATGCAAATGCGGTAGCTCGAACGCTTTGAGCGATGCTGTCCCGACGGTGGAGCGCTATGAGTTTGGCTGGCTATTCAAAGGGTGCCTTAGCCAATTGACGTATTTCTTGCCCATCAGGAGGCACCATCGCGGACCGCTTCAGGGTCTAACGCAGCAATCCTTCTCCGTCCAGCGCACCCGTATTTGGTTAGGAGCGCAGCGACCTCACTGTGGTGTTCGCGAAGAGCGATTGTCAGCGGGCCGCTTCGCAGTCCTCGATAATCGGGTCGGCCCCGATGACCAGCAGGTCGCCCGCAGGTTGGGCGAGCTGAGCAACGTCACTGCAAACGACTGATCGGGCCCAGGTCAAGCAGAAGGGTTTCACCGGTGGCGTCATCGACACCATCGTTGTCCGTGACAGCGAGCAGCCGGCCATCGGCAGTAATGGCGAGTCCTTCCACTTTTTCTAATGTCAAACCGTTGTTCGCCGACAGCGCCGGCAGCAGGTCCAGGGCGAGGTGCTTTTCGAGCACGGGTAACTCGCCGCGTAAGGAGGCAGGAGATATGCCCTCCAGTGAGATCGTCGTGATTTGCTTGATCGCCGCGTGTTTCCCCCCTTTGTTGTCGCGTTCGAGCACCGCGAACTTGACGCCGCCCAGCCACGTAATCCCGGACAGACCCACCCAACCGCCGGCCGGGCTGCGCGGGGCGTCCAATGGATAGCGCACGAAACCCCATCTGTCCTCTGCGGGAGTGAAGATAGCGAGCTTGGTCATACCCCTGGGGTCGTCTCGCCACTCGCGTTGGATCGCGATGACGACGCGGCTAACACCGTCCTGCTGGTATTCGGCGACGCCCTCGAATCCGGACCGTTTCGCGTGCGACGTCAGTGCTTCAGGCAGACGAAATTCACGCTCGATCGTGCCGTCCACGGTCACCTGGAGCAACAGGTTCTGGAGATCTTTCTTGGGGCGACCCTCGCTGACTAACCAGAACCCCCCAGCCTGGCGTACGGCAATGCCTTCCAGATCATAGCGCTTGGCGCTACCACCCTTGAGATCAACATAGGACACGATTCTTGCCGGGTGCCGGGAAACGTCGATGCGGTAGATCCGGGCGCTGTCGTAGAAGCCGTCACTGACCGCGTAAACAAAATTCGGATTCTCGACATCGGCGGTCAGGCCGGAGAGCGCACCCCAGCCAATCGGTGCTCCCAGTGTGGGGTCCTCTTGCGATACGATCGTCGGGTACCGCGGTTTGGTTGAGCCGTAACGGTAAACACTGAGCGCCGCGCGCACCCCGTCTTTGGCATCGTCTTCCTCGTTAGCGACGAAGAAGAGGCCGCGATCCGGGTCGGCCATGAGCCCTTCCGGCTTTACGTGTGTCGGCAGGAACTGCAGAAACTCCGGGGCGGCGCCGGTGTCGCGGTACACTGCGACGAAGTTTGCCCGCTCTGCGTTGACGAATAAAAGCCGCTCGTTTCCGAATGTGCCGACGGTTACGCTTTCGGGCTCGGTACCTCTTTTGTGGGCGCGCTTGGCCGGGTAGTGTCCGTGACGCATGGCGAGATGCTCAATGCGTGCGCCGCTGTCGAACTGCACTTCACCGGACGTGCGCCAGATTGTGAAACCGCGCGAGCCGCCTACGTAGTCGCCCTCATTGGCTGTTATAAACCGATCGTTATCGATCCACGCCACGCCATCCGGCTCACGCGCGACCGCTTGGATCGACCCGGTACCATCGACGCGACGTGCCTTTCGCGTCGGTATCGCGGCGGCGCTGCTGGAGCCGGCAGAAAAATGCTTCACTATCTTTCCGCTAGCCAGCTCGACGAGGGCCAGGTGGTTGTTCTCCTGCAGCGTAACCACTGCGATGTTGCGCTCGTTGATGGCAACGTATTCAGGTTCTGGATCTGTCGGCGCGACTTGTGCGAGTCCGGTCAACACGACGATGCGGGCCGAACTGCAGTTGCTTGGCATACCCCTCGCATCCAGCTCGAACACGGCCAGGTGCCCTGGAGGAAGCTGCGGAATGAAACCGTCGCTGAGTTTCTCGTCGCGCTGGTTTTCGACGGCAACGGCAGCGAAACTGCCATCGGGGCTAACCGCCACATGATCGGGTTGACCCTGCACGTCGCAAGCTGCTGCAACCGAGCGGCTGGCTATATTCACAACGGCCAGATGCCCTGAGGGTCGCTTATGACTGCGGCTGGTGTTGGTGCTGACCAGCGCATGAGTTCCGGCCACTGCGACCGAGGTTGGTTCACCGCCAGGCAATACACGGCCGCCGGGTCGCAGATCCGCAGGATCGGTGGCATCGAGAAACACCAGCGCGCCACCCGGACTGTCGGTGAACATCAATGTCCGCCCATCCGCAGAGGCCGCGATGATTTCGGCTGAGGTCTCTGTTTTTCTGTTACTGCCCGGCTCCAAGGTTTCGTAGACCGGCAGCGTAGCGATGCGTTCAAAGTAGGCTCTGCGAGGAGTCGATTGGGTGTCGGCAAGCGCGGTCCCCAAGACGGCCGTGACCGGCAGTGTAACGAGATATCGCCAGAATGCGGGCATGCGTGAATGTCCCTCCGCTTATTGGACGTTGTTTGAATTCGAAACTACAACGCGGAAGTAGATCGCTCGTCGCAATTAATCGATTGGCAGAGTGATGATCCGGAAATCACGGCTCTCGCAGTTCTACGGTACTGGTGGGACTATCCGTCAGCAATTCGAGCGTGCTCAGCCGGTCTCGTACAAACCTGGTGATCACCGACGACATCTCCACGTTCTCCACCGTGGCCTGGCTGGGGCCGAAGGTCGGTTTTTTCGAATACAGCGCGATACCGATGTGAACCTGGCTTAATTGTCCGTTTCGAATTACGACGTCTGACGCATCCTTTACTGCAATACCGGTTTTGCATTCAGAAACAACGTTCTCGAATAGAGTGGCGCGTGTTCTCTCGCCGATACTGACCCCCTTGTCTCCGCATCGTGCGACCGAGTTTGAATTGACTACTAGATCAGAGCCACTGAAATCAAGGCCATCACCACCGGCATTAGTTACGGTATTGTCGCTAATACTGCCCCGGCAAAAATCGCAATCCAGAGCGTCATCCATGGAATTCCGAAGTACGTTGTTTCGCACGTTGACTTCGGCGTACTTCAGATTGATCCCATCATCGGCGGCGGAGTCAAGAAATCTGGAGTTCTGCATTTCAACTATGCCGTCGTGTACTGAGAATGGGCTGGAGAAAATGGTGCGGTTAGTCTCGCCGCCAGCGCCACCGTGAAAGGTTGTATAGTCCATTCGCACTGTGCTTGGGCGAGTGCTCGAACCTTGAACGAATATGCCACCCCAATTCAATCCGGCGTCGGTAGCGAGTATCTGAACAGGCGACTCCTCGGTACCCACGCTTGTCAAGTCGCCATAGATAACGAGGGAAACCCCTTCTCCCAGTGACAGTTCGAGACCGGGTGCAAAGGTGACTTCATGTGATGGCGGAATCTGCAACGTTTGATCAAGTACGACGCGACCGGGTCCGAACGTAACCGTGGATGCTTGTGTACGGGTGTTCGGCAGTGCTATTTGTAGCGGCGGCCGTGCTTGCGGCCGGTCGAGTTCGGGCGCTGGGCCTGTTCCATTGCTCAAATTGATCTCGTCGTCGTGCAGATGTGCGCCTGTCACCTCATCTTGAACCGTCAATCCTACGATTTGCGTATCTGGCGGTAGAGTTACTGAAAAATGTTTCGCTCCAGGTTGGCCAGACCACAAACCGTCCACGGTGACCTGGTCTACTGACTGGACACGCGTGCCCAGACCGTCGCTCACGATGACACCGTTCACCGAGAGGAATGACTTGCCGTAGTTCTCCAACGAAAAAGTAACGTTGTCGCTCTCACCACGCCACATGTGTGCACGAAGGTCATGTTTGTTAAACAACTCCATTAAGAACTTTCTATTCCCGCGTAGCGTGTCGATATAATCGGCATGGCGCGACTCACCAACTGGTAACCCCAGATAGCGCAAGTCGTACCTCAGCGGCTTAGCGAGTGTAGCGAACAGTGCATCGGCATATTCGATCATTGCGTCTACGCGTTCCGTAAGAAGGATCCAGACGCGCCGATCACGCATTCGACGGTACTCAGGCATGCCATAGAACGTCTTACGGTATCCTGTAGGTGGCCATTCACCTTCGGGCTGCAGATTCGGGTCCAGACGGTCGGCGTCGTAGTCCCAAGGAATGGGTTCGAACTTGCCTCGCGCCGGGTCCCAGAAAAGTCGAAGATTGTCGGGAGCCCAGGCATGCTTTGTGTGAAGGACGATAGTGAGAGCCCCCGCCCAAGCCAGCTTATCCATGTCAAAATAGTCGCTGAGGCCATCCCAATGGCAATGCTCGGCTAGCGGCGCGCCGTCAAGCTCTCCGCAGCCTTTGAGCAGTTCCATTGCGTGTTTAGCTTGAGGGTAGCCGTGACCTTCCTTGCCGAACAATTGTCCCTCACCGGAGAAGATAAAGCCTTCACTTCGACCGCTACGGTCCGCGATGCTACGCGTAAAATGCTCTATCTCTTGATAAACACCAACTACTGTTCCGTTCAGGCGTAGAACAACAAACTGACTGTTCCAGGTAAGAATGCCGTACCGTTGCAGCTCCCAGTTGGCCGTGATGTCCTTTGTAATACCTTTGTCGTACGGGTGCGTTAAGTTGATCTGGTCTTGACCGTGAAACAGTCGATTACGAGGAAAATTCAGCCGCAGCGAAGGTTGTCTCTTGTGGTAGTGAGCATAGTACACACCGCGCAGCTTCACTTTGATTGGCAGCCACTCCCCGTCGAGCAGGAACTGCGCTGGAACGTAATCGCGCAATATATCGGTGGAGATTGAACGGGCGGTCACCTGTTCGGCGGTTCGCTGTAGCAGATCGAGATGCTTGGACCTTATGCGAAGGTCGTACACTGGCAGGCCGCTTTCGAGGAGTTTCTCCGGAATCCAGGATATGGGTAATTCAGGTACGACGTTGCTAACAATATCCCGTACCGGACGTTCTAACGTCAAGTCGATGGTATTCGGCACGGACTCCCTGGCATTTTTGTACGCGATCAGCCGTTGAAAGTATTCGCCGCCGAAAAACAGAACGAAAACTGCACCAAATACCAGGACGATGAGCCCCACCAGCCGCGCGGTCGCCAGCCGCCCTCGCGGGCCGGTGTAGATGTCCCGGAACAGGTCACTAGAACGGTGCATGTTGGTCGCTTTGGTAGATCGACAAGTTCATCACGCCTTCGATCTCGCGAAGTCTTCGCTCTATGTCTTTCTCGTCGACAGACTTACCCGGGCGCACAACATAGACGTTAGTCTCTTCCTCAGGGTGGATATCTACGATTCGATTGATCAGTCGGACATCTGAAAAAGCTGCTTTCATCTGGTGTTCAATTTTTTCCAAGGTATTGTCTTCACCTACCTTGTACGTGACACGCAGCACGCTCTCAAGCTTTTGTTTCAGCCCGTAGTTCGCGACGTAGAGAACTATGACCATTATCGAGATGAAAGCCGTCATCGCAATCGCCGCCATATAAAACCCGGTTCCACATCCCATCCCCGCTATCATCGCGGCGAACAGGTATGCCAGATCGCGCGCATCCTTTACCGGCGTGCGGAACCTGATTACGGACAAGGCGCCGACCAAGCTGAAAGCCCGCGCGATATTGCTGCCAATAATCATCATGACCACGCTGGTGGCGACCGCCATGATGAACATCGTCAGTAGAAAAGACTGCGAATAGCTGGTCCCCCGGTGCGTGTAGCGGTATACGAGCGACAGCGCGTATGAGAGCAGAGCAGAAACCATCATCGCCAGTAAGATGTCCGGCAATGTAAACAGATTTGCCTCGGACGGCTTCAGGAGTTGATCCAAAAAGTAATTCAATTCCGTATTCATGCGTAGATTCCACCTCGAAAAACTTCATGCAGGCGGAGGCCTTCCACCGCCGTTACATACTTTGGGATTGGTCGTTGTTGAAGCTCACACGCAACTATGCCGTCGTGAACCCAACGAGGTATTCCATGGGTTGCTTTCACCTCCAGGATGACCAGGGTATCCGGTATCAGGCTGCGTGATGGGTCACGTAGTATGCCGGTGGTCAATTTTTCGTGCGGGTGAAGCCCGATAAAGTTACTGTCAAACGTGATCCGTACGTCGCTTTCCACCGCACCCTGATAAACCTCTCGTTGATAGTAGGTTTGTGCGGACGCCCGCAGTCTGTGCCGTTCACGAAGGGTCAGGAAATTACTTTCCATCTGCGGGTCGTCAAATTTCCAATTCAATGGATCCAGGTGATGTTCCGGATCAAATGCCGGTATCTTGTACCGGTCCTTTCTCACGAGATCGTTGTAGCGACGTTTGATCTCCAGGAAAACCGTTTCCCCGGCTCGGAACTCGGTGCCGTAGGCGCGCAGACGCACCTTGTTGCGCAGTCCAATGCCCTCCAACTTCTCATAATAGAAGGTCAAGTCTGGCGAATCGTAGTACTGGCTCAGGATCGTTGTAACGGCGTGGCGATTGGTGAACGCCCCCTTGACGAGATAACGGTGCCAGCGGGCAAGCAGCATTTCACGAGCGCTGTGGTGGAGGTTGAACTTCAACTCGTTTCGAAAGGGCCGTATCGACATCACAGTTTACCTAAGCTCGGTTCCAGGTCCGCGATCGCAGCCTGACGTTCGGGGAGTTGCTCGAGCAACTCGGGTGAGCGATGAAACTCGGTGTGCATCTGCAGTTCTCTCTTGAACAAGCTGGCGTATTGCTCGAATTCGGTGTCGAGTGCGGCCATCTCCGCTACCGAAAATGGGTGCGGGTCACTGATATTCGAGCTATGCGCCTCGATGCTCCACTGGCGGAATCGACCATCCTCGAAAGTCGCAGGCGGGCGCCCGTTTTTTGCCTCGAAGAGACCAGGCAGAGAAACAGGCAGCGGTAGCAGCGAGAGCGTGAAAGGCGGCTGATTCGACATCAGGAACATGATGCCGTCCGCCGGGCGGCGCTGCGACAACCAGGACAGAGCCGGCGGCGGGGTCGCCAGCACAGGGACGACGCCATCGGCCAGGATCGATGTGTACAATCCCGGGATGTCACTGAAGCGCGTGCTCACGTAGGTCATGCGGTTGTCTTCGATGGTGAAAATCTCGCGCAGAACACCAGAGCCACCGTCTTTCTTGCGCAGATCAAACGGTAGTGAGACCTTCAGATACAATCCTTTATATATTCGATTGACAAACAGTCGTGACCACTCCACGTCGGGTAATTCGATGTCGCGCCTGTGTTTTTTCACGAACTGATACAGAAAAGGGTAACTCCAATCGCTTACTCCAGTGACGGGTATGAAAAACACCGTGCCCCTGTTTATTCGTTTCGATTGCGCGACCCAGAAGCTCGACCCAGGAATGTCTGGATCGGGGGCTATCTCGACGAGATTCCACTTGCCGCCGGACAGCTTCTTGTGGCTGCGGCGAATCGTCGAATCGCGTCGGCCGAGGACATAGCCTTTGCCGGGTTCCGACTTGCTGAACATGAGATAGGTATCACGAAATCCACCCTCATCCAGGCCGAGGTTGGAAAGGCGAGACATCGTCGAACCCTGGGAGACTAGAACCACCAGTATGATTGCTGTGACCATCGCCAACCCGGCGTACCACAGACTCGAGATACGGCGCTCGTCTTTCATAGGCAGACGCCGTATCCCATTGGCCCGGAGCTCTCACAACTCAAAAACTGCATTCTGTTGTTCCCGCCATCCACGTCGCGTCGCTTCACCAGCAATCACGCTCCAACCTGCCAGCAAGGGTTCGATGCCATCCGAAATCCCCCATCCTCGACGCACTGACTTGATCGGTTCTATTTACTCAATGGGTAACGGCTTCCCGCTGTAGACAGGTGCCACTTTTATTCGCCTGGTTCAGCGCCCCTGGCCATGCAAAGATCGTACCGATCTTTGCATTTCTGAAACGACCACAAAGGTGCATCAGGGCGAGGCCGAGGGCATGGTCTGTGCCACGCCGCTTTGGCGCAGAGTCGTGGTGATGTCTCGTGCACACTTGCTGTCGAAGCGGTGACATGATTCCCGTACTCCAGCTTTGTAGATCAACTGTGAGAGAGGTATTTTGTTTGCCCGATGGCCCGGCCGATGGGCGCAGCCGGCTCACTGATGAGGAGCGCGTCGATGCGGGCGTCCTGCGGCGTTATTCGCTTGACCCACAGCCGGGCTGTGAGCGTGCACGCCCCGGTAGCCGACCCGCCAAACGACGCCGTCGCTTAACGGTCAGTCCGGCTCGTCGGAGGTGCATCCGGAACGCTGCCCCAGCACCAGCGGTGGCGAAGTTTTTCTGTTCTCGCCGCGGATTGTGCTCGGCTGCCCGCCTCGGTCGGGATCGCCTCCGGGCCGCTTTTCTATCTACCGGTCCCGGCGCAACGGCTGGCCGAGCTGGACGACGATTTGCGGCGCTTGCACGGCGCTTGCGAAATCAGCGCGTGATTCATGACCCGCCGGCGCGATAACCCGTTGTCCGGCCGTTCTCGGAAGCAGGCTGAATGAGCGCCGTACCGGCGATGCGACCAGCGGCCGCCACGCCGCTCAGAAAAGCATCTTCGACACGCGCGCTGCGGCACCAGTCACCGCAAACAGCGAGACCGAGGGCCGCGTCCCATACGCAGTTCTCGCCGATGCCTTCCGGGACGCGCGCGTATCGCCAGCGGTGCCCGGCGCGGTACAGAGGAGCGACTGGGGGCAGCTCGAAGGCGTCAAAGAAGGCCTGGATCAACCGGTCGGCGACAATGTCGCGTTCCTCGTCGAGCCGTGCGCCCGACCACTCCGGCGTGGCGTGCAGTACCCAGCGTTCGCCGCGCGCTCGCCCCGGCTTACTGCTGTCGCGTGCCACCCACGCCAGCGGTGAGTCTTCGACGAAAGCGGCGTCGAAGGGCAGCTCGAGGCGCGTTTCGAATGCGACCATCGCACTCCAGCAAGGTAGCGACTTGATCGTTGCGACGCGCGCGGTGATCGTTGGAAACGCGCTTAGCAGCGGTGTCGCCTGCTCCGGCGGTAAAGCAAGCACCAGCGCGCCGAACCGTTCGCCCGCGATCTGCCATTGCGCGTTCTTGCAAGCGACTGAGTCGATCTGCACGCCAAGCCGGATGTCGAGCGAGCCCGCGAGGTGCTCGGCAACTGCGCGCATCGTCGGCACGCCTGCGTAGCGGGTACCACCAGACGAAGGATCGCCGCTGTCACGATCTATGACGCCCTCCCAGGGTGCGGCGATGCCCAGCTGAATCCACGACTCCAGATAGCGTTGGAACAGTGGGTCGCGCGCCGTGAAATACTGAGCGCCGTGATCGAACGTGTGCCCGTGCGCTGTGCGCGAGGCCGCCCGCCCGCCAACGGCGTGCGCGCGTTCCAAAACCGTCGCTTCGAAACCCAGATCGGCGAGCGTACGCGCCGCAGCAAGGCCGGCGATGCCGGCACCCACCACGCCTACCGACAGCGAGGTTCTCGCACGCGCGCGCGCAAGATAGGCCGCAACATCGAGACGGCGCGCGTGGACACCGGCAGGGCGGGCGCGTACCGTGCCGTAAATTGACTGCGCCGGCTTGAAAGGTCGATCGAACAGACCGAGGCACCAGAGCAGTCCGCCGTAGGAGTTCGGATCGTTCCCATCCAGCGCATAGCGGTGGTTGAGATCGATCATCAGCTCGAGAGCGTGCTGTGGGCTGCGGCACCAGCGAAGCAGTGCTTTTCCCCAGGTCATGCGCACGTTGTTGTGCAACTCGCCATGCACACGCAGCCAGGTCTGTGCTGCATCCCACAGCGCCTCTTTCGTGTCTCCCCGGGCAAGCACTTCCCACGAATAGTCGGCCTCGCGCGGGTCACCTTCGTGGCCGACGAGGGTCTCCCTGGCCCACTGCGGTAACGCGGCCAGTGACTCCAGCCGAGCCCTGTCATCCGCTAGCTGAAAGCAGAAGTTGTGGGCCAGCTCACGCCAGATCAACAGCTCGTCCAGAAACTTCCGCGCGCCGGAGGAGCCGTGAGCGTGCGCCTCGCGTGCGATCTGCAAAGGGGACAGGTGGCCGTGGTGCAGATAGGGCGAGATACGGCTGACCCCGCGCGGCGGCGAAACGAGCGCGTCGTTGCGGAGTGTGTCGTAGCTGGCGAGTCCGGACGCCTTGAACGCTTGCCAGCGCGCTTTGCCGGCGCGCTGGCCGCCACGCGTTTCCGGCGCAGGACCGATGGAGTGATCGATAGGGCAGGCAGCACACAAGGCCGCGATATCGCAACTGGCGAGATCGATCGGGTCGAACCCAACCTCACCTTCGAAGGGTCGCGGTGTCGCCAGCACCGGCGGCCACGGCAGCGCGGCCCGACGTTCGAGCTCTTTGCCCCAGGCGCGGCGGAACTCGAAGGCGCGATCGAACGCCCGCCCGACCAGTCGCATGGGCAGAACGCAGGCCGTGTCCACCAGCCAAAGTGGCCCACGCGCACGCTGCGCCAGCGCCGACGTCCACTGCGGAAACGGCGGGGCAGGAAGATCTTCGGTGACGACGAGCGCCGCGCGTGTGGCGAGGGCATGCAACGGTGACGGCATGCCGGGCTTCGTGCCCAGGTGAAACGTGTAGCGAACGCCGCGCTTGGCGAGCGCCTCGGCGACATCGCGCGCGCCTTCCACAATAATAGCGTGGTGGCGGTCGGAGTCATAGCGGTGACCGCCGCCAAGCCCCTGGTAAACCAGCAGCGGCCGTTTCAGCAGCTCGGCAGCGTGCAGCGCGGCATCAAGCGCGGGATTCTCTTGGTCACGGACCGCATGGTGCATCCAATACAGCACGAACTCGCCATCGCGTGCGGGCGACGAAGCCGAGGCAATGCGAATGCGTTCGTGCAGGTGCTCGGGCAGATCAGCCGGTTCCATCGCATTCCTCTGACACGGGCAAAGCGCGATAGTAGAGCGAGGGGCTTGAATTATCTATACAGACCTGAAATGCGGTTACCGTGTCTGCAATAGTCATAGCTGCGCACATACCTTGCGCCGTTCGTCAACAGGCAGCTCGCGCGCGAATCCTGCTTTGTCCCTCGCACTTGGATGAGCGGGCGGCGGTGTGGCAGATAAGCTTGCGCGATTCCGGTACCGTGGCGCGTGACACAACCGTACGCAACACACAGCCGTTCCGGCCGCTGGTGCCGAGCAAGCCGGTGTGGAACGGGTGCCCGGCATTGCGGGTACCGGCCGCCAGCATCCGCCAGCACTGTTTCAGGAGCTCGTCCAGCGTCGGTGTGGGCTCGCCGCGATGCTTCGCCACCGGTGCGGGGCTCTTCGCACGTTCAAGCAATGCTGTATCTCAGGTCCTTGGAATCTGCACGCACAGGATTGGGGTTCGAGCCGTATCAGGGGCGCGTCTGTACGGTAACTAACGCTACCGACTGACGCGAACCCTGATTACGGTCTCCGGTGCTGATTTCACAGCAATTTCACATATTGTTGACGTCGGCTTCGCACGACCGCCGGTAAGCTAGAAAACATCATTGGCACGCTGCACATCAACCGTGAAGTTACTCGCTATCCTCAGCATTGTTACCGCCGTTACCGCAATCTGGTTGGTGCAGCCACTCCGTACTGCCGATTACACCGACGGCAGGTTGAACGGCCGCTACAGCGACGTCTCGCGGCGGGTGCAGATACCAGGTCAGCCGTACCTGGGATCGGGTGGTCTCAGTCGGAGCATGACCACGAACGTCATCGCGTCGTTAGTGTCGCCCGGTTTGGACTCGGCGGAAAAGGCTTTTGAAAAGGTTTACCTGAACGGACGTTGGATCGACGTCGATCGCTACGTGGTCGACGAAGCGTCGATCTCGGCCGCCAAGTCCCGGATTCAGGCGTACATCGAGGTGCGGGACACCGGTGAAAAACAGGAAGAGGGAGCGCGAAAGGCGCTGCAGCACGGAACCGGTCGCCCGCAGGATGTAGCGTTGTAACGTTCAAAGCAGATGCAATTGTATTGAGCGCGCCATCCAGTCAATAGTTGTTCATCGGTGTCAAAGAGAAGGTCTCAGTCATAGTCGGGCGCGAGCCGAGGTTCTTACCCAGCGCGCTCAGCGGTCAACGCTACTGACACCGTTCGCGTACATCAAGACCATGCACGACCCGGCGACTGACTGGTGCTATATCACGCATCCCGACCCGGACATCGCCGGCCGCCGGTTGTAGTGGCCCCGAGGTTTGGCGCGGGGCGGCAGCAGCCCTGTACCCTGCACGACATGCGTGGCCGCGCGAAAACTACGATCACTGGCGCAAGCCGGGCATAGTAGGCTGGAGTTTCGACGACGTGCTGCCGTACTTAAAGAATGCGGAGGATAAGTAGAACGGTGCGTTGGTCCTGCTTTTCAAGGCGCCAAGCGGGGGTCGGAACAAGTCTAGTGTTGAGGGACGTAATCGAGCGGCGACGATGCGGTCAGCCGAATTCTTGGCGCCGTTTTTGAATGGGAGCTCGGGAAACGCCGTATACGAGCAGCAGCTTTTTTAGCAAGCGATGCTACTGAATCGCGTTATTCAGGCTGAATGGGAGTCCGAGACAAGCTGTGAATATGAAACTTCGTTTAGCGTGCCTCGCGGTTGCCGCGGGGCTTGTCATTTCAGGCTGCGCGACGACCAGCCCTGAGTTGGGCCTCACGCAAGGCGGCAAGCTCTCGCCGTGCCCGGATACGCCCAACTGTGTCTCAAGCGACGCGATGGATTACTCGCACGAGATCAAGCCGCTCATGCTGGGAAATGACCCGAGGGCGGCATGGCGGGCACTGGTCGCCTACCTCAGGAACAATACCCGCTACACGATCACGGTGCAGGTGGCCGATTACGTGCGCGCAGAGGCGCGATCGCGGTTGTTTCGCTTCGTCGACGACGTGGAGTTTCACCTGCGCGCGGAACAGCGACAGATCGCCATGCGTTCGGCGTCCCGAATCGGCTATTCGGATCTCGGTGCCAACCGGCGGCGGCTGGATGCTGTGCGGCAGGCGCTGAAAGAGGCTCGGGTTCTCGCAACGTACTGAGACGACTTCAAAAGGTAATGTCTCGGTGGAGTGTTTTCAAGTGCCACCCTACTGTTGCCAATTCAATCGGAATTTCATCGAAGGGCAGCACAATAATGCTGTCCGGCAGCACTTTTGACCCTTGTTGTCCGCAAGTGAAGAAAACCGATATCGTTCCACGACTTGCCATCAAGGGTCGCCGATGGGCAAGTATCGTAATTGGGCCGGTATCCCCCCCCCCCCCCCCGGTTGGATGCCAATGGGAAGACAGCGAACACCTTGATGTGCTGCAGGCCGACCGTGATAAAGCGGCAAGCTCAATCTGCCGGGGTTGAAGATACCAAATCAGCCCCCGTGCCGAGGCGCTGGGTCGATACCCCCCTGGAAGTCGGCAGTTGTACTGTCTGACTGATCAGCCCCACTTGACGGTAGAGGCTTTGCGCGGCTCATACACCCCCTGAGGCCCGTGGTCAGGTGTCGTTTTCACAGATTTTCTACACGCTCGGCACATCCACTTCACAAACTTGATGGCAGTATAGGCCGTATGATGCAAGCCCACTCGACGTAGCCAATGCGGACGAGCGAGCCGAGTCAGTGCGCGAACGCGCCGGGTGGCGTGATCAATCACTTACCAGGAGAGCATTTTGATCAGAGAACACCGAGCAAGTGCATTGCTCGATCCGAAGGGCGCTTACGGTCATCCGCTGCGGGTGCTGGCGGACCGTTCCTTGAGTGTTCGCCAAAAACGTGCTGTGCTGAAGCACTGGCACACTGACGCTGTGCGCATGGAGGAGTCCGAAGCCGAAGGATTCGACGGCGGTGAGCCGAGCATGCTGGAGCAGGTGACGGCCGCACTGCGAGACGTGGATACCGCCGCTGACCAATGAAACGGAGCTGGAACACGCATCTGGCACACTTACGGCGGACACTGTGCAAATATAGGCGCACAGGTTGAACCATGTCGTAACGGTAGCGTCCAACGCGGCCCTTACGGCAACAAATCCCCGCAATAGCTGGTTACGTAGACGATGGATACAGTTACCCAGATTGCACTCGGCGCGGCCGTAGGCGAGGCAACGCTTGGTCGAAGGGTCGGCAACCGCGCAATTCTCTGGGGCGCAGTTTGCGGCACTTTGCCGGATTTAGACGTCTTCGTTCCGCTGGGCGACGCAGTACGGGATTTCACCTATCACCGCAGCGCATCGCACTCGCTGTTTATGCTGGCCGCCCTGACGCCGCTAGTCGTGTGGCTGATCCTGAAGCTCCACCCGCAGACTGTAGACCTGCGCCGGCGCTGGTACATGCTGGTCTACCTGGCGTTCGTCACCCACGTACTGCTGGACAGCTTCACGGTTTACGGCACGCAGATTTTCTGGCCGATTGTTATGACGCCGGTCGCCTTGTCGACGATATTCATAATAGATCCGCTGTATACCTTGCCACTGCTTGTCGGCGTCATCGCAGCGCTCGTGATGAGCCGGGACACCACTCGTGGCCACCGCTGGAACCAGATAGGTCTGGTGCTCAGCAGCCTTTATCTCACCTGGACACTGGCGGCCAAGCTGCTCGTAGAAGACGTCGCGAATACCACGCTCAACCGGCAAGGGATCGATCAGGTGCGCGTATTGACGACCCCTGCGCCATTCAATAGCCTGCTATGGCGCGTGCTGGCCGTTGACAGTGACAGCTACTACGAGGGATTCTACTCGCTGCTGGACCCACAGGAGGAAATACGCCTGGTGCGTCATCGCCGCCGTACGGAACTGCTCGAGGGACTGAGCGAATCCTGGCCGGTTCAGCGGCTCGCGTGGTTCACGAAAGGCTTCTACGCCGCGGGAGTGACTGACGGCGCTGTTTCCGTAACGGATTTGCGCATGGGTGCTACCCCATCCTATGTCTTCCGCTTCAAGGTTGGCGCGATCGGAAACCCGCATGCCAGGCCTGCACCGGTAGAGCGCCTGCCGGCGCAACGCGACGTTTCGATCCTGCGCTGGGTATGGCGTCGAATCTGGGATCCGGATGCGTGATAGGTGCCCGCCAGAAAGGCGGGTTGATCCGGGGCGAAAGAGCAACGGCAACCAGCGTCCAGTGCCCAATGTTGGTCGGGTACCTTCATTTCCGGGTCTGGGGCCCGAGCCTTTCGACTCCTGAGCGTTCGCACACTCGTCGCGCAGGCGGCCGTTAAACGACTCTACTGGTCCGAATCGGTTTTCCGAGCCGGATAGAGTCAGCAGCGAACCGTTCTGCCACGCCGACGTGGATTCCTGGTGACTGCCCCGCCAGTGCAGTCGTGGCTGAATTCGAGGTCCCCGAAGGGACTCCGTTTGTCATCGGGCGAGATCGAAGCGATCGAGGTTCATCACCTTGCTCCACGCCGCCACGAAGTCAAGCACGAACTTCTTCTGCGCGTCGTCGCTGGCGTGGACTTCCGCGAGCGCCCGGAGCTCGGAGTTAGAGCCGAATGCGAGGTCGACACGAGTCCCGGTCCACCGCAGCGCCCCGGTCTCGCGAAGCGGACGTCGCCTTCCACGCCGTCGAGATGTCGAGCAGCTTCGGGTGCCCCTTGTTCGTTGCGCCACTACGACAAGTGCGTCCTCCGGGCGTTTCATTTAGACTAGGTCCAAACTGGACCGACGGGGAGATCATGTACGACGCATCGAACGGGGCCGCTTCCGATCCGCTGATTCGACTCCTGCAGCTTCGCATGCACTATGGCGTCGGCGACGCGCGCATCGAGGTGCTGCGCAGTGTCGATCTGTCGATCGCGCGCGGGGAGCGTCTCGCGGTGACGGGTCCGTCTGGCTGCGGCAAGACGACCCTGCTGCTGCTGCTGGCGGGGCTGGAACCGCCGACCGGCGGCTCGGTGATCGTCGGCGACGTGCCGCTCGACAGGCTCGATGCGAACGCGCTTGCCGATCTCCGCCGCGATCACATCGGCATCGTCTTCCAGTCCTTTCACCTGGTGCCGAGCCTCAGTGCACTGGACAACGTGGCCCTGCCCCTGGAGATTGCACGCCGGCCGGATGCACGCGCCGGGGCGCGCGAGATGCTCGCGCGGGTCGGGCTGGCCGCGCGCGAGCGCCACTATCCGGCGCAGCTGTCCGGTGGCGAGCAGCAGCGCGTGGCCATTGCCCGCGCCCTCGTGCACCGTCCGGCGCTGGTGCTCGCCGACGAGCCGACCGGAAATCTCGACGACCACACCGGCGAGATCATCGGCGCGGCCCTGTTCGAGCTGGTGGGCGAGTACGGCGCGACCTTCGTCCTCGTCACCCACGACATGACGCTCGCCCGCAGGTGCGACCGGGTCTTGTACCTGCACGAGGGGCAGTTCGAGACCGCACGCCCGGCGGTGACGCGAGCGCAGGAAACGCCGTCCCCGGACGCCGCTGCCGCGCTGCCGCACAGTTGAAGTTACCTGTCCCCGTGCGGCTGCTGCCGTGGCACCTGCCGAGGCTCGCGTGGCGCGACCTACGCGCGAGCGGGCGTTACCTCTGGGTATTCTGGGCCTGCCTGATGCTCGGCGTGACCCTGGTGGCTGCCAGTGGCGGCCTGTTCAGGCAGGTCAGTGCCGCGCTGCTGGCCGATACGCGCGCGATCTTCGGTGGCGACATCGAGGTGCAGACGCGCGTGCCGCTGGGCGAGGCGGAACTAGCCTGGATGAGCGAGCATGGCGAAGTGTCGCTGCTCGTCGAGCTGCGCACCATGATGCTCGCGCAGAAGCAAACCCAGCTCGTCGAGCTGCAGAGCGTCGACCGGCACTACCCCCTGTACGGGCGTCTCGAGCTCGATCCGGCGATCGGGCTCGCCGAGGCGGTGGCGCTGCGGGACGGCGTTTGGGGTGTTGCCGTCGATCCCGTGCTGGCGCGCCGTCTCGGACTCGACATCGGGGATCGCGTGTCCGTCGGCGAGCTGTCGATGGAGGTGCGCGCGCTGATCGCGCGCCAGCCCGATCGCAGCTTCAACGCCGACTGGCGCGGCCCGCCCGTGCTGGTGGCCGGCGGCGCCCTCGCACGCAGCGGACTCGTCCAGCCCGGCAGTGTGCTCGACTACGAATATCGTGTGAAGATCGATGGCGATCCCGGCGAATGGAGCGAGTCGCTCGCGCTCGCCTTTCCGCAGAGCGACTTCGAGATCCGCACCTACCGCGAGCGCGAGGGACGGATCGCCGAGGTGCTGGGTCAGATCGCTTCGGGGCTGCTGCTGATCGGCTTCAGCGCCCTGTTCATAGGCGGGCTCGGGGTGTTCAACAGTGTGCGTGCCTATCTCGACGCCAAGCTCGCGACGATCGCCACGCTGCGCGCGCTCGGTCTTCGCGATCGGGCGGTCACGGCCATTTACCTGATGCAGGTGTCATGGCTGGCCGCGAGTGCCGCGCTCGCCGGTGTCGTAGCCGGCGCGTTGCTGGTCAGCCTCGGCATCGCCGCCGCCGCTGGACGCCTGCCGGTCTCCCTGCAGCCGGCGCAGCTCCTGGTGCCGCTCGGCGCCGCCTGGCTGTTCGGTCTGCTCACCGCCCTGGCATTTGCCCTGCCGGCGTTGGGCCGTGCCCTGTCGGTGACGCCGGCCGCGCTGTTCCGGGGTGTCGATTCGGCAGCGGCCAGGACGCCGCCGCGGTGGTGGCTCGGCACGGGATCGCTGGGGCTTGGCATTGCCGTGCTCGTGGTGCTGACCGTGCCGCAGCCGTTGTTCGGTGTCGCATTCGTCGCGGGAGCGGTGATCCTCCTGGTGCTGCTCGAGCTGATCGTGCGCTCGGTCCGCGCGGCCGCCCACCGCATCGGCGATCGGGCGTTGCTGGGCCGCCACTTTCCTCTGAAGCTGGCGGTGGCAAATCTCTATCGTCCCGGTGCGCCCTTGCGCGCCACCCTGCTCTCGCTCGGCTCGGCCCTCACCGTGCTCGTGGCGGTGACCGTGGTAGTGGCTGCGCTGCTCGAGACCATCAACGAAACCATCGCCGAACGCGCGCCCGCGCTGGTCTTCTACGATATCGCTGCCTTCCAGGTCGATGCCCTGCGTTCAGTCGTCGAGGAGGCGGAGTCACTCGAAGCGCTCGAGCTGGCGCCGCTCGTGCTCGGACGACTGAGCCACGTCGGTGGGGACGTCCTGCGCGGGAGCGCGGACATCGCGCGCGCGCTCGAGTCGCGCGACGAGCACAAGCTCACGCACCGGCTTGGGAACCTCGACGAGGTGGCGGTCGTGCGGGGCAGCTGGTGGCCCCGGGACTACGCGGGGCCACCGCTGGTCGCCTTCGAGGACCGCGAGGCCGATCAGCTCGGTCTCGCAGTCGGCGACCGGCTGCGCTTCAGCATTCTGAGTAAGACCGTCGAGGCCGAGCTGGCGGCCATCTACTCGCAACGCGGCATCGGAACGCGTTTCTGGTTCGAGGGAATCTTCTCGGACGGGGTGCTCGAGCCCTTGATCAGCCGTTATGTCGGCGCCGCCTACCTGGACCACGCGGAAGCCGTGGCGCTCGAGCCGCGTATCGCCCGCGCGCTGCCGAACATTGTGACCGTGCGCACCGAGCGGATCCTGCGTGAAGCGCGCACCCTGCTCGGACGTGCGGCGACGGGGCTCGCCGTGATCGCGGGCGTGACCTTGCTGGCGAGCCTCCTGGTGCTCGCGAGCGTGGTCGCGGCCAGTCGGGCCCGCCAGGTCTACGACGCCACCGTGCTGCACACGCTCGGTGCGCGCATCTCCGACATCCGTACCAGTGTGACGCTTGAGTACATGCTGGTCGCCGCGCTCACATCGCTATTCGCGATCGCCCTGGGCGGCGCCATCGCTGCGGCGCTGCTGCACTGGCGGATCGGCGTGCAGGGTGACGACGCCTGGTGGATCGGCGCGTGCGCGGCCATTGCCGTCAGTGCGCTGAGCCTGGGCCTCGGCGCCCGCACAATGCTGCGCGCTCTGCGCTTGTCGCCAGCAACGTTGTTGCGTGCCGCCGGCTGACCTGCGTTCAGTCGGAGCGATCCATGCGTTCACCGTCCGCCGCGCCCGTGCGCTGTCGTGAATGCACTGCGGCGAGCGTCGCGCCGCAGCGGGCTGTCGAGTGGAGGAGATTGGAATGGGGATGCGAATCAGGCAGGTTTCCGGCAGCGCTAGCTGCGCTGGTCGTTGCTTTAACGCTGGCAGGCACGGCCCAGGCTGGCACCGGCGCGGATGCGGTGGGCCGGCGCGTGGTCCTGGACGGGTTCGCGATCGATGCGACCGAGGTTACGATCGGCCAGTTTCGCCGCTTCAGGCGGGCGAGCGGTCGTGCTACCCGGGCTGAGCGCGAGGGTGGCGGTTTCGAATATGTGGCGGGCTGGCAGCGGCGGCGCGGATGGAACTGGGCTTCGCCGTATGGCGAGCCGGGCACGGATCGCGAGCCGGCCACGCACGTCACCTGGCACGAGGCGCGCGCGTATTGTGAAAGCGTCGGCGGTCGTTTACCGGGAATCGAAGAATGGCGGCGGGCGGCGTATCTGGAGATGCGGACCGAGGCAACCGGTGGTTTCGAGCGAGGCCGGCGCTATACCTACCCGGTAGGTGATCAGCCGGTCGGAATGAATACGTCGGATGCGGATCGGTGGCCGCGCCATGCGCCGGTTGCCGAAACCAGGCGCGGGGTGAACGGGCTTTACGATATGGGGGCAAATGTCTGGGAATGGCTGGCGGACCGTCGTGGCGATGAGGCGCTCACCGCGGGTGGTTCGTGGTGGTACGGCCCATCCCGAACCCGGGCGGAGGGTGCGCAATACAAACCCGCCGGTTTCGCTGCCGTGTATATCGGTTTTCGCTGCGCGTACGACGTGCCGGCGTGACTGGACGGTGGACATGTTTTGCTGATTGCACGACCCCGGAAATCTGCCAGTATTTGGCCAGCCTCAATCGATAACTTATTGATATCTATAGAAAGGCTGGAACAACGATAGTTTCGTGCTGGTCGTGCCGTCATCGCCGCCGATACTCTTAGGAAACAACACGTTAAAAGACGCAGAATGGCTTGAGTATCGTTCCACTGTTCGACTATAGTCGAACAGTGGAACTGATTAAAGCAATCGACGCTTTGCAGGCGCTCGCCCACGAACACCGACTTCGTGTGTTTCGAATCCTGATCCGCTGGGGCGAACTCGGGCTCTCGGCAGGAGATATCGCTGAGGCTCTGGGTATCCCGCCATCGAGTCTCTCATTCCATCTCGGCAGGCTTGAGAGGGCCGGCCTGATTCAGGCTCGGCGGACAGGTCGACAGATCCACTATTCGATCAACGGTGCGGGCACACGTGCCTTGCTCGCCTATCTCTATGCGGACTGCTGCCATGGCCATCCGGAGCTATGTGGCGATCTTACGAGTCTGTCGGGAGACAACGAAATGTCCAAAGAAAATCACCCCTATAACGTTCTGTTTTTGTGTACGGGCAACTCGGCGCGCAGCATCATCGCAGAATGTATCCTCGACCGGGTCGGCTCGGGCCGGTTCAAAGCCTACAGCGCCGGAAGCCACCCCAAGGGCGAAGTGCATCCGTTCGCGCTGCAACTGCTGCGCAACACGGACTACGACGTGTCCCAACTGCGTTCCAAGGATGTGGCGGAGTTCGAAGAACCGGGCGCACCAGAGATCGACTTCGTTTTCACGCTTTGCGACAACGCGGCGACGGAAGTCTGCCCGGTCTGGCCCGGTCAACCGATGACCGCTCACTGGGGTGTGCCTGACCCCGCGAGCGCAAGGGGTTCAGATGCCGAGATAGCGGCGATGTTCGCGGAGACCTATCGAATGCTGGACAGTCGCATAAGCATTTTTCACAACCTGCCAATCGCGTCTCTGGACAAATTGTCGCTGCAGAAGCAGCTCGATGAGATCGGCCAAAGTTCCAGCGCCATGGATGCACCACAACGAGCAAAGGAAGCCACTTGGAGCGATCAGCAACGCTAATAGAGAAATTACACGAGAACCGAACCGGCAAGGAGCGATGATATGAGGTCGATCGACAGAACTTCAGAACCAAGCAGCAGCGAAATGGGTTTGTTCGAACGCTACCTCACCGTGTGGGTGCTCTTGTGCATAGCAGCCGGGATTACTCTGGGGAAGGTTGCGCCAGACGTCGCGAAGACCCTTGACGGGATGGCGATCTACATAAACGAAGCCCCGATCATATCGATACCGATCGCGGTGTGTTTGTTTTTCATGATGTATCCCATCATGGTGAAAATCGATTTTCATGAAGTCGTGAAAGCAGGCAAGGCGGTGCGCCCCGTGGGCTTGACCTTATTCATCAACTGGGTGGTCAAACCGTTCACGATGTATGCCATTGCGAGCTTTTTCCTGGGCACGCTTTTTCTGGGGTTTATCGGTACGGAGGCGGTCGATTTGGTAAAAATGCCGCTGGGAATCGATCTTGTTGTGGGTGAAAGATACGGTGCCGGGGAAGTGATTCTCGTCGAAGGCGTGAAGATGCTGGAAGTCCCCTTGTGGCGGAGTTACCTGGCGGGCTGCATTCTTCTGGGGATCGCGCCCTGCACCGCGATGGTGCTTGTCTGGGGTTACCTGTCAAAAGGCAACGATGGGCACACGTTGGTGATGGTAGCCATCAATTCGCTGACGATGCTGTTGCTGTTCGGTTTCCTGGGCGGATTCCTGCTCGGTGTCGGGCAACTCCCTGTCCCCTGGCAGGCATTGCTGCTTTCCATCTGCGTGTACGTCGCATTGCCGCTCGTGGCCGGCTATGCCTCTCGTAAGTGGATCATTGCCTTGAAGGGAGAACAGTGGTTCAGGGAACGGTTCCTGCATTTCTTGACGCCGGTAACCATTACGGCGCTCTTGATCACTCTCATTCTTTTATTTTCCTTCAAGGGTGAAACGATCATACAGAACCCTCTGACAATTCTCTGGATTGCCATACCGTTGTTTGTTCAGACCGTTCTGATTTTCGCTCTGGGCTACGGGCTTTCCAGGATTCTCGGGCTTACATACGAGAACGCCGCTCCCACGGCAATGATCGGGGCATCCAATCATTTCGAAGTCGCCATTGCGACTGCGGCCATGCTGTTCGGACTGTCCTCGGGGGCGGCGCTCGCGACCGTCGTTGGCGTGCTGATCGAAGTACCGCTGATGCTGATGTTAGTGCGATTTTGCTTACGTACTCAGAACTGGTTCGAGCGCGAACCTGCCCCTGCTCCGGCGCAGGCGAGCACAGAAGCGTCAGTCGACATCGACTCCTAGTGGAGGTACCTACGTGAATGCGGTTGGTCACAGAGAATGTTTTGGTACTATGTTTCCAGGGGCCTCATAGTGCGCAAGCGCAACAGAGTGCGCACAAGCCCGCGTCTATCACCAGCGTCGTAAGCGACATCAGCAGTACCGCAACGTCCTCTCGCGGCTCGAAGGGCTCAACATCTTCGCCGGGATCGAGCCCCGGGACTACCGCGCCATCGCCGCGTTCATCGACGCGCAAGTACCCGCGAAGTTCGCCCCTCTATCG
>JAHELT010000060.1:22033-24883 GCA_024644045.1 Chromatiales bacterium | reverse complement strand
ACAACTTCCACTGGATCGACCTCGGCAACGGCGCGGTGGTGCCGACCGTCACCGATCTGTCACCCAACAACACCGATGCCGGCGGACCCGCATTCACCCTCGACGTGAACGGCAACAGCTTCGCACAGAACGCCGTGGTACGCTGGAACGGCACCGACCGCACGACGACGTTCGTCTCCACGACCTCGCTGCAGGCCGCCATCAGCGCGGTGGATATCGCCAACGCCGGCAGTGCCTCGTTAACAGTGCTGAATCCCGGCGCCGGCGGCGGCCTGTCCAATCCGGTGAATTTCACGATCAACACTGTGGGCGACGGCAACCCGCTGCCCGCAATCACCGGTATCACGCCCGCCCAGGCCACCGCGGGTGATCCCGCATTCACACTGACCCTGACCGGCAGCCAGTTCGACGTATCCTCGGTGGTCCGCTGGGACGGCAGCGACCGTCTGACCACGTTCGTGTCGGACACCGAGTTGCAGGCCGCCATCACCGCTGCCGATTTAGCGGCGGCGGGCGGCGCCATCGTTACGGTGTTCACCCCCGCGCCCGGCGGCGGAACGTCGAACGCGCAAGCGTTCAACATCCTGTCGGGGGGCGGCGGCGGAGCCTCGTTCCTGGATGATTTCCAACGGCCCGACAGCGGGGTGCTGGGCAACGGCTGGATCGAGAAATCCGCGAACGCGTTCAACCTGACGGGCGGCGCTGCGGTCAAGCAGGTGGTGACCAGCACGTACACAGACAACATCAGCTATCGCCCGGCCACTGAGGACCTCCTCGAGGTCGAAATGGCCAGCGAGCTGCGTTTCACCAGTACCACGCCCGGTTACCCGCAGCTCCTGGTGCGCGTCCAGTCGGATACCGCGGGTAACGATTCCACGCTGGACGGCTACATCCTGTACGTCAACGACAGCATGAGCGAAGCCATCCTGGGGCGTCAGCGAGGTTTCAGCTTCGTTACCCCGCTGGCCACGCTGACGCTCGCGCCGGCAATGAACACGACCGATACGTTCCGCATGCGCTTGCGCGCTACGGGCACCAACCCGGTGCAGGTGCAGGGGTACCTGGAACGCCTGAGCGGCACCGGATGGGAGATCATCAGCCAGGCAAGTGTCAACGACAGCAGTGCCCAGCGGATCGCGACACCGGGCAGCGTAGGGTTCAGCGGCTACATCGGCGCCGCTTATCGCTACGACAACGTAACAGTGACCGACCTTGCGCAACCGTAGCCGAACGATCGTCGCATGCCCGTGTGCTGCGCTGCTGCACGCGGGTATGAAAACAGCGTTTCTGCACCGGGATGCGCTCATTCCAGGGAGAGATGTACAAAGCAACTGCGCGCTGATCGGTTGTCCGGCAGCGTCGTGCTGTGATACTTAGGCTTTGCACCTGCGCTTCGATTTCCAGACAAGTGCAAAGCCTCGAACCACGTGAACGTCGACCGTGAGTCGACGGAACGGAAACGCAAAGGGAACCGTAGGATGGCTAGGAAAGGTTTTTGGATTGCCATGCTGGTCAGCGGCACATTACTGGGCTGTGGCGGCCCCGCACCGGACGACGGCCAGGGCGGCGGCAGTGGTGGCGACGGCCTGCGCCTGCGTCCTATCGCCCGCGGACTGGCTCCCGTGCTGGTCACGGTTGGTGCAAACGGGTTCACGCTGCTGGTCGCAGGTACGGAGTTCGAACGGGACTCGATCGTGCGCTGGAACGACGAAGATCTGCCAACCACCTACTCGAACTCGGAGTTGCTGGAGGCAGAGGTCCCAGCCGCGTATCTGGGAACGCCGAGCATCATCGCAGTGTCGGTGCATACCCCACCGCCCGATGGCGGCACATCGGGCGACCTGACTTTCTATGTCTCGACGGAGTCCGGCGGCGGCGGACCGGGCAACAACCCGCTGCCAGTGCTGCAGACGTTGATGCCCGACGAAGTGCCCGCCGGATCCGGGCCGCTCCCGCTCACGGTCACCGGGATCGATTTCGTGTCAGACGCCTCGGTGCTGTGGAACGGCGCGCCCCGGCAGACCACGTTTCAGACGCCCAACCAGCTCGTCGCCAACCTCGACGCGCAGGACGTGTCAACCGGCGGCTGCATCTCGGTCACCGTCTCCAACCCGGCCCCTGGCGGCGGCGTATCCAACGCTCAGGTGTTCACCGTCGACGGCGGCGGCGGGCAGTGTGCACCGGTGCCGCAGCTCACCAGCCTCTCACCCAACGATGTTAGCGCCGGGAGCGCGGGACTCGCGCTCACCGTAAACGGCGAGGGCTTCGTTACCGGCTCCGTCGTGCGCTGGAACGGCGCGCCGCAACCGACGACCCGCATCTCGAGCACACGGCTCGAGGCAACCGTTCCGGCCGCCGCGGTAGCCAGCGCGGGGGTCAACGCCGTCACCGTGTTCTCGCCGGCCCCCGGCGGCGGTGCCTCGCAGCCGCAGACCTTTTTCGTGCTGGCGCCCGGCAGCAGCTACTTTTACGACAGTTTCAGCCGTGCGGACAGCGACGATATCGGTAACAACTGGACCGAGAAAAACCCGCCCGCCTACGATCTGCGCAACCAGGAGATCCGCGGCGACGTGACCGACGTGGTCTTCTACCGGGATACGGTGACCTACCGGCCGGTGGCCGAGGATCAGCTCGACGTGAACGTCAGTATCGAGTTCCGGCGATTGCCGACCACCGGTGAGTTCGCCTACCCGCAGGTGCATGGGCGGATACAGCGCGCCACCGTGACGCAGGCCGACACACTTGAGAGCTACATGTTGTTTGTCGAGGATCCGTGGCAGCCCTTCGGGCGGCTGGTGCTGGCGGTGAACGGCCCGGTGCCCGGCGAGTTCGAGTGCTACCTCGGGGAGA
>JAHELT010000060.1:0-22023 GCA_024644045.1 Chromatiales bacterium | reverse complement strand
CGACGGCACCATCCGCCCCGGCGGCGGCCCCGTGGTCTACCTCGGGGAGATCGATTTTCCCTCCGCGCTGGTGATCGGCGAACGCTATCGGCTGCGCATGCAGGTGCGCGGCACGGCTCCGGTCGTGCTGAACGGTTTTCTGGAGCAGTTCAGTGCGGGCGCCTGGCAAGAATTCGTGCGCCTGGAGAACGTGACGCACACCGCCGGCGTGGTGAACCCACCGGCGTCCTACTGCGGCTCCGCCTCGGGGCTGCTGCCGCCGCCGATAACCACGCCGGGGACCACGGCATTCGCCAAATGGTGGACCCCGACCGATGCGCTGGACAACTTCTACTGGGTGAGACCGTAGCGCCGAGGGGTACGTTCAGGCGTCGCGAGTCGGGCGCGCGCGCCTCGATATCGCGTCAATCGGGTGCCCCGCCGATGTTGTGCTTCTTCATCAGGTCGTAGATGGTCGGCCGGGTAATGCCCAGCAGCTCCGAGGCCCTGGACAGATTGCCGGACGTCTGCGCCAGCGCCTGACGCAGCACCCGCCGCTCGGCCTCGTGCCGCGCGGAGCGCAGGTTGAGGTACGTCATCGACTCGTCAGGCACTTCCAGATCCAGGTCGTGGGCGCTGATCTGCTTGCCCTCGGAAAGGATCACCGCACCGTTCAGCTTGTTCTCCAGTTCGCGCACGTTGCCCGGCCAGTGGTAGGCGAGGATCGCCTTGATCGCGTCGTTGTTGAAGCCGCGGATCGAGCGTTTGTGCTTGCGATTCAACCCATCGAGCATGGTGCGGGCGATCAGCAGCGCATCGCCATCGCGCTCGCGCAGCGGGGGAATCCTCACCGCGACCTCGCTGATCCGGTAATACAGGTCCTCGCGGAACTGGCCGGCTTCGATAAGCGCCTTGAGGTCCTGGTGGGTGGCGCATACCACGCGCACGTCCACCGCTATCTCTTCGCGTCCGCCTACCCGCTCGATCACACGCTGCTGCAGAAACCGCAGCAGCTTTGCCTGCAGACCGAGCGACAGATCACCGATCTCGTCGAGAAACAGGGTGCCGCGGTCCGCGAGCTCGACTTTACCCAGGGTACGCTTTACGGCGCCGGTGAACGCGCCCTTCTCGTGCCCGAACAGCTCGCTTTCCAGCAGGTTCTCGGGGATGGCGGCACAGTTGATGGCCACGAAGCGCCCGTCGCTCCGATCGCTCAGGGTGTGCAGCGCGGAGGCCAGCAGCTCCTTGCCGGTGCCGCTCTCGCCAAACAGGATCGCGGTCGCGTCGGTCGGCGCCACCTTCTCGATCAACCGGCAAACCCGGTCCATGTTGTCGCTGCCGGCGATGATGCCCTCGAGCATCTTCGAGCCGTCGTTGTGGTACAGGCGTTTGTTCTCTTCCTCGAGCTCATAAATGCGAAACGCGCGCTGCACGACCAGATTGAGCAGATCCGGATCGATCGGTTTCTGATAGAAGTCGTAAGCACCGAGCCCGATGGATTTCACGGAATTCTGCTTGTCGTCGTTGCCGGTGACCACGATGACTTTGGCATTGGGCGTCAGGCTCAGTATCTCGCCGAGCGCGGCGACCCCCTCGGTGGTGCCCTCGGCATCGGGCGGTAATCCGAGATCGAGAATTACCACCGGCGGCTCGCGCCGCCTTATCTCGGCAATCGCCGTTTCCCGCGTATCGACGACGGTGACGTCGTAGGCATCGAAGCACCACCGCATCTGGCTCTGCAGACCCGGGTCGTCTTCGATGATCAATAGTCTTCGGTCCTTTTCGGCCACTAGGCTACCCTTTCAACTGTATCTGTGTGCGCCCGCGGGAAGTGCATGGTGAAGACCGTTCCCTGTCCGGGTGCACTCTTCACCGAAATCCGCCCACCGAGCGATTCGACGTACTCTTTCGCCTCGTACGCACCTATTCCCATGCCGCTCTCGCCCTTGGTCGAGTTAAAGGGCTTGAACAGGCCGTCTCTGATGAAGTCCTGGGTCATACCCATACCGTTGTCCTCGACACGCACGATCACATCGGCCACTTCCAGGAACATGGATACACGTACCGTGCCATCCTCTGCGGTAGCGTCCTGGGCGTTCTGGATGACGTTGCCGATCACCGAGGCCAGCTTGTCGGAGTTTCCGACCACCTGTAATTCACTATCGGTGCACCACAGCACCGGGAAAGGCCTGGCCAGGGATCGTTCGCTGACGATCCCTTCGACGAGCTTGTTCAGCTGAACCCGCGAGGAAAGATTGAGGTCACGTGACTGCTTGAGCTGATTCAGCAGCCGCTTGACCCTGACCACTGCGTTCTCGACGGTCTTGAAAGCATCGTCCACGAACTCGGGGTTGCTTTTCAGGCGTTCCCCGTTCTGCACCACCAGCGACAGCTGCCCGGTGACGTTTTTGAGATCGTGCATGATGAAAGCGGAAACGCGGTTGTAGGTTTCGAACTGCTTCGCGAAAGCCAGCTGCTCGGCAGCCTTACTCTGCGTGATATCGCTGGCCACCTGATAAGAAGCCACCTTCAGCAAATCGTAGTCTTCCCAGTTGAGGGCTCGCGGCGCCCGTGGTTGCGTAAGCACCAGCATGCCGATCAGGTCCTCGGAATGCAGCAGTGGAATCACCAGCCACGCATCCGGCAGCGCCGCGATCTCGGCGGGTATCACTATGCTGTTGTAGGTTTCCGGCAACTCCTTGTATTCGAGGAGGTTCACGATCCATTTCTTGCGTACCAGGAAACGCGGCAGATCGCTGTAGATCGGGATCGACTCGTGGAACTCTTCCACGTTCCAGCGTCCTACCGGCTGCAGTGCGCCGTTGTCGATCGCGTAAAGCGCACCGCCACGACTGTAGACGATTTCCGCCAGACATTGGATGGAACGTAACTCGAGGCTCCGGCCTGCATCCGGCGATGACAGCGTCCGGGTCAGCTTCAGCCACTCGTCGCGGTAGTCGTACTTGTAGCTGTAGAAGTGCTTGTTCAGAAAGACCTTCACGCGGGACCTGACCTGCCCGGACATGACCAGCACGAGCAGCACCAGTCCGGCCGCGAAAATGAAAACGGTCTGCAGCGCGGGACCCCAGAAACCGCTCTGGACTTTCAGCACGTAGCCTAGAAATCCAATAACGAACAGGTACACCGCCGAAGCGGTGAACGTGAACAGGTGAAAGACCACCTTGCGGGATATGAATACGTCCAGCGACCAGCTCGGATTCCGGGCGGCCGCGACAATTATCAACGGGGCGGCGAGCACGCTGACCGCACCCCTGCCCGACCAGATAGCTGTGCTTACCGACTGCAGCAGCAGGGCGTGCGAGTACATGTACACGTCATAGGCAAGCAGTCCGCCGAGGCCGATACACAGAAACTTGATTTTCCAGCGGGTCTCGGGCTGGGCGTTCTGGTACAGCTGCTCGATGAGCACGATGCCGTACACGGCGAGCACGATGAACACCACGTTCAGAAAGATGGGCAGGACCAGCGTGCTCCCCGTCGCGTGCTCGAAGCCGACGATCTGCCAGACCGCCAGCAGCGCCAGGCAAGCCATCCCGCCCGTATGGATCAGGGTCCGTGCGCTGGTCGGCCTCTGCATCAGCAGCTTGAGCAGAAACAACAGCCAGAGCAGGTCCCTGGTGAGCTCGGCGGCCAGAATCCAGCGCGTGTCAAGCGCCTGGCCGAGCGCCTGGTAAGCAACCGCACTGGACCAGATCATGGTGGCGATCACTGCCGCAACCAGCATGGCGCCCTGCAGCCGTCCCTTCCAGCTGGTGAGCAACAGAACCGCGAGCAGGGCGAAGCCCAGCGCGCTGCACAGATAGCTGATTGCTACGACTTGATTGAACAACGCGCCGAGCTCATCGTTTTCACCGCGCACCCTTGCCGAACAGCACGACTTCGACGGTCTGCAGGATGATTAAAAGATCCAGGAACAGGCTGTGGTTCTTCACGTAGTACAGATCGAACTGCTGCTTTTCTATGGCGTCCTGCTCGGACGCGCCGTACGGATAGCACAGTTGCGCCCAGCCGCTGATACCGGGTTTGACCCGATGCCGCTCGGCGTAGTACGGCACGGTTTCGCTCAGATTGAGCACGAACTCCGGGCGCTCGGGACGCGGACCGACGAAACTCATGTCGCCGGTCAGCACGTTGAAGATCTGCGGCAGCTCGTCGATGCGCAGCTTCCGTATCAGGCCCCCGACCGCCGTCACCCGGCTGTCGTCGTGGGTCGCCCATCTCGCCCCTTCCTTTTCGGCGTCGGTGCGCATACTACGGAACTTGAGCACCTTGAAAGGCTTGCCGTGCTCCCCGACACGCACCTGGCGGTACAGAATCGGCGCGCGCCACGGCCCTTCCAGGCGGATGGCGATGGTCGTCAAGAGTATGATCGGCCAGGCCACGAGCAGGATCAGAATGCTGACCACCGTATCGAACGTGCGCTTCACGAACTGTCGTGTGAAGTTCTGCTCGAAGCCGTCGGAGAAGACCAGCCAGCTTGGGTTCAGCATATCGATCCGGATCTTGCCGGCTTCGCGCTCGAAGAACGTGAGAATGTCGATGACGTCGATGCCACTCATTTTGCAGTCGAGCAGCTGCTCCACCGAAAAGCCCTTACGCCGGTCGTCGATGGCGACCACGATCTCATCGATCTCGTGCTCGCGCGCATACTCGCGCAGCGGCATGTTTATACGTATGACGTTGTTCGACGGCACTACGTCCGGCTGCCCGTGCAGATGCACGTACCCCTGGATCATGAAGCTGCGCTGATCCGACCGGCGGCGCATACGTTTCAGAATCGATGCGGCCATCTCGCCGGACCCGTAGATTAGCACACGCCGCTTGAGCGTCGCTTCGTCGATCGTATCGAAAAAGATCGGCCGTGCGGTGCCGATCACGAAAAACGCCAGGATCGCCGCCAGTGCCAGGATCCCGCGGCCGATGTACAGCGACGGAATGATGTAGAACAGCAGCGCCAGGCCGATGCCGCCGACCAGAAAGCTGACCGCAGTGCGCAGCATGATGCCGGACATGCCCTCGCGCAGCCGCGCCTGGTACAGGCCCATCGCGATCATCGCCAGGTTCATCACCGCCGCAAAAACCAGCGCACGCGGCAGCAGCGGCCCGACGTACTCGTCGATCTGCCAGGCGTTGGTCTCGAAGCGGATATAGGCGGCGACGTAAACGGCGGCGATCAGCACGAGCACCTCGAACAGGCCGAGCAGCAGAAACGGCACTCTCAGGTAGTGCTTGAATACGCGAATCGTTGCCACGCCTAGTGCGCCTGGATGCTGCGCCCGGCAGGCTCTAGTGCAGGTGCTATACGGTGGTTCGTCGGCACTTGACAGCGGTCTCCTCGATTCTTGCGGAAGGAATCCGATGTAAACGCCTGTCAAAGCAGATTACATGCCAGGGTCAATTCACTCGCGCGGCGACCGCGTGCGGCTGCCGACAGCTCGTTTCGGCAGTCCGCGGAACGCCACCCGGACTGACAATTTATCAACAACAAACTGTCGATTTACCGGTACGCTTGCGCACCAGCTCGCAGTATCTGCAACGAATTTCGGGCGTCCGAATGGCACCCTTATTGCTTCGAGCGCATCGCCGCGGCGTTTTGAGCGGACCGCTTACCGCGATACGCGCGCAACACTATAAAATCCCGTCGACGTTTCACAACGGAGGACGTTAATGCTTGACCCTGCCGATGCGCGTGTTTGCGTAATCGGGCTCGGCTACGTAGGCCTGCCGTTGGCAGTTGAGTTCGGAAAATCGTTCCCCACCGTCGGGTTCGATACCAACGGCAACCGTATCGCAGAGCTCCGGGAAAGCCGCGACAGCACCCTTGAAGTCACTGCTCAGGACCTGGCGGCGGCGACCTGCCTGAGCTACACGGAGTCGGTGGACGACCTGCGCGACTGCAACGTGTACGTGGTCACGGTGCCGACCCCGATCGATCGCCACAAGCGCCCGGACCTGACCCCGCTGCAGAGGGCCAGTGAAACGATCGGCGGAGTGCTCGCCAGGGGCGATGTGGTGATCTACGAATCGACCGTGTACCCCGGTGCCACGGAGGAAGTCTGCGTGCCGATCCTGGAGCGCGTATCGGGGTTACGCATGAATGCGGACTTCCACGTGGGTTACAGTCCGGAGCGCATCAATCCGGGGGATCACGAGCACCGCGTCACCAACATCCTGAAGGTCACCTCCGGGTCCAATCCCGAGGCCGCGGAGTTCGTCGACCGGCTGTACCGTTCGATCATCACCGCGGGAACCCACAAGACCAGTTCCATCCGTGTGGCCGAGGCCGCAAAAGTCATCGAGAACACCCAGCGTGACGTCAACATCGCCCTGATCAACGAGCTGTCCCTGCTGTTTGACAAGCTCGGCATCGATTCGCTGGAAGTGCTGCAGGCCGCCGGCACCAAGTGGAACTTCCTGCCGTTCCGGCCCGGCCTGGTGGGCGGCCACTGCATCGGCGTCGACCCCTACTACCTGACGCACAAGGCCCAGGAGATCGGGTTTCACCCGCAGATTATCCTGGCCGGCCGACAGATCAACGACGGCATGGGGGCCCACGTCGCCGAGCGGGTCATCAAGCTCCTTACCCGCCGCCGCATACACGTGGTCGGCGCAAACGTGCTGGTAATGGGCCTGGCGTTCAAAGAAGATTGCCCCGACGTTCGCAATACCCGCGTCGTGGATATCATCGCGGAGTTGCAGAACTACCATGCCAGCGTCGATGTGTTCGATCCCTGGGTGGATGCCGAGGAGGCACGCCGTGAATACGGGGTCAACATCGTCACCGAGCCGTCGAAGAATCACTACCAGGCGGTTATCCTGGCGGTGGCACACCGCGAGTTCCGCGAGCTGGGCGCTCAGGCCGTGCGCGCCTTCGGCCAGCAGGACTCGGTACTGTTTGATGTCAAAGGGGTGTTGCCCCGCGATGAGGTCGACGATCGTTTATGAACGAACGCAATTATCCCACTCCGCGTGGGGGCCGCTAGACAATGAGAGTGCTGGTAACCGGGTCCGCCGGATTCATCGGCGCACGCCTCTCCGAGATGCTGCTCGAGCGCGGCGACGAGGTGGTGGGCCTGGACAATCTGAACGCGTACTATGACGTCTCGCTGAAGAAAGCGCGGCTGGAGCGAAACCTGGCGCACGATGCCTACCGCGACGTCCGCATCAGCCTCGAGGACAGCGCGGCGCTGGCCGAACTGTTTGCGAAAAGCGACTTTGAACGCGTGGTCAACCTGGCCGCGCAGGCAGGTGTGCGCTACTCGCTGGAGAACCCACGCGCCTACGTCGAGTCGAACGTGGTGGGCTTCCTCAATCTGCTGGAGTGCTGCAAGACGCACACCGTCGAACACCTGGTGTACGCTTCCAGCAGCTCAGTCTACGGCGCGAACACGCGCATGCCGTTCGCGGTCCACCACAACGTCGATCATCCATTGAGCATGTACGCCGCCACCAAGAAGAGCAACG
Source organism: Chromatiales bacterium (assembly GCA_024644045.1). GTDB lineage: Bacteria > Pseudomonadota > Gammaproteobacteria > JAHELT01 > JAHELT01 > JAHELT01. The sequence continues at coordinate 14,559 of JAHELT010000060.1, read as the reverse complement.
AGCTGATGGCGCACGTGTACAGCCACCTTTACCGGCTTCCGACGACCGGCCTGCGCTTCTTCACCGTGTACGGGCCCTGGGGCCGGCCGGACATGGCCTTGTTCCTGTTCACGCGCCGGATTCTTGCGGGCGAACCGATCGATGTGTACAACTACGGCGCTCACAAGCGCGACTTCACCTACGTAGACGACATCGTCGAGGGCGTTATCCGGGCGCTGGACCGGGTGCCGCAGCCCGACCCGGCCTGGTCGGGCGACGCGCCGGACCCGGCCTCCAGCAGCGCGCCGTACCGACTGTACAACATCGGCAACAACCGCCAGGAGGAGCTGCTGCGCTATATCGAGGTACTGGAACAGTGCCTGGGCCGCAAGGCCGAGCGTAATCTGCTGCCTCTGCAGCCCGGCGACGTCCCGGAGACGTTCGCCGACGTCAGCGCACTGGCAAAGGATGTGGGCTATCAGCCGTCCACGCCGATCGAGGTCGGCGTGGAACGCTTCGTCACCTGGTATCGCGACTACTACGGCGTCTGAAACACGCTCAATCCAGGGCCACACCCTGCAGATATGTGCGAAAATCGTCGCACAACTCAGGGTGACGTAACCCGTATTCCACCGTGGCCTGCAGGTAACCCAGCTTGCTGCCGCAGTCGTAGCGCTTGCCGCTGAACCGGTAAGCCATCACGTCCTGCTCCGCGAGCAGCGCGGCGATCGCATCGGTCAGCTGAATCTCGCCGCCGGCGCCTTCTCCGGTGCGCGACAGAATGTCGAATATCTCCGGGGTCAGCAGATAGCGGCCGACCACGGCGAGATTGGACGGGGCTGCATCGAGCGGCGGTTTCTCCACGATCTTGCGCACCCGGGAAACTCTGGCATCGTCGGTGGCCGCGGCTGCGACGATCCCGTAGCGGTCTACCTGCTCGCGCGGCACCTCTTCGACGCACAGCACCGAGCAGTCGTGCGTGTCGTAGACCGAAACCATCTGCTGCAGCGCCGGCCGGGTTTCGCCGTCGATCAGATCGTCGGCCAGCAGCACGGCGAAAGGTTCGTCGCCGACCACCGGTGCGGCGCAAAGCACCGCATGGCCGAGACCCAGCGCCTGGGGCTGGCGAATGTACACGCAGGTCACCCCCTCGGGCAGCACCCGCTGAGTGATCTCCAGCATCTTCGCCTTGCCCTGTGCGGCCAGCTCAGCCTCGAGTTCGTAAGCCGTGTCGAAGTGATCCGGTATCGAGCGCTTGTTGCGCCCGGTCACGAAAATCAGGGTGTCCACGCCCGCGGCCACCGCCTCTTCGGCGGCATACTGGATCAGCGGCTTGTCGACGATCGGGAGCATTTCTTTCGGACTGGCCTTGGTGGCCGGGAGAAACCGCGTGCCCAATCCGGCTACCGGGAACACTGCTTTTGTGATGGTGCGCTTCACTGAACCTCCATGCGCGTTGGCGGAAACCCCGATTGTAGCAAGTACCACGCCCAAACCCGGGCGTGTGTACCCGCGGCGCCCGCCTCCAGTATAATTCGGCGCACACAAGGCTTTGACCATCCGACAACCCACCGACCAAGGACCGCTGCATGACATTCGTCGTCGTCGAATCCTGCATCCGCTGTAAATACACCGATTGCGTAGAAGTATGCCCCGTGGACTGCTTCCACGAAGGTCCTAACTACCTGGTGATCGACCCGGATGAATGCATCGACTGCACGCTGTGCGAACCGGAATGCCCGGTGGATGCGATCTACGCCGAAGAGGACCTGCCCGAGGGCCAGGGACACTTCCTGGAGTTGAACGCCCGCCTCGCCGCCCAGTGGCCGGTGCTGACGATCAAGAAGGACGCGCCGCCGGACGCGGACGACTGGGTCAGCGTCAAGGACAAGCTGCAGTACCTCGAAGAGTAGCGCGCCGGTGAACGGCGGTGCCGCACCCGTTGTCGTCGTTGCACCGGGCGTCGATCTGTTGCGCGTCGCCGCCGAGCGAACCTTGGATCAGCTGCACCACGCGCACGACTCGCTCAGCAACGTGACTATGGTGGTGCCCCACGCCGGCGTAGGTCGCGGCGTGCGCGAAGCGCTGTCACGAGCAGCCGCGGCCCGTGGCATCGGCGCTTTGCTGGGGCCGCGCATCGTGCCCTATCGGTCCTGGCTCATCCGCTGGTCGCAAAGGCCGCTGCACCACCGGGCGCTCCGCGAGCTGTATCTGTACGACCTGTTGCGCGGGTTTCCGCAGTCTTTCGACCACAGCGACCTGTGGCAGGTCTGCGACAGCCTGCTGCCGCTGCTGGAGGAGCTCGACACGCAGCAGGTGCAGCCGGCAGCGCTGGCCGACGCGGCGGCCGGCAACCCGCGGATTGCCGCGCCCCTCGGACAGGAGGCGCAGGTGGTTGCCGCGGTGTGGTCCGCACTGCGCGACGGCGGCTCCACGACCTCCCCCCTGGCGCTGGCAGATCACGCGAACCGGGCGTTCGAGCGCCTTAACGCCGGCGGCAGGCTTGAGCAAGGCGTATTTGTCGGCTGCGACGAGCTGAGCGTGCTGGAATGCGCGTTACTCAGGAGGGCGTTGGAAAACGGACAGGCCATGGCGCTGTTCCAACACCACGGCCAGCATCCGAACCCGGCGCTGGCCGAGCTGCTCGAGGCGTTCGCCCCGGTCCACCACGGCGCCACCCGCGACCCGGGCTACGGGTTTCTGCAGCACTGTCTCGAGGGTGCGCCGCTGGAGGAAACGGTATCGGCGCCCGGCACCGGCTACCGCGCGCGCTGGGCCTTCGCGCCCTGCATCGACGACGAGACCCAGATCCAGTTCGTCGCCGACGACATCGTGCAAACCCGCAGCGACGCCCCCGAAGCCACGGCGGTGGTGTCCGAAAACCGCAAGCTGCTGCGCCGTTTACGCGCGGTGCTCGAATCGCGCGACCTGCCGGTCGAGGACGAGTCGGGATGGACGCTTTCGACCACCGCCGCGGCGACCGTGGTGCAGCGTCTGCTGGACAGCATCGAGCAGGATTTTCACTACCTGCCGTTTCTCGATCTGCTCAAGTCACCGTACGTGGCGCCGCTCGGCATGACCGGCAACGATGCGCAGCGCGAAGCCGCGGTGCATCGTTTCGAACGTCGGGTGGTGCGCCGCGCGCAGATTCACAGCGGCCTGGAGCGTTACAGGGAGGGCATCACGGCTCACGCATCGGGCCCGCACCGCCGCGAAAGTGCAGAGCTCCAGCGGGCGCTGGTCGATGCAGTCGAAACCGCGACACGCGAACTCACGCGGGTGCACGTGCAGCACGCAGTCCAAGGCGTCAGCGAATTCCTCACGCTGCTGCGTGAGGCACTCGAGCGGCTCGGGTGCGGAGTGCGGCTCGCCCGGGACCCGGCGGGGGCACAGTTGTTGCGCCTGCTGAGTATGCTGGAGCAGGAGCCGACGGCGGGGGTACGCCTCGGCTGGGCGGATACGCGTACCTGGCTCGCACGCGTGCTCGAGCAGGAGCGCTTCCAGCCCGAGCGCAGCGGTGCCGCCGTGCGGCTGCTGAACTTACGCCAGGCCGTGCTGGGGTGTTACGACAGCGTCTATCTGCTGGGCGCGAACGAGAATTACTTTCCGGAGCGCGACGCCGCGGTGACGGCCTTCTTCAACGACGGCGTGCGTGCAGAACTCGGTCTGCGTACGCACAGCGACGCGCTCGCGCTCACCCGGCACCGGTTCAAGCTGTTGCTGGCCAATGCGCAAACCGTCATCGCCTGCTTCGCGAGGGAGTCGCAGGGTGAACCGCTGCGGCCCACGCAATGGCTGACCGCGCTCGATTGCAGCCACCAGCAGCTGTACGGCGAAGCCCTGAGCGTACCGGAGGTCGGCGCCGACGACACGCGCAGCGCTACGACCACACCCGACCTGCCACCCGGCTGGGCCGAAATCTCGGCGCGTCCCGCGCCAGCGGCGGACGCGAGACTGATTCCCGACACGCTGTCCGCCAGCGGGCATCAGCGTCTGATCGACTGTCCTTACCTGTTTTACGTGTACGACTGTCTCGGTCTTCGGCCCACCGACGAAATCGCCGAAAAGCTGCGTAAATCGGAGTACGGCAACCGGGTGCACCGTTGCCTGCAGCTGTTTCACCAAGACCCGGACACCGCGCGCTGGCTGCAACACGACCCGCAGCGTGCGGAACGCCGGCTGTTCGAAATTTCCGCGCGCGTGTTCCACCCCGATCTGCAGGACAACTTCGAACATCGCGCCTGGCTGCATCGCTGGCACCGCTGTATCCGCGGCTACATTGCCTGGCAGGCGCGGCGCGCCCGGGCGTACCGCGTGACCGACACCGAGGTTGCGCTCACGCGCTCGCTCGGCGAAGGCCTGGCGCTCAAAGGCACCATCGACCGGATAGAACGGGACGCGGAGGAAGGCGTGGCCCTTCTCGATTACAAAACGGGACGTGCCCCCAGCAGGGCAGCGATGCTCAACGGCGAGGACGTGCAGCTGGTGACCTATGCCCTGCTGCTCGACGGCGTCGCGCGTCTCGAGTACCTGCATCTCGATTCGCGTCGCCCCCAGGACAGCGGGCTGCTTGACCCCGTTGAGATCGATGAGATCGGCGATGCGGTCGCCGACCGCTTGAGACGGCTGCACGCTGGCATCCGGAACGGCGCTTCACTGCCTGCCTGGCAGGGGCCGCGTTGCGACTACTGCGACATGCAGGGCGTCTGCCGCCAGCCGCTCTGGTCGCGTGGACAGGAAGTCTGAACGGAACTCGAAAAAAAAGAACAAAAAGGGGTCAGGTTTATTTAGGACGTAAATAAATCTGACCCCTTTTGGCTTTTTGGAAGTCGCCCGCCGCTCAGCGGACGGAGAACAGCTCACCCTCGATGCTGGAGAAGATCGCGCGCTTGTCCATCGGCACGGGCGAGGCAAAGACCTGTGCCTCGGCGTTGAATTTCCACAACTCCTTGCCGGTCACGAGGTCCAGCGCATACAGAAACCCGTCCGTGCTGCCCACGTAAACGGCCTGATTGACGACCGCCGGCGACGAGTAGATCTGCCCGTACGTGCGATGCTCCCAGAGCTTGCGCCCCGAAGCGCGCGTGAGCGCGTACACGTACCCGTCGGTGCTGCCGAACACGATGACGCTGCTGGTCATTGCCGGCGATGAGTAGATCTTGTCACCGGTGCGGTAGCGCCACACTTCCTGACCGGTCTGCGTGTTGATCACGCGCATGAAACGATCGTCGCTGCCGATCGCGAGGGTGCCGCTCTTCACCGCCGGCGATGAGTAGATAGGCTCGGAGGTCTTGAAGCGCCACACCTCCGCCCCGGTTTTCTTGTCCACACAGTAGACCCGCGTGTCGCCGCTGCCGAAGTACACCCGGCCGCCGTCGACGGCCGGTGACGAATACACACGCCACAGCTCCAGGCCGGTCTTGGCCGCGAGCGCATAGACGTGCCCGTCCTCGCTGCCCGCGTAGACGACCTGCTCGTCGACGGCCGGCGAGGCGTAGACGATCCCGCCGGTCTTGAACTTCCACAGCAGGCCACGTGACACGGTATCCACCGCGTACACGTTGCCGTCCCAGCTGCCGAAGTAGATGACGTTGTCCGCGTACGCCGGCGTGGACTCGATCGTGGCGCCGGCCCGGTAGCTCCACAGCTGATCGCCCGTTTCCGCCGAGATCGCGCGCAGCACGCCGTCGCCCGTGCCGAAGTAAATGACACCGCTCGCCTCGACCGGCGATGAGTAGGATTTGACACCGGTCTGATGCTTCCATTGCAGGGCCGTCAACGTCAGCATCGGCTCGCGTAGAAACTCCCCTGAGCGTGTCGAATCGGCGCGAAACATCGTGCTCTTCACGGTGCTGGAGCCGCCACAGCCGCCGAGCATCACGACGGCCAGGAGATAGACAAAACTGCGCAGGCATCTCATGCAGAATACTCCTCGTATACGGTTGGTACCTGAACTGCCTCTGCGAACAGTTCAGGCGTCGTAGGCTTCTCCGCGGCCGGCGAATACCTCGGGAGAAAAGTTCTCGAACTTGGTGTATGAACCCAGAAAAGTGAGACGTACCTTGCCGATCGGTCCGTTGCGCTGCTTGCTTATGATGATTTCCGCAGTGCCCTTGTCGTTGCTGTCCTCGTTGTACACCTCGTCACGGTAGATGAAGATGATCACATCCGCATCCTGCTCGATCGCACCCGACTCGCGCAGGTCGGCCATGATCGGGCGCTTGTCGGTACGCTGTTCCAGGCTCCGGTTGAGCTGCGACAGGGCGATGATCGGTACACTCAGCTCCTTGGCCAGCGCTTTCATCGAGCGCGAGATCTCCGAGATCTCGGTGGCGCGGTTTTCCTTGGTGCCGGGTACCTGCATCAGCTGCAGGTAGTCGACCAGGATCAGGCCCAGGCCGCGCTCGCGTTTGAGGCGCCGGGCCCGGGCACGAAGCTCGATCGGGGTCAATGCGGGCGAATCGTCTATGTACAGGTTCGCTTTGTGCGACAGGAGCGACATCGCCGAGGTGATGCGGTGCCAGTCGGCTTCCTCGAGCTGCCCGGAGCGCAGCTTGTGCAGATCGATCCGCCCCAGTGAGGCGATCAGGCGCATGGCCAGCTGCTCACCGGGCATCTCCATGCTGAACACGGCCACCGGCTCGTCCTGATCGAGGGCGACGTGCTCGGCGAGATTCATGGCGAAGGCGGTCTTGCCCATGGACGGACGACCGGCGACGATGATCAGGTCGGCGTTCTGCAGACCGGAGGTCTTCTCGTCGAGGTCGTTGAACCCGGTAGACAGGCCGGTCACGGGGCTCTGCCGGGTGAACAGCTCGTCGATACGATCTACCGCGGCGGTGAGGATCTCCTTGATGTTCTTGAAGCCCCGGTTTCCACGCGACCGCTGATCCGCGATGCCGAACACCTTGCCTTCGGCGGCGTCGAGCAGCGCCGCGCTGTTCTGTCCCTCCGGGTGATAGGCCGAGTTGGCGATCTCGTTACCCACCGAGATCATCTGACGCAGCACCGAGCGCTCGCGCACGATATCGGCGTAGGCAGCGATGTTCGCGGCACCGGGCGTGTCCTGCGCGAGCCGGCCGAGGTATGCGAGACCGCCCGCGTCCTCGAGTTTGCCGACGTTGTCCAGCTGCTCGGCCAGCGTCACCACGTCGCGCGGGCGATCTACCTCCGCCAGCTCGCCGATGGCGCGAAAGATCAGCCGGTGCTCCTTCTGATAGAAGTCCGTTTCAACCACACGGTCGGCGATCTGGTCCCAGGCCTCGTTGCTGAGCATCAAGCCCCCCAGCAACGCCTGCTCTGCCTCGAGTGACTGCGGCGGCAGCTTCGGCGAACGGGACGCGGCGCTGTCGCTCGACGTGTCGAATGCCGCTTCAGTCATGTCTGGACGCGCGCCCGGCGGGAATCATACGCCAGAGTATATCGCGTGTTTGCGCCCGACCGGGGGTTATTCCTCGGCCTCCACCGTTACCGTGATCTGCGCGTTGACATCGGTGTGCAGGTGCACGCCGACCTCGTGCTCGCCGAGTATGCGCAGGGGTCCGTCCGACAGCCGGATCTCGCGTTTCTCCACCTCGAGGCCCTGCTCGCCGAGCGCTGCCGCGATCTCGCCGGGGCCGATGGAGCCGAACAGCTTACCCTCGCTGCCGGCCTTTGCGCGGATCGTTACGTGTGTGCCGTCCAGCAACTGCTCGCGCCGGGTCGCTGCGTCCATGCGCTCCACCGCCAGGCGCTCCAGCTCGGCGCGGCGCGCTTCGACTTCCTTGATGTTGTCCGGCGTGGCCACCTTGGCCTTGCCGCCCGGAACCAGGAAGTTTCTGGCGTAGCCGGCGCGCACGTTGACCACGTCCCCGAGCTCGCCCAGGTTCTCTACCCTTTCCATCAATATCAGCTGCATGACAATCAACCCTCCAATCTACACATTCGTCCGCCGCCGCCAGCGCCCGGCCGGGCGGCTCACGACGGCGGCGAGGCGGCCCAGCGCCGCCTCATGTCGACCCACGCGTCGAGGATGCCTACAAACGCGATCAGCTGGCCGAAGTTGCCGAACGGCATGAACAGCAACACATACAACCCGATCAGCCAGCCGCGACCGAGATTGCGCCCCTTGACGAGCCCGTGGGCAACGGCCAGGCCTTGAAACAAAAACAGCGACACGACCACGATCGCGGCGTTCGCCAGCAGCGTGCTCTGCAGCAGCCAGGCGGCACCCACCGCGGCCACCGCCACCGTGGCTGCTATCCGCCCCAGGCGCAGCTGGCGGAACTCTTCGCCGAAGCCGCCCGGATTGTACAGAATCGCCTGCCACCAACGGGCGAGCAGCAGGCTCACCACCATGTTGGCCGAATAAGCGGCACCGGCAAAGCCGCTCATCACCGCCGCTATCCTGCGCAGGATCGCCTGCTGCGTCTCGGCATCCACGTCCGCCGCCGGGATGCCCATCACGGCCTGCAAACCCTCTGCGCGCGACAAAAACTGGTACCACAGGTCCGTCGGATCGTCGACCGCCAGGTGCAGCGCCATCAGGAGCACGACCCCGAATGCGCCAGCCGCCAGGATGCTCAGGTCCAACCGCACGCTGACGCGCAGCAGCCCAGCAATGCCCAGCACCGGCACCCACAACGCCAGCGCGAACAGCAGTCCCATGCCGGGCCGGCCCAGCGACGCCCAGAAGAGCGCTATAGCGCTGACCGTCGCCACACCCGCCGCGGTGACGCCCGCCACGTGACCTTTGCGCAGCGCATAGAGGGCGACCGGGGCGCCCGCCAGCCAGGTCAACGAGAAGACCAGGCTCAGGGCCCCGACCAGTCCTGCTTGCACAGGACCACGCATGACGAACGCTGCCAGGCCGCGCATCTATCGCTGTTCGCTGTTGCAGGTCAGCGCTCGCCCGCGGCGGCGGACGACGCGCGGTGTCCGTGCCCCGCGGCGCGAATCGACTAGTGATTGTCGGTATACGGCAGCAATGCCAGGTAGCGCGCCCGCTTGATCGCAGTCGCCAGCTGCCGCTGATACCTGGCTTTGGTCCCGGTGATGCGACTGGGTACGATCTTCCCCGTCTCGGTGACGTAGTTCTTGAGCGTGTTGAGATCCTTGTAGTCGATCTCGACGACCCCCTCGGCCGTGAAACGGCAGTACTTCCGGCGCCGGTAAAAACGTGACATGGGTGCTTCTCCTAGTCGACCGCCATGGCGGGTTCACTGGTGACCGGTTCGTCTGCGGCAGGCGCGTCGGCGGGTTCATCGGCCGGCGTATCGGCGGCTGCGGCCCGCGCTGCGCCCCGCTGCTCCGCGGGTCGCTCGTCGCGGTCACTGCGCTCTTCTTCCCCGTCCTTGCTCTTGGCAAGCGGCGAGGCCTCGCTCTCCGCGGCGCGGCGCTTGATCACGAGATTGCGCAACACGGCATCGTTGAACTTGAAGGCATCGACGAGCTCGTCGTGCGCTGCCTGGTCGCACTCGATATTCATCAGCACGTAGTGCGCTTTGTGGATCTTGTTGATCGGATAGGCGAGCTGACGGCGGCCCCAGTCCTCCAGACGGTGGATAACGCCTTCGCGGGCCTGAATGATGCCCCGGTAGCGCTCGATCATGGCCGGGACCTGTTCGCTCTGGTCAGGATGGACCAGGAACACCACTTCGTAGTGTCGCATGCTTGCTCCTTACGGTTTGAGCAGCTGCGGAACGCATCCGCAGCAAGGAGAAATCGGATTGTAGTGCGCCTCTCGAGCGCGCGCCGCATTCTAATCAAGCTGCCCGGGCCGTGCAACGCGCGGAACGCCCACCGGTCGGCGCGCCCGCCAGACCAGGCCTCGCTCCAGCGAGGTTTGAGGCGATGCCCCAGGCTCCCCCTGTGCGTCAAGCTAGCACCCCTCCCCCGGAAAGCAGCGCTAGAGCAGCACCCGCACGTCGCGTTCCAGGAAGTCGCCCCACGCGCGGATGTGCAGGTCCTCCTCCTGGGCATGCTCCGTGAGCGCGTTGATCACCGCCCGCGCCAGCTGCAGGTCGGTGATCAGCGGAATGCCGATATCGACCGCGCGCCGGCGGATCAGGTAGCCATCCGGACGGCCCAGGTCGTCGTAGCTGCGCGGAATGTTGATCACCATGTCTATGCGCCCGTCGTCCATGGCGGCCAGAGCACTGCCGCGGTCCTCGTCGGCCTTGCCCACGCGCGTGCACTCGATACCCACCGCCTCGAGCATCTCCGCGGTGCCCTCCGTGGCGTAGAGCGGGAGCTTCAGTTCGTCGGCGATCGAGCGGGCTTCCTCGGTGAACCAGTATTTATCCGACACGGGGCCTAGCGACAGCAGCACGCCGTTGCGCGGCATCTTGAACCCCGCCGCCAGCAGCCCCAGCAGCAGCGCCTCGTTGAGATCGTCGCCGATGCAGCCGACCTCGCCGGTGCTCGCCATTTCGACACCCAGGACCGGATCGGCGCCGACCAGGCGCGAGAAGGAGAACATGGGCACTTTAACGCCCACGTAGTCCAGATCGAGGCTGTTGACGCTGTGGTGCTTGGCGGTGCCGAGCATGCGCCGCATCGCCTCGCGCGCGAAGTTCACGCCGGTCACTTTCGAGACGAACGGAAAGCTGCGCGAGGCGCGCAGGTTACACTCGATGACCTTCACGAGATTGTGCTTGGCCAGAAACTGCACGTTGAACGGTCCGGTGATGGACAGCGCGCGCGCCAGCTCTGCGGAGATCTGCTTGATGCGCCGCAGCGTGGCGATGTAGAGCGACTGCGGCGGCAGCACCAGGGTTGCGTCGCCGCTGTGCACTCCGGCATCTTCGATATGCTCGCTGATCGCCCACAGCACCAGCTTGCCGTCCTCGGCCACCGCGTCGAACTCGATCTCGCGCGCGTGGGTTTCGAACTTCGACACCACCACCGGGTGCTCGGGCGAAACGTCGATCGCGCGGTCCAGGATGCGGTGCAGCTCGTGGGGTTCGTGCGCAACGCTCATCGCCGAGCCGCTCAGCACGTAGCTCGGCCGGACCAGCACCGGAAACCCACCGAGCTCCTTGACGATCGAGTCGACGGTGCTGACGTCGGTGACGTGCGTCCAGCGCGGCTGGTCTATGCCGAGCTTGTCGAGCAACGCGCTGAACTTGCTGCGATCCTCCGCGCGGTCCACGTTCTCCGAGGAGGTGCCGAGAATCGGCACGCCGTTCTGGGCCAGGCGCATGGCCAGCGTGTTGGGAATCTGTCCGCCCATGCTGATCACCACGCCGAGCGGCTTTTCGCGCTCACACAGATCGAGCACCGCTTCGGCACTCAGCTCGTCGAAGATCAGTTTGTCGCACTGATCGTAGTCGGTGCTGACGGTCTCCGGGTTGTAATTCATCATGATCGCTTCGACGCCGGATTCCCTCGCCGCCTGCACGGCGTTCACGCAGCACCAGTCGAATTCGACGCTGGATCCGATACGGTAGGCACCAGAGCCCAGCACCAGCACTTTCTTGCGCCATGAGGGTGCCACGTCGCTGCTCTGCGCATGGTAGGTCGCGTAGGTGTAGTTGGTTTCCGCCGGAAACTCCGCGGCCAGCGTGTCGATCTGCGCGTAATGCGGCATCAGGTTCAGCTCGCGACGCCGCTCGCGCACGGCCGGTGGCGAGAAGTTGGTCAGCCGCGCGATCGTGGCATCGGAAAATCCCAGGCGTTTGGCATCGCGCAGCAGGGCGGGGTCGAGCTCGCCGCGGTGCGCAGCCAGGCGCTTGTGCATCTGCACGATCTCGGCCACCGCGTGAACGAACCACGGATCGACGCCGCTGGCGGTACAGATTTCTTCCCACGCCATGCCGGCCTTCAGGGCGGCCGCTATGGCGAAGATCCGGATCGGCGTGGCCATGCGGCAGGCCTCGCGCAGGTCCTCGAAGGGGTAAACGTCCGGGTCCAGCCCCTGCACGCCGATATCGAGCATCCGCAGCGCTTTTTGAATCACCTCCGGGAACGTGCGCCCGATCGCCATGACCTCGCCGACGCTCTTCATCTCGCTGCCGATCTGCTCGGAGGCGCCCTGGAACTTGCCGAGGTCCCAGCGCGGCACCTTGCACACGATGTAGTCCAGGGCGGGCTCGAAAAACGCCGACGTGCAGCGGGTTACCGCGTTGGGAATCTCGGACAGGGTATAGCCGATCGCGAGCTTGGCGGCCACGTAAGCAAGCGGGTAGCCGGTCGCTTTGCTGGCCAGCGCGCTGGATCGTGACAGGCGTGCATTCACCTCGATGACCCGGTACTCGAGGCTGTGCGGATCGAGCGCATACTGAATGTTGCATTCGCCGACGATACCGAGGTGGCGTATCACGCGAATCGCGATCGAGCGCAGCAACTGGTACTCCTCGTCGTTCAGCGTCTGCGAGGGCGCCACCACGATCGACTCGCCGGTATGGATCCCCATGGGATCCAGGTTCTCCATGTTGCACACGGTGATGCAGTTATCGCGCGCGTCGCGCACCACCTCGTACTCGATCTCTTTCCAGCCGCGCAGGCATTCCTCGACCAGGATCTGCGGCACGCCACCGTCGAATCCCCGGCGCAGCGCGGCGGGCAGGTCCTCGGCGCACTCCACGATACCGCTGCCCTTCCCGCCCAGCGCGAAACCGCCGCGCAGCATTACCGGAAAGCCGAACGACTGCACCGCCTTGCGCGCTTCCTCGATGCTGTGACAGGCGACGCTGCGCGCGGTCTTCACACCGATCTCATCCAGGCGCGCGATGAAGCGCGCGCGATCCTCGGTATCGCGGATCGTGTCCACCGGGGTGCCGAGGACACGCAGACCGTACTTTTCGACCGTGCCGCGTTCGACCAGCTCCAGGCCGCAGTTGAGCGCCGTCTGCCCGCCGAAGGACAGCAGCAGTGAGTCGACCTCTTCAGCGACGATCACGCGCTCGACGAATTCAGGCAGCAGCGCCTGCAGGTAGACGCGGTCGGCGAGATCGTGGCTGGTCTGGATGGTGGCGATATTGGGATTGATGAGCACCACGCGTATGCCCTCTTCGCGCAGTGCCTTGACCGCCTGCGAGCCCGAATAGTCGAACTCGCCGGCCTGACCGATCTGCAACGCACCGGAGCCGAGCACCAGCACATTGCGCGGTTTGTTCGGGAGGTAGCCGCCGTACATGTTGCTCAGCTCAACGCGCCAACCAGGCGCAGGTAGTCGTCGAACAGAAACGCGCTGTCCTCGGGGCCGGGGTGCGCCTCGGGATGAAACTGCACGCTGGCGAACGGGCGCGTGCGGCTGCGTATACCCTCGTTGGTGCCGTCGTTGATGTTCACGAACCAGGGCTCCCATTCGCCCGGCAGGCTGTCGGTGTCGACGGCGTAGCCATGGTTCTGGCTGGTGATGCAGCAGCGCCGCGTGAGCAGATCCTGCACCGGCTGGTTGACGCCGCGGTGACCGTACGGGAGCTTGTAGGTCTTCGCGCCAGCGGCCCGCGCCAGCAGCTGGTTGCCGAGGCAGATGCCGAGAATCGGTTTGCGGTAGTCGATCATCAGCGCCGCGAGCTTTGCGCTGACGTGGTCCAGATCGCTGGGATCGCCCGGCCCGTTGCCGATGACCACGCCGTCGACCTTTTCGGCCAGGGCCGCGAAATCCGCGTGCCAGGGGACGCGCAGCACCGATACGCCGCGCGCCACCAGCGAGCGCACGATGTTGTCCTTCGCCCCCACATCGAGCAGCATGATTTCCAACTCGCCGCCGGCGTAGCGCACCGGCTCGGCCGGTGCGACGCGGCGGAACACCTCCTCGCGCATGTCGATCGCCGCGGCCGCGGCAGGATCGGTATCCGGAGGCAGCATCCAGCCCTGCATGGTGCCCTGCGCGCGCAGCTTGCGGGTCAGCGCGCGCGTGTCTATCCCCGTGATCGCCGGGACGCCGGCGTCACGCAGCCATGCCCCCAGCGAGCGCTGCGCTGCGCGGTGGCTGTAATTGTCGACGTAGTTCTGCACGAGCAGGCCCTGAACCTGAATCCGGCCGGACTCGAACGGCCGTTCGATGCTGGTGCCTTCGCGCTCGCCCGGCACGCCGTAGTTTCCGACCAGCGGGTAGGTGAGCGTGAGAATCTGCCCGGCGTACGACGGATCGGTCAGCGTTTCCACGTAACCGGTCATGGCGGTGTTGAAGACCACCTCGCCGCGCACCGCGCCCGGCGCGCCGAAGCTCATGCCTTGGCTTTCGCTGCCGTCCTCCAGCAACAGCCGGACCGGCAGCGATTCCGTGACCGGCGAGCGGGCGTCAGCCTTGGCGGTGGAGCGTTTGCCGGCGCTCATCGGCGGCGGCTGTGGTCGGCTGGGCAAGCCGGGCGCGTCGGCGGGCGGTTACGTGACTCGGCGAATTGAATGTGGGTCATGCTGAACGGGTGGTCTGGGCGTGGCGCTGCTCGGACAGCGCGGTCGCGCGGCGGAAAAAAAGCCATGTTTCGGGCACCATTGGGGGGCGCATGTTACACGTCCGCACCGGTGGCTTGCCAGCCGCTTTTTCACCACTGCGGCCGTAGCTGCCCGGCCGTCCGGGCGCCGCAGAGTGCTACCCTGCAGCGCGCTGGCGCTGTGCTTCGAACAGCGCCACCCCGGCGGCCACCGAGA
>JAHELT010000226.1 GCA_024644045.1 Chromatiales bacterium | reverse complement strand
CAAGGGCAGCTATGCGCTGACCAATCCGAAGCCCTACGCCATCGACTTGGTCTTCGTCTTCCCGGTGCAGTCGCAGAGCAACCGGATCCTGCTGTCCAACCTGACGTTCGAGGTCGCCGGCGCGCCGGAGCGTCTGCCGCTGGACGTCGCCACCGACAAGCTGGTGTGGACCGGGCGCCTGGCGGCGGGCGAAGCAAGGCAGTTTGACATCGGCTTCAGGGGCCAGGGACTCGAGCGCTTCACCTACCGGATGGATCCCGGCCTGCCGGTGCGCGATTTTTCCCTGCATATCGATATCCAGGGCGGCGACAGCTACGACTACGTTCTCGGTGTGGTGCCGGCTCACGAGGTAGCGCCGGGGGAGGACTCGGTGGCGCTGCAGTGGGGCTTCGATGCGCTCGAATCCGGCGTTCCGGTCGGCGTGCTGCTGCCCTCGGAGACCTCCTTCGATGCGGTTATCGGCACCATGGCGCTGCGCTCCTGGGCCACTTTCGCCATCTTCTTCGTGGGCCTCATGCTCCTGTCGCGCCACTTCGAGCGACCCCTGACGAGGCACGAGACCTACCTCACGGCGGCGCTCTACGCGTTCTTCTTCGTGCTGCTCCCCTACCTGGCGGCGTACATGAATTTTTACGTTGCCTACGTGCTGGCCGGCTCAGCAACCGGCGGGCTGCTGTACCTGTTTCTGATCCGCGTTCTTTCAGCACGTGCCCGACTTTACGTGGCAGGCCTGATCGTGGCGCTTCTAATCGTCCCCACGCTGGCGGTCGTGTTCGAGCAACACACCGGGTTGATCTACTCACTCGAGATCCTCGCGGGGCTGATTGTGGCTACGTTCTTGTTCGGCAACCCACGGTTCCGCGCGTTGCTCGAGACCGGCAAGGGCAGTGGGAACGACCGACAAGGAGAGCTGATTCGTGCCGAGTAGCAGATCGACGATAGCCCATGCGCTTCTTCGTGCAACGTTGCTGAGCAGTGCCCTGGTCGTGTGCCTGCTCTCAATGGATGCCCCCGGCGCTCCGCCGCCTGCGCAGCCCGCATCCGCCACGCTGCCGCTGGATCAGGTGCTGCAGTTGTACCGGGAAAACGAGCGGCGCAACGATATCGCGCCGCCTGCGCCACCGGTTGCCGGCGTCGTGCATCAACTGCAGATCGAAGCGCGGCTACTCGACGACGCCGTTGCCGGCAAGGCGCGGTTCTCTGTGATCGTGCTGGAGGAGAACCAATGGGCCAGCGTGCCGTTGCTCACTGTGAGCGGCGATACACGGCTTGCCGCATTGCCAGCACTGCAGGACGCCGCTCTGACGATTGAAGACGATCAGCTGACACTGCTCACGCGTAAAAAGGGGACGTTCGATTTCACGGTCGAGTTTCTGCAGCGGGCGCAGGTCGACGGTTCGGTACGGCGTGCATCGATCGCCTACCCCGCGGCCACGGTCGCGTTGGGTCATCTGTCGTTCGACAGCGGCGTTTTCGGCCTGGTCGATCACGCCGGCGCGCCGAACGCGGACGGCGTCTTCTACCCGAGCGAAGGCGCGTTCGATCTGCAGTGGGTACGTAGGGCACCGCCCGCTGCCACCGTCGCGGTGCCCGCACCGGCCATCGAGTCCGTCATCCCGTCGGCACATGCCTCAGTAGTCTCGACACTGGAAGGCACACACATCGTGCGCGTGCTCTACCGGCTCGAGTTCGCGGGTCGCCAATCACTCAGTGTAGATGTACCGCCGGGTTACCGCCTGGAGCGTGGCTACCTGAACGGCATCTCCATACCGGTGGAGCCGGACGGCGGACGCCTGACGCTCGAGGTATCGCCCGCCCAATCCGGACAGCAGGGCGGCAGCCTGGAGCTGGTTCTTTTCAGCCCCGGCAATGGCTACCTGCTGTCGGGCGAACTGGCGCTGCCGCTGCCCACCACGTCGTGGCGCATCAACGAGCTGTTCCTGAGCACGCATCTGCCCGGCGTATTCGACTACGCCCGGGCCGGCGGCAGCCTGTCGCCGGCCAGCCGCGTGCCCGGCGTCGATTTTGCGTACGCGATTCCAACACCGGGAAAGCGCTTGACCTTTCACCAGTTCCTGGTGCAACTGTCACAACCCGGTCTCACACTGGCGTATGACGTGACGCTGGAGGGCAACTACTTCCGCGCCGCTCAACCGTGATGCAGCGCGGTTGGCTTGATACAGAGAAATCGGGTCAGGGGTCGGACCACGATAACTCTCTGAAAACAAATGTGATGCGCGTTTAAATTGACGTCTACAAAGCCTTAGAAGGGCAATTCAGGCACGAAAAACGGCGTTGTAAGACCCACGTATCTCCTGCAACACAAACGTGTCTTTGGTGTTGGATATGCTTCGCCCTGGGTGTTTCGAACCCAACTTTCGTTTAACGCCGCCCACGAACTCAGCGCTGCCCACTGCGACACCCGCAGTCCAGTGTGATTCACGGCATAGCGGTCTCTTGCTGAGTTCTTCGTCGACGGAGCTTCTGCAACTCTCAGACAATGACGCCACGTCCCGCACGTTGCACAAACTCAACAGCGATTCCATGTCGATGACGCCATATCGAGTCGGGGGATTCTGAATCGACTGGTAACCACCGTGCGGCCATTGTTTGGGATGATGAACCACGCCCGCTCGGACCATGTTCAGGTCAATATAGGTCATACATCGCAGTAGGTGTGTGTCGCCTTGCACAGCGGTAGCGTGGTAGCGGTCCTCCCAAAACGCGCCGTGACGTCGCTTGCGGCGGTTGTACTCCTGTGCCGTTCGTCCAGCGATCAACTGCATACTTCTAGCAATTTCACCGCGGCCCGTGTCAAGCACCAGCAAGTGGATGTGGTTGCAGGTCACGGTGTAGTTCAGCACGCTCAAACCGTAGCGCCGCTTCGCCTGACCCAACCAGTGGATCCACCGCGCACGATCCCTGGCAAACTTGAGCAGGAACGATTTCTGATGACACCGGTGGGTAAGGTGCCAGACATAACCGGCGAGGAAATGACGGTTCGCACGTGACATACAGCTTCCTCCTTGAAGCGTGATTCTGCTATCGGAATTGCAATTCTAATCGCCGTATAACATCCATTCGCTACTGAAACTGGTGTTAGTTCAATGGCCTGTCGTGGTCCAACCCTTAACGAGTCCACTTAACGAGTCTTGAAGCTTGGTTCTGCTGTCGGAATTGGACGTTTAAGCGCCCTAAAGTATCCTTTTTTTGTTGAAATTTGATTTAATTCAATGGTTTGGCGTGGTCCGACCCCTGACCGGTATTGCAACAATGGTTTGGCGTGGTCCGACCCCTGACCGGTACAGCTTTCAAAACTTCGCACCGGTCGCGACGCACACCACAGACGATGAGTAACAACCGAACGTTGCAGCTGAGTGAGCAGTCAACGAACCATAAAGTTCAACGTGTACTAAGCGGCGTCCTCGGGAGCGACGATTATTGTCTTTCCCTCAAACGGCGCGAGTCGCCCCTCTTCGATCGCGTGACAGGCAACGTGCGTTCCTTCGACGAGCAAACTCTCCGGACGTTCCTCGGAACAACGCCTTTCTGCATACGGACATCGCGGATGAAACGCGCAACCGGACGGCGGGTTGATCGGACTCGGCACCTCGCCGCCGACCGGCGTGCGCGCGCGCCCGGTCATCTCGAGATCGGGAATCGCATCAAGCAACATCTTGGTGTACGGATGACGCGGCCGGCTGAACAGCGTACGCGTCGGCGCCCACTCGACGAAACGGCCCAGATACATCACTGCTACGGTCGTCGACACGTGATAGACAACCGCCAGATCGTGGCTGATGAAGAGATACGTCAGATTGAGGCGGCGTTGCAGGTCTTTCATGAGATTCAGAATCTGCGCCTGCACCGAGACATCGAGCGCCGAGGTAGGCTCGTCGCACACCAGAAACTCGGGTTCTCCGGCCAGCGCGCGAGCGATCGAGATGCGCTGGCGCTGGCCGCCGGAAAACTCATGCGGGTACTTCTGCGCATCGGCGGCAGCCAGGCCCACCTGGCGCAACAGCACGGCCACCTGATCACGCAGTGACCCGCGGTCTTTAAACGCGCCGCGGGCGGTGATCGGCTCCGCAATAATGTCCGCCACGCGCCAGCGCGGGTTGAGCGAAGCGTAAGGATCCTGGAAGATCATCTGCATGCGCGCCTGGATCTCCGGCACGCTCGAGCGGTCGCGCAGCGCGCCCAGATCGGTGCCTTCAAAAGCGATCTTGCCGGCGCTCGGCTGGTACAGACCCACGATCAGGCGCGCCACGGTGGATTTACCGCAGCCGCTTTCGCCGACCAGCGAAAAGGTCTCGCCGCGGCCGACCTCGAAGCTGACCCCATCGACCGCCTTCACGATCAGCCTCCCGGTGCGGTCCAGCAAACGATTCAGCAGCGGCGGTGAGACATCGAAATGGCGGATCAGCCCCTCCACCTGCAGAATCGTGCCGCCTGGTGTTGCATCACCCATCGGCGCCGCGCCCGCCGGCCTCGGCCGGGTCGTAGAGCCAGCAGGAAACCCGGGAATCATCTACCGGCAACAGCTCCGGCCGTTCGCTGGAACAGCGCGGCAGCACCTTGCCGCAGCGCGGGTGGAAAGCACACCCGCCCGGTATCTCGTTCAGCCGGGGCATGGCGCCTTCGATCTGCAAGAGCCTGTCGACCTCGTGGCCGACGTGCGGGATGGAACCCATCAAGCCGTGCGTGTAGGGATGGCGGGCGCGTTTCACAACTTCGTCGACAGCGCCGATTTCCACTATGCGCCCGGCGTACATGACCGCCACGCGCTGCGCAGCTTCGGCGATCACCCCCATGTCGTGCGTAACGAGCATCACCGCGGTGCCGTGCTCCGCGCACAGTTTCTTCAGCAACGCGATGATCTGTGCCTGTATCGACACGTCCAGCGCCGTGGTGGGCTCGTCCGCGATGATAAGGCGCGGCTCGGTGCACAGCGCCAGCGCGATGACTACGCGCTGGCGCATGCCGCCTGAAAACTGATGCGGGTAATGGTCGATGCGCTCGACGGCACTCGGAATGCCGACTTCGTTCAACAGATCGATTGCGCGCTCGCGCGCCTGCCTGTCGCTGAGCTCGAGGTGCGTACGAATCGTCTCGACCAGCTGTTCTCCCACGCGGTACAGCGGGTTCAGACTGGTCAGCGGATCCTGAAAGATCATGCCGATTTCCCGCCCGCGCACGCGCCGCATCCGCTCGTACGGCAGATTGTCGATACGCCGGTCGCCCAGCGTGATCGTGCCGCTCGCAATGCGTCCGGGCGGCTCCAGCAGGCCGATGATCGCCGCACCGGTCAGCGATTTCCCCGCCCCGGACTCGCCGACCACGCCGAGTATCTCACCCTCATCGATGTGGAAAGAAACGTCGTCGACAGCGATCAGCGTGCCGCCGCGGGTCGGGATCGCGACCACCAGGTTGCGGACCGAGAGCAGCGCGTTGTCCGCCGCCGTCATCGCAGCTTTGGATTCAGTACGTCGCGCAGCCAGTCGCCCAGCAGGTTCACGGACAACGCCAGCGCCAGCAGCGTGATCGAGGGGAACAGAATGATCCACCATTCGCCGGAGAACAGAAAATCCTGGCCGATCCGTATCAGCGTACCCAGTGACGGCTTGGTCGGCGGCGCGCCGACCCCGAGAAAGGACAGCGTGGCCTCGGCGATGATCGCCAGCGCGAGGTAGATGGTTGCGATGACCAGCACCGGGCCCATGACGTTGGGCAGGAGGTGCTTGCGCAGAATGGTCGACGGCCTGCACCCGATCAGCTTTGCCGCCTGGATGTACTCTTTGCGCGACTCGACCATCGCCGAGCTGCGCACGGTGCGCGCGAACTGCACCCAGTCGGACAGACCGATGGAAAGAATCAGCACCCAGATGGCCATCTGATCGCGCAGCTCCGGCGGGGTCAGACCGCGCGCGACCCCGAAGATCAGCATGGCGATGAGAATCGAGGGAAACGTCAGCTGCACATCGGCGATGCGCATGATCACGGTATCGACCCAGCCGCCGAAGTAACCGGCGATCAGTCCAAGCGTGACGCCGAGCGCCGCCGCCAGCAGCACGGCCATCAGGCCGATGAACAACGAGATCCGCATCCCGTAGAGGATCGTGGAGAAAATGTCGCGCCCCTGGTCGTCGGTGCCCAGCCAGAAAGTCTCATTGGAGCCGATCCCCTGCGCCATCGGCGGCGTGAACCCGTTCATGAGGTTGAGCGTCGCCGGATCGAACGGATTGTACGGCGCAATCAGCGGAGCAGCGACGGCACCGATCACCAGCACGGTGAATACTATCGCCGACACCACCGCGACCGGCGACCGCCGAAACGACCAGGC
>JAHELT010000225.1 GCA_024644045.1 Chromatiales bacterium | reverse complement strand
GGTGTTGAGCGATACACGATTGTCCTGGTTAAGGACCAACAACTGGCACCACTACGCCTACTACGCCGTCGGTCCTGCGTACGTTGCCAGTGCTGCTTCGCCGTGCGCAGCGCCCAGCGATCCGGGCTGCCTGATCGTCAACGGCCTGCCCGCGTCGACGGGAATCCCCGATGACAAACGGCTTGCAATGGTCCTGTCGGGCAGAGCCCTGGTCGGGCTGGCGCAGCCCAGCCCGGTGCTCGGCAACTATTTCGAGTCGCAGAATGCCTCGACCGGGGACCGCACGTTCGATGCGCTGGCGGTCACGGGCGTGTTCAACGACCGGGTTGCCGCCTGCCCGTTCCAGCACACGCCCGCAGGCGGCGGCCCGATCGCACTATGCAATTGAGGCGAAAGCAAAGCGGATTCACGCTGACCGAGCTGGCGGTGGTCTTCACGATCATCGTGCTGCTGGTCGGCGGCGCCATGATGACGATCACCGCGCAGATCGAGCAGCGCAACAGCGACGAAACCCTTCGCCGCCTGAACGCCGCGGCCGAGGCGGTGCTGGCTTTCGCCATCGTGAACCGCCGCCTGCCGTGTCCGGCGCGCTTCACGGGTCCTGCCAGCCACAGCCAGGGCCTGGAGAGCTTTTGCCCGGCGGCGGCCGGCACATGCGCCGGAACGGAAACGACCGTGGTTCAGCCGCACGGCAACTGCTCCAACTTCTACAGCGGCTTCGTGCCCGCGGTGTCGATCGGCACAGCCCCCGTGGATGGCGCCGGGTTCGCCGTCGACCCATGGAACAACCGCTTGCGCTATGCGGTGTCGGGCGCGGTCACCGGCTGCACGACGCCGCCGGGACCGCCCCCCGCCGGTACGCGCGTGTTCACGTCGCAGGCGAACCTCAAGACCTACGGCTTGAGCTGCCGGCCGAACGACCTCGACGTCTGCACCAGCTCGGCCTGCACCGCGCGCGTCGTGAGCACGCAAACGGCCGTGTTCGTGGTCTACTCGACCGGCAAGAATGGCGCAGGCGCGCCCGCGTATGGCGCGGATGAAACGGAGAATACCGATGGCGACGCGGTCTTCGTCAGCCGCACGCCAAGCGGACCGGACGCGGCGCTGGGCAACTATGACGATCATATCGTGGTGATCCCGGCCGGCGTCGCGTACTCGAGGCTGATCTCGGCCGGAGTCCTTCCATAGGCGCTACCGTGCACGTCCGGGAGATCTACCGTCGGCTACGCACGGCGGGCGTGCAGGCAGGCGACTCCGAGGACCTGCGGCTCAAGAAAGAGGTGCTGCTGTTCGCGTGCGGCCTGATGATCGCCGCCTCGGCGATCTGGCTTGCGCTGTACTGGGGCCTGCGCATTTCGCTCTCGGCCTCGCTGCCGATCGGCTTTCAGCTCGCCTCGGCGGCGACGCTGCTCTACTACCTCTACACGCTCAACTTCGAGGTGTTTCGGGCCGTGCAGCTCGGGCTGTGGCTGTTCGTGCCGTTCGTCGTGCAATGGTCGATCGGAAACTTCGTTTCGGCCAGCGGCGTGACGCTCTGGGCGCTGCTCGCGCCGGTCGGCGCGGTGCTGCTGTACTCGGCGCGCGAGTCGATGCCGTGGATGTTCGCCTACGTGTTCCTCATGCTGGTCACCGGCTACGTCGACTATGAGCTCGCGATCATGCCGCCGCGCCCGCCGATCGTGCCGTTGTCGACGAGCGTGGCCTTCTTTGCGCTCAACTTCGCGGCAACCTCGCTGATTGTTTACGCGCTGCTGCGCTACGCGTTCGTCGAGCGAGAGCGTTCGCGCGTCCGGCTCGAGGAAGCTCAGGCGCAGTCCGAGCGGCTGCTGCTCAACATCCTGCCGGCGCCGATCGCGGAGCGGCTCAAGCGCTCTGAGTCCTCGATTGCCGATGGCTTCGAAAACGTGACCGTCATGTTCGCCGACATCGTCGGCTTCACCCGCCTCGCGGGCGTCATGGCGCCGGCCGAGATCTTCGCGCTGCTCAATCGCCTGTTCTCGCGCTTCGACGATCTGACCGAGCGCTCCGGCGTGGAGAAGATCAAGACCATCGGCGACGCCTACATGGTCGCGGGCGGGCTCGGCCGCGGCACAGCCGGCTACACGCGCGCGATCGCCGAGCTCGCGCTTGCGCTGCACGACACGGTGACCAGGGAGTTCTCGGTGGAGGGCATGCAGCTCAAGCTGCGCGTGGGCATCGCGACCGGGCCGGTGGTGGCGGGCGTGGTTGGAACGCGCAAGTTCATCTACGACCTGTGGGGCGACACCGTGAATCTCGCCAGCCGCATCACGGACGAATGCCCGGTGGGCGCCATCCAGCTGGACGAGGCCACCCGCGTCCGGCTGCGCGATTTCTTCGAATTACAGCCGCCCAGGACGCTGGAGTTGCGGGGCAAGGGCCATACCCGCGTCTACTTGCTCACCGCGCCTCGCAGCACCGCTTAGGCCGCCGCCACAGAAGCCGGCTTGGGGGGACTGCTCAGCGAAAAGCAGACCTCGCCGTCGCGGTTCGACTCGAGCGCGAGCACGTAGCCCGCGGACTCCGCCTGTCGGGCCGCCTGGTACAGCCCGATGCCCAGCCCGCGGTTGGAGTGCACCGGCGCGCGCAGCAGCTGGCGCGCAATCAGATCCGGCACCGCGGCACCGCTGTCGCACACGCGCAGCGCCGTCACCTCGTCGCATCGCAAGCTCACGCGGATGCGCACGGGCGCATTTGCACTGCGCTTCGCAATGGCATTCTGCAGCAGATTGTCGGTCACGCTGTCGAACAGCGAGCGCGGCACGCGAGCGCGCGGCGAAACTCCGTTGGCATCGAAATCAATGTCCTGGTCGCGGTACTGGCGCGTCAGACCCTCCCACCACACGCGCGCCGCGACAAGGTTTTCCGCCTCCGGCTGCGGTTGCTGCAGTTTCTCGAGCGTCGCCGAAAGCCGCTGCGCGATCACCGGTAGCTGCCGGCGGATCAGCGCCTGGGGTTCGGGGGCGTCGCCGCGTCCGGCGATCGAGCACAGCACGTTGAGCGACTGCAGCAGGTTCTTGACGTCGTGGGTGACGCGTGCGCCGGTTTCGTGCACCGCCTGCAGGTAGCTTTGCTGGCGCAGCTTCTCCTCGCGCAGCTTGGCCAGGTAGTACTCGCCGAGCAGCTGGCCGAGCAGGTAAAGATGCCAGTGCAGCGTCGGACTGGTGCGGTACCGCGAGTAGATCGTGAAAGCGAGCTCGCTGTTGGCGTACTCGACCGCGTGCGGGGTTTTCTCTCCGGCCTCGCCCTGATCGTGCGCAGCGCGCCAGGTCACGCCGGAAACCCACGGCAGCCGCGCGAGACCCTGTATGCCCTCCGCCAGGAACTTTTCCGAATGCGCTTCCATCTGCGAAAGCTCGGCAAGGAAATGCAGCCAGCGCTCGACCGGCAGGCCGACGGAGAAAAGGTAGCGCGAAAAGAACACGTTCAGGCCCGCGTAACCGGTGCGCGGGTTCCAGGCGAGGCCTACCAGCAGCACCGTGCCGGCAATCGAGAACACGGTGTAGGTGAGCGCCGGCAGATAAGCCGTGCGGCCGATCGTCATGAAGGCGAAGCTGCCCAGGATCAGCACACCGAGCACCAGCATCACGAACACGCTGTAGAAGAAGTCGATGACCTGCGGCACGTCGGGTGATTCGCTTTCGACCGGGAACAGCGCGACGAGCGCCAGCCATACCGGCAGGCCGTACTCCGCGAAACCGCGCACCTCAGGCGTGATCTCCTTGCTCGGCGCGATCTGCGGCAGGATGACTACGGTGAGCAGCGCAAGAAGGTAGACGAGCACGACCAGGTAGCCGCGTCGCTGCCACTTCGCCTGCTGCTGATACACCTTGCCGCCGATCAGTCCGGTGAGCAGCACCACCCAGAACGCGAGCAGCCACCAATCGAGCCACAGCGTCACCGCCACCACCGCGGCCAGAATGAATGCGGCCTGAGGAACGCTGACGCGATGCTGGCCGCGCAGGAACGGTTGCCACAGCAGCAGCAGTCCGAGATGCGCCAGCAGCAGCGCGCGTGCCCAATCGTCGGTTACCCCGCGCAGCGTCGCCACATGCAGCAATCCAAGCATCGCGAACAGCACGAGGTTCCAGTAGCGCTGGCTGAACCATGTGATGGCGTTCGCCAGTCGCGTGAGCCCGGAGCTGTTGACCGATTCGGCTTGCATGATCAATGCGTGGCGGCTAGCCTACGCTCCGGTCGATGCGCCTTGCCTCGAGACCGAGAGCGTTTGTCCTCCCCAGCCGAAGATTACGCAGATTCGCCGCCCTTTTGAAGCCATGCGCTCTGCCACGACGCTTTTCAGACTGGCGCTGATCGAGGCGCGCCGCAGCGCATTGCCGTGGGTGCTGGTCGCGGGGATCGCGGCGGCGCTCGGCCTGGCAGGATTCCTTTCGCAGGTGGCGCTGACCGAAAGCATTCAGTTGCAGGCCGCGATCGCGGCAGCGCTGATGCGCGCCTGTGCGGTGTTCGTCGTCGCCATCCACGTTGCGAGCAGCACGGTGCGTGAGTTCGACGACAAAGGCCTCGAACTCGTGCTCTCGCTGCCGCTGTCGCGCAGCGCGTACTATCTTGGGCGGCTCGGCGGGTTCGCACTGGTCGCGCTCGCCGTCGCCACGGCGCTCGCGCTGCCGCTATTCATCTGGTGCGCGCCGGGTGCGGTCGTCCTCTGGTGGCTATCGCTCGCCGCGGAGACGGCGCTGGTCGCCGCCGCCGCGCTGTTTTTCTCGATGGCGCTCGCTCAGCTGGTGCCGGCGATTGCGACCGTTGCCGGGTTCTACCTGCTTGCGCGCGCGATCGGCTCGATCCAGGCGATGGCGAGCGGGCCGCTCACCGAGCCCTCGCTCACGCACGACCTCGCGCGGCTCGCGGTCGACGGCGTCGCACTGGTGCTGCCGCGCCTCGACACGGTGACGCGCACGGAGTGGCTGCTGTACGGGGCGCCGGCGGCCGGAGAGTTCGGCCTGGCCCTTCTCGGCATGGTGCTCTACGCGCTGCTGCTTGCGGCCGCGGGTCTGTTCGACTTTCATCGACGCAACCTGTGAGCCGGGACGAGCGGGCACTATCGGCGGTCCCGCGCTGGCTGTGGCTGACGCTCGCGGCCGGCCTCGCGGCGCAGATCGGCTGGCAGACGACGTTGCGGCCCGCATCCGCGATTCAGGCGCGCGATTTGCCTCCCGCGCCGCGCCCGGCCGCGCTCCGGCTGGCGAGCCTGGGGGAGCCGCAGGCGGCGGCTCGGCTTGCCATGCTTTACCTGCAGGCCTTCGATCTGCAAGGCGAGCACGGCGTTCCATACCAGCGCCTGGACTACGCACGACTGACCGCCTGGCTGGGTGCAATTCTCGACATCGACCCGCGCAGTCAATACCCCCTGTTCTCGGCCGCGCGGATCTACGCCGAGGTGCCGGATCCGGCACGCTCCAGGATCGTCCTCGAGTTCATCTACCGGCAATATCTGCAGGACCCTGACCGGCGCTGGCCTTGGATGGCGCACGCAGCTCTGCTGGCCAAGCACCGGTTGAAGGACCTGCCACTCGCCCTGCGCTATGCCGCCGCGATCGACCGCTGGACCACCGCCTCGGACGTACCCCTGTGGGCCAAACAGATGGAAGTCTTCATCCTCGAGGATATGAACGAGCTTGAGGCCGCCCGGGTCATGCTCGGCGGCCTGCTCGAGAGCGGACGCATCACCGACCCGGCCGAGGTGCGATTCCTCAGGGAACGGCTGGAGCAGCTTGAGGAGCGCCTGCGGACTTCAGGGAAATCCGCACACTGAGGACTTGAATTACGTCACACCTCCGACAGGACTGTCGACTTTCCGACGTTTTTCTGACCGAATCTGAATGAAACGGCCGTCCGTAGGAGAGCAACACCTGGCACGCGGCTTGCAGGGATAACCATCAGGGGGACTGCCCCTACGAGGTTCCAATAGGAGTCGAATCATGAAGACCCTGCAGAAAGGCTTTACGCTGGTCGAAATCGCGATCGTGCTCGTCATCATCGGGTTGCTGCTCGGCGGCATCCTGAAGGGCCAGGAAATGATCACCCAGGCCAAGATCAAGAACGTGATTGCCGATTTTTCCGGCATTTCGGCGGCCTACCATGGCTACCAGGATCGCTACCGCGCGATTCCGGGCGACGACCCCGGCGCGGCGCGCTGGACCACGCCTGCGGGCGTAGTCGCCGGGAACGGCGACGGCCTGGTGGCCGGGACCTACAACGCGCCCTGCGGCACGGCGCCCATCCCCGAGACCTGCCAATGGTGGGATCACCTGCGGCGTGCGGGATTTGTCTCGGGCTCGGGCACGCTTCAACCGTTCAACGCGGCCACC
>JAHELT010000224.1 GCA_024644045.1 Chromatiales bacterium | reverse complement strand
GGCGACGAACGGCAGCGCGACGGCCGGAATCAACGCGACGAGCGGCGACAGCGCGAGGCCCGGCAGCCAGAACAGGCTGAGACCGCCGATCACGATGATCGCGGCGATACCGGCGACGTTCTGCTTGCCATCACCACCAGCGGTAACTCGCCTAATGTGATCGCTGCCGTTGAAGCGGCGCACGATCGGGAAATGCGCGTGCTCGCGCTGACGGGCAAGAAAGGCGGACTGCTGCCGCAGCACCTGCACGCCACGGATATCTCGCTGTGCGTGCCCGCGAACAACACCGCGCGCATCCAGGAAGTGCATCTGCTGATCATTCACTGCTTGTGCGAGCTGATCGACCGGCGCCTGTTCGGCAACGAATCCCCTGCACCGGCCGCGCCCGGCGGCGGGTGAACCGCGCCGGTCTTCCAGGGAGAACGGTTGGGTGAGCCGGGGCGTGCTTACTTGACGACCTTGAGCGTGGGTTTCTTGGTGCCGGGCGCAACGGGATCCGGGTCTGGCGGCGGCTGCATGCCGTCGTCGTCAGAAAACATCATGCCTTTGCCGTTCTCGCGCGCGTAGACCGCCAACACCGCGAGCACCGGAAAACACAGGGAGCGGGCGCTGCCGCCGAAACGGGCGCTGAAGCTGATTTCCTGGTTACCGAGCGACAGGTCGCGCACCGCCGAGGGGCTGACGTTCAGCACGATCTTGCCGTTTTCCACGTACTCGCCCGGCACCTCCACTTGCTCGGCGTTCGCGTCGACCAGCAGGTACGGGGTGCAGCCGTTGTCCACGATCCACTCGTAGAGCGCCCGGATGATGTAGGAACGGCTGGAGTTCATGCGCTGCCGGGCGCGTTGCGCTCGGGATGCACGCGGGCATACCGCCCATGCGCCCGCGAATCGGCCGGGGCTGCACATACTGTTACTGACATCCGGCGCTTCTCTTGGAACCAGGTGGAGCGGACGCTCGGGCGCTAGCGCGGCCCGGCGGTGGGCCAACGGAAATCGTGTTGCATCCAGGCCTCCATCGCGCACCGGCGGAGTATTCCGCGAACAGACGGGCAACAAGTGTAACACCACCGTCTGCCGCCGTGGCTGGTGGCGGACAAGTCGGGGCAGCGCAGTCGCAGCGCGGTATTTCGTACAAAGCGCAGCGGGCGAGTGCCCCTATCGAGTAGACGTGCGCCCGCACGAGCATGCGGGGAAACACCCGGAGACGGCTGCCGCCCGATGGCTACTGCATTTCCGCTTCGAGCTCGGTGAGGCTTCGTTGAAACGCGTCGCGTTCGAACAGGCTCGTGCCGTACGCCTCCACCGCGGCGGCCTCGCGCGGCAGCTCGATCCCGTAGTGCCGCAGGCGCCAGAGGATCGGGGCGATCGAGGCATCCACGAGCGTGAACTCGTCGCTGAGAAAGAACGGCTTCGCCGCGAATACCTCCGCCGAGGCCACCAGACTGTCGCGCAGCGCGCCGCGCGCCGCGTCCGCTTTCTTGGCGTCGCTGCTCTGAATTGCACTCAGCAGGCTGTACCAGTCGTTTTCGATGCGAAACAGCGCCAGGCGTGAGCGGGCCCGCGACACCGGATCCACCGGCATCAGCGGCGGATGGGGAAAGCGCTCGTCCAGGTACTCGACGATCACCCGCGAGTCGTACAGCACCAGATCGCGGTCGACCAGCGTCGGCACCGAGTTGTATGGGTTGATATGAATCAGGTCTTCCGGTTTGTCGTCCGGATCGACGTCGACGATTTCGACACTGATATCCTTTTCCACCAGCACGATGCGCACCCGATGGCTGTGCGGGCAAGTCGGAATCGAGTAAAGCAACATGGACATAAACAAACGGACCCTATGCGTCGGCTTCGCGGCGCCTGGCGGAACGCGTGGCGCTAATGAACGTCTCGCCAGTACTCGCGCTTGAGGAAATGGGCGATGATGGTGAACACGACCAGGAACAGCACGATCCAGATCCCCAGGCGCTGCCGTTCCAGCCGTGCAGGCTCGCCCAGGTAGACCAGGAAGTTCACGAGGTCGGCGGCCGTGACCGCGTATTCCTCGGGGCTCTGCTCGCCGGGAACCGCGATCTCGAGGCGCTCGATGGAACGGATTTCCTTGCCGTTGCGGGTTTCGGTCTTGTACACCGGGATCTGGAAGCCCTGCAGTTCCCACAGCACGTGAGGCATGCCGACGTCGGGGAATACCGTGTTGTTCACGCCGATGGGCTCACGACCCGTGTCCAGGTAGAAGCCCTTGAGGTAGCTGTACAGCCAGCTCGCACCGCGCACGCGCGACACCAGCGAGAGATTCGGCGGCACGGTGCCGAACGCCTCCTTGGCGTATTTCTCGGTCATCGGCACGACCATCAGCTCACCCGGCTTAGTCGGCACGCCGTGCTCGTCGGTGGTGAAGATCAGGTTTTCCTGCACCTGTTTCTCCGACAGGTACAAATCGCGGGCCAGGTGAATATAGCGATGGTATCCGGCTGAATGACAGCTCATGCAGTAGTTGACGAACAACCGCGCGCCGCGCTGCAGCGACGCTTTGTTGGTTGTATCCGGCGTGAAGTGCTCGATGAATTCGCTGCTGCCGCCCGCGGCGAACGCGCCCGGAGCGACCAGCACGACCAGGATGCTGAAGATTTTTTTCATTTCACGTCACCCTATCCGGAACCGGCTTGGTGGTTTCGTTCTTGCTGATGATGTAGAGAAAAATGAAGAACAGGAAATACAGCGCGGTGAACAGCTGTGCCAGCAGCACCAGTACCGGCTCGGCAGGCGACATTCCCAGGTAGGCGAGCACCACGAAGGTGATCGCAAACATCGCCAGGTTGAGCTTGAACGCAGTGCTTCGGTAGCGGACCGATCTGACCTCATTGCGGTCGATCCAGGGGAGAAAGAACAGCACGACTATAGCCGCGCCCATCACGAATACGCCGCTGAACTGATCGACCAGCGGTATCGGCGGTATGGCCCGCAAGATCGCATAGTAAGGCGTGAAGTACCAAACCGGCTTGATGTGCTCAGGCGTCACCAGCGGGTTGGCTGGGACGAAGTTATCGTGTTCCAGAAACAGGCCGCCCAGCTCGGGTGCGTAGAACACGATTGCCATGAAAATGATCAGGAACACACCGACGCCCACCAGATCCTTGACCGTGTAGTACGGGTGGAACGGAATCCCGTCCACCGGTATGCCATCGGCCCCTTTGTGTTTCTTGATTTCAATGCCGTCCGGGTTGTTCGAGCCAACCTCGTGCAACGCCAGAATGTGCATCACCACCAGGCCGAGCAGCACCAGCGGCACGGCCGCCACATGCAAGGCGAAGAACCGGTTCAGCGTGGCATCGGCGACGACGTAGTCACCGCGAATCCACAGCGACAGATCGGGCCCGATTATCGGAACGGTGTCGAACAGATTGATGATCACCTGCGCGCCCCAGTAAGACATCTGGCCCCAGGGCAGCAGATAACCCATGAACGCCTCGGCCATCAGGCAAACATAAATGACCATGCCGAACAGCCAGATCAACTCGCGCGGCCTTTTGTACGAGCCGTACATCAGGGCGCGGAACATGTGCAGATACACGACGATAAAGAACATGGACGAGCCGGTTGAATGCATGTAGCGCATCAACCAGCCCCAGGGCACATCGCGCATGATGTACTCGACCGAGGCGAAGGCGCGCTCGCCGTCCGGCTTGTAGTGCATGGTGAGAAAGATTCCGGTGATGATCTGCAGCACCAGCACCAGCAGGGCCAGCGAGCCGAAGAAGTACCAGAAGTTGAAGTTGCGTGGCGCGTAGTACTTGGAGAGATGCTCCTCCCACATCTTCGTCATCGGGAATCGCGCGTCGATCCAGTTGGCCAGATTGCTGGTTCGGGTACCCATCAGGCGGTCTCCTCGTCCACACCGATCAGGATGCGTGAATCGCTCAGGTACTTGTGCGGCGGCACGATCAGGTTGCTCGGGGCCGGCACACCCGCATACACGCGCCCGGCGAGATCGAACTTGGAGCCGTGGCAGGGGCAGAAGAACCCGCCCTGCCAGTCGGCACCGAGATCCGCGGCTGCCAGATCGGGGCGGTACTTGGGCGAGCAGCCGAGGTGCGTGCAGATGCCGACCAGGACCATGATTTCCGGATTGATCGAGCGATACTCGTTGCGGGCATAGGCGGGCTGCTGGTCGCGCTCCGAGCCCGGATCGGCGAGCGTGTCGTCGAGGGTGCTCAACGCGGCCAGCGACTTCGGATCGCGGCGTACGACCCACACGGGCTTGCCACGCCATTCGAAAA
Organism: Chromatiales bacterium; assembly: GCA_024644045.1. Lineage (GTDB taxonomy): Bacteria > Pseudomonadota > Gammaproteobacteria > JAHELT01 > JAHELT01 > JAHELT01. The sequence continues at coordinate 2,090 of JAHELT010000224.1, read as the reverse complement.
TCAGCAGCTGGCCCATTTCCAGCTTGCCGATGTCCGCCTCGACTGGAGCTCCGGCAGCCTGCGCCTTGGTGCTCGGCTGCATGGACAGAAGAAAAGGAATCGCCCCGACCACACAGCCCGCGCCGCCGACGGTACTGGCGGTAGCCGTAAGAAATCGCCGCCGGGTCCTGTTCACACCCTGCTCTGCCATCTGGTGTCTCCCCAAAAGAATGTAGAACCGCCGGGTCCGGCACTAGCCTGCGTATTGCTATGTGAGGATTTACTGCTCAGGGGTAGTTGAATCGCAACCGCACCTGACCCCTTAACCGCCCTCGCGCCACATGCAGGCTAGCGTGCGGCGGTCCGCCCGAAAATCGCGGCGTATTCTAGCACAGCGAACCGCGGGCGCTGCCACCACGCGTCGTGCCGCCGCCCCGACGGCATCGATTCCGGTCAGGCCGGGTTGTCGATATCGATGAAGCGATGCTCGATGTCGAACCTGTCCGCCAGGTGCGCACCGAGTCCCTGCACCCCGTAGCGCTCCGTGGCGTGGTGACCGGCGGCGAAGTACAGCAGCCCGGCTTCACGTGCGAAGTGCACGGTCTGCTCGGATATCTCACCGCTTAGGAAGGCATCCACGCCGAGGGGCTCGGCCTGCTCGATGAATCCCTGGGCCGCGCCCGTGCACCAGGCGACCCGCGCCACCGGACGCCCCCGCTCGCCTATCAGCACGGGCGCACGCTGCAGGCGGTCTTCCAGGTGGGCCACCATCCCGGCCGCCGACAGGGGGCGGGGCGGACGTCCATACCACAGCAGACCGGCGGCGGACCCCTGCTCGACCACGCCGTCGACATGCAACCCGAGGTGCTTCGCTAGCTGCGCGTTGTTGCCGAACTCGCGGTGCGCGTCGAGCGGCAGGTGGTAGGCGAGCAGACTCACGTCGTGGGCCAGCAGCCGGCGCAACCGCTCGCGTTTTATACCGGTGATGCACGGCGCCTCGCCGCGCCAGAAATACCCATGGTGTACCAGCACCGCATCGGCGTCGGCCTCCAGCGCGGCATCCAGCAGCGCGGCGCTGGCGGTCACGCCGCTGATCAGCCGGCGGACTTCGTCACGCCCCTGCACCTGCAAGCCGTTCGGGCAGTAGTCCTCGAAACCGTCACTGTCGAGGAGTTCGTCTGTGTAGGCGACCAGGGTGGCGAGTTCGACCATTGGCTTGTGCGGGGCATAAAACAGGTTGCTGCTATTATGTTGCGCCGGATCGGAGGGACCAAGCCCTTGTCGACCATGACTGCAGACTCTGCCCCCCAGCCAGGCCCCGCCACGGGCATCGCCGCAGGGTCCAAGCCGCACCGTGCAGCTTAGCCGTGCGCAGCTGATTTTCGTGCTCAAGGCGGCCGCCGCCGGATTCGCCGTTGCGCTGCTGTATGCGGCGATTGCGCAACGCTGGCTGCAACCCGTCACCAAGGTCGAAATCGTCCACGCCGCGCGCGAGGCCGATGCCAGCCGCCGCGCGGCTGCGCGCAGTGACCGCATCAGCTACGCGGCGGCCGTGGCCGCTGCCGCACCGTCGGTGGTGAATATCTACACCGCCACCCAGACGCGACCGGCCAGCGGGTACGATTCGCCGCTCTTCGAGCAGCTGTTCGGCGATCGCTCCGGCGTCGGCGAGCAGAACATCCGCACCGGTGCCGGCTCCGGGGTCGTCGTCAGCGCGGCGGGCTACATCGTGACCAACAATCACCTGATCGCCGATACGGACGAGATCAGCGTGATGCTCAACACCGGCGAGCACTATCCGGCACGCGTGATCGGCAGCGACCCGGAAACGGACCTCGCGGTGATCAGGATCGAGCTGCAGGATCTGCCGGCAATCGCGCTGGCGCCCCGCGACTCGCTGCGGGTCGGCGATGTGGTGCTGGCGATCGGTAATCCGCTGGGTGCCGGCCAGACCGTCACCATGGGAATTGTCAGCGCGACCGGCCGCGACAGCGTCGGTCTGCATACGTTCGAGGATTTCATCCAGACCGACGCCGCCATCAATCCCGGCAACTCCGGCGGGGCGCTGATCAACCCGCGTGGCGAGCTGGTCGGCGTGAACACCGCGATCT
>JAHELT010000223.1 GCA_024644045.1 Chromatiales bacterium | reverse complement strand
GGTGCGGAAGTCCTCCCGCCGGTCCGACCAGCGTAGCCCGCCGCGTGCAACGCTGCCGCCGCGCAGGTGCACGGCTTCCACGCGCGGGGAGTAGACGAAGATCTCGAACTTCGGTTTGGGGAGCGGCATCAGCGAGATGCGCGAAGGATCGAACTTGATGGACAGGTAAGGTTTGCGCGTACCGTCCTCGGCCGCTTGAAAGAAGTTGCAGCGCAGCGAGGCCTGGATCAGATCCAGGTAGCAACGCAGGATGCGATCCTGGTCCAGGTTCTCCACGGCCTCCAGCGCCTCGTTGATGCTCGCGGCAATCGCGTTGGCAGCCTTGTCATCGCCGGAGTGCGCGTCAGGATCCATGCGCTGATGAAACAACTGCGCCAGCATCCGGGTGATTTCGCTGTTGTGAACCAGACTCTCGATCATGTATTCCTGGCTGAAAGGCACGCGCAGCTGCAGCAGGTACTTGCAGTACGCGCGTAACATCACGGTATCGCGCCAGTTGAGCTCGGCACCGAGCACCAGCCGGTTAAACCCGTCGTTCTCCGCCTCGCCGTGCCAGATGCGCCCGAAAGCGTCCTGGAAGATCTGGCTCACGTCGTCGGTGTCGATTTCCTTGCCGCCGTCGTGGCGCAGGTCGAACTCGTGGATCCAGTGCGCCGGGGTGTCCGAGAGCGTGATCTCGTAGGGATGCTCGCCGCGCACTTTCACGCCCATGTTCTCGATCACGGGCAGCACCTCGGAGAGCGACATCGCCGTGCCGCTGGAGTACAGCTTGAACCGGATACTGCCGTCGCTGGCGGCCAGCGGCCGGTACAGGTGCATGCCGATACCGCCGTTTGCCGCCAGCTCCTCGATCTTCTGAATGTCGTAGGCGCAGGTGCGTGCGCTGTAATCGTCCCGGTAGCTGGCCGGGAACGCATCGGCATACACCTCGAACAGGTCGTTACCACGCTCCTCGCCGAAATGCTCGGTCAAGGCGGTGCGCAGCTGATCCTGCCAGGAGCGCGCGGCTTCCACCAGACGACGCTCGATCTCGTCCACGCTCAGGCGCGGCTGCGAGTCCGGCGACACGTGAATCACATAGTAGATGCGCGCCAGCACCGACTCCGACGAAAACAGGGTGTCGAAGTCCACGCTCTTGCCCTCGAGCGCCTCGAGCAGGATGTCCTGAATCGCCAGGCGCAGCTCGCGGCTGTACTTCTCGCGCGGCACGTAGACCAGGCTGGTGTAGTAGCGTCCGAAACTGTCGCGGCGCTGAAACAGGCGGATACGCTGGCGCTCCTGCAGCTCCAGGATACCCATCGCAGTGGCGTGCAGCTCGGCGTCGGAGGCCTGGAACAGCTCGTCGCGCGGGTAGGATTCGAGGATGTTGTCGAGCGCTTTGCCCTCATGGCTCGCGGGCATCAGTCCGGAAGCATCAATGATGCGCGCGATCTTGTGCCGCAACATGGGTATTTCGCTGGTATCGCGCCGGTACGCGGCCGACGTGAACAACCCGAAAATGCAATGCAGGCCGCGCAGCCGGCCCCGCTTGTCGAGCCGTTTGAGCCCGATGTAGTCCAGGTAGCCAGAGCGATGCACGGTCGAGCGCGCGTTCGCCTTGGCAACGATCAGCAGCTCGGACGCGCTCGAGTAGGCCTGCACGTTCATCGGAATCAGACCGCCCGAAGCCAGCTGCTCTTTGCGCTCGCTGTCCTTGAGCAGGCCCATGATCGAGCTGTCGACCACGGCAAGGGTTTCACCTGAGTCATCCAGCTGGTACTGGCTGTAGCCGAGAAAGGTGAAGTGCCCGGCTTCGATCCAGCGGCAGAACTCGATGATCTCAGCGAGGTCCTCTATATCGCCGGGCGGCGGCTTCTTCTCGAGCTCCTCGACCATGCCGAGCACGGCTTCGCGAATCGCGCGCCAGTCCCCGGTCGCCAGACGCACGTCGTCGAGCGTACGCCGCACCTGACGTTCCAGCTCCTCGAGCTTCTTGGTATCCGTCTGCCGGTCGAGCTGCAGGTGCATGAACGATTCGACCTGGCCGCTTTGCGCGTCGACCTCGACAAACTCCTTCACCACGCCGTCTTTGCCGCGCACCGTTCGAATGATCGGATGAACAGTCAGGTGCGCAGTAAAGCCATGACGGTTGATGGCCATACTCACCGAGTCGACCAGAAACGGCATGTCGTCGGTAACGATCTCGAGCACGGTGTGGGTGGACTGCCAGCCGTGCTTGTCGAAGCGCGGATTGTAAGCGTGCACCAGAGTCTCGCCGGGGGCGCGTTTGCGGCCGAGATGCAGGTGTGCCATCGCCGCCCCGTGCAGATCGATGATCTCATGCGCGCACAGATCGCTGTGCGGGACCCGCGCGAAATAACGCCGGGTGAAGGCTTCCGCCAGCCGCTGCTGTTCGCCCTTGGCCTGTTGCCGACCGTGGTCGACGATCTTTTCGATCCGTTCGGCCGTACGTTTGTTCGCCGCGCTCTTATCCAACATCGACAAGTTCCTTACTTTGTGTCCCGCCCGCCGCTCCGCCTGCGAACGGGCGCAGGCGCATCGCACCGGCCTCGGCCGGCGGAAAACGGAAGCAGTCCTGCCATTGCTCTTCCGCCTTCTGAAGCGAGCGGAAGATCGTCAGTGCTCACGTGATTGTCCAGTAGTTCCAGGTACTTACGGACGCTACGCTAGCGGCCGGGGCCAGTAATTGCTGAACCTGCCCGCGCTCGCGCAACGAGACGCCGGGGGCGGCGACCCGGTTGAAGCATAGTACAACAGCGCCCCCATGCCCGATGTGGCTCAGTCGCCCTGCAGCGCCGGCACGTTCTCGAACTGCTTCAGGGCCTCGGGATTGGCCAGCGCGTCGAGGTTTTTCACGGGCTCGCCGTGCACGACGCTGCGCACGGCCAGCTCGACGATCTTGCCGCTCTTGGTACGCGGAATATCGTCCACCTGGACGATCTTGGCGGGCACGTGACGGGGACTGGCGCCGGTGCGGATCTGCCGCCGGATGCGCTCGCGCAGCCCGTCGTCCAGCTCGGCGCCCTCGCGCAGACGCACGAACAGCACCACGCGCACGTCGTCGTCCCAGTTCTGACCGATCACCAGACTTTCCAGCACCTCGGGCACCTGCTCCGCCTGGCGGTAGATCTCCGCGGTGCCGATACGAACGCCGCCGGGATTGAGCACGGTATCGGAGCGCCCGTAGATCACCATGCCGTCGTGCTGGGTCAGCTCCACGTAATCGCCGTGACACCATACGCCGGGAAACCGGGCGAAGTAAGCGTCTCGGTAGCGCTCACCGTCAGGATCGTTCCAGAACGCGATCGGCATGCATGGAAACGGCGCGGTGCATACCAGCTCGCCTTTTTCGCCGCGCACCGATCGGCCCTGATCGTCAAACACGTCGACCCGCATACCCAGCCCCCGGCACTGCACCTCGCCCCGCCGCACCGGCAGCAGCGGGTTACCCAGCACGAAGCACGAAACGATATCCGTACCCCCGGATATCGAGGACAGGCGAACGTCCGGCTTGATGTGCTGATAGACAAAATCGAAGCTTTCCGGCACCAGCGGCGAGCCCGTGGACAGGATGCAGCGCAGGGCCGACAGGTCGTGGGTTTCGCGCGGGTGAATCCCGGCGTTGTGCACGGCATCGATGAACTTGGCCGAGGTGCCGAAAAGCTCGATGCGTTCGTCGGCCACGTAGTCGAACAGCACGTTACCGTCGGGGTGGAACGGCGAGCCGTCGAACAGCATCAGCGTGGCCTCGCTGGCCAGGCCGCTGGCCAGCCAGTTCCACATCATCCAGCCGCAGGTGGTGAAGTAGAACAGACGGTCGCCCGGATGCACGTCTACGTGCAGCAACTGTTCTTTGAGGTGCTGCAAAAGCGTGCCGCCGGCGCCGTGCACGATACACTTGGGCACCCCGGTGGTGCCGGAGGAGTAGAGGATGTACAGCGGGTGGTCGAACGGCAGCCGCGCGAACTGCAACGGCTCGTCGCCGGCCTGCGACAGGAACTCGTGCCAGTGCACGGCACCCGCGATCCCGCTCAGATCCGCGTCCTCGGCGACGTGCCCGACTACCACGACCTGCTCCAGGCTCGGCAGCTTGGCGGCGATTTCGCGCAGTTTCTGCAGCGAATCGTGCGCCTTGCCGTTGTAGCGGTACGCATCGGCTGCGATCAGCACCTTGGGCTCGATCTGGCCGAACCGGTCCAGCACCCCCTGCACGCCGAAATCCGGGGAGCTGGATGACCAGACGGCGCCCAGCGAGGCGCTCGCCAGCATGCCAACCACAGCCTCGGGGATGTTTGGCAGGTAGGCGGCAATCCGATCGCCCGGACCTACGCCACGAGCGCGCAACGCACTCGCGAGCCGCGCGACGTCGGCATGGAGCTGCGCGTGCGACAGCATGCTTCGCATGCCGTCCTCCCGGCGGAAAATAATCGCCGGCGTAGCGTCGTTACGGCGCAGCAGGTTCTCGGCGAAGTTCAGACGTGCCTCCGGGAACCAGCGGGCGCCCGGCATCCGTTCGGGGTTGAGCAGCACGCGCTCGCCCATCTCGCCGCGTACTTCGGCAAACCGCCAAAGCTGCGACCAGAAAGCCTCCGGCTGCTCTACCGACCAGCGGTAGAGGCTTGCAAAGTCAGTCTCCGCGAGGCCCGCCGCCTGTTGAACCACGCGTGCGAACCGCGCCATGTTGGTCTTGGCGGCGGTAGCCGGATCCGGTTCCCAGAGTACAGGGTTATCCACAGGTCTTCTCTATTGTCTTGCTCCCCTCTCCCTCGGTGAGAGGGGCCGGGGGTGAGGGCCTTTACCCCTCATCCCATCCCTTCTACCCAGGGAGAAGGGTTTGATTCGTCTCCCCTCTCCTCCCGGGAGAGGGACCGGGGGTGAGGGCTCCGTGTTCTTCCCTCTCCCTCGGGGAGAGGGCGTGGGGTGAGGGCCCTAGAAATTCAGTTCCCTGCCCGCCTCGAACAGTGCCCGGTCGAGCTTTTCGACGATCTCCTCCACGTGCTGGTCTTCGATGATGTAAGGCGGTGCCAGCAGCACGTGGTGGCCGTGCCGGCCGTCAATCGTGCCGCTCATCGGGTAGCACATCAATCCCGCCTGCATGGCGTGGCGCTTCACGGATTGGTGCACCGGCAGCCCGGCATCGAAGGGCGCCTTGGTTTCTCGGTTGGCGACGATCTCCAGCCCGACGAACAGACCGCGCCCGCGGATGTCCCCGATGTGCGGGTGCTGCCCGAAGCGCTGGTGCAGCGAATCCTGCAGGGCCGCGCCGCGCGTGCGCACGTTCTCGAGCAGGTTGTCGCGCTCGATCACCCGCTGCACGGCGAGTGCCGCCGCACAGGCCGTCGGATGACCCATGTAGGTATGGCCGTGCTGGAAGAAGCCGCTGCCCGACTCGATGGCCTCATAAATCGCCGCGCTGGTCAGCAGCGCCCCGATGGGCTGATAGCCGGCGCCGAGGCCCTTGGCGATCGCCACCATGTCCGGATCCACGCCCTCCTGCTCGGCGGCAAACAGGGTCCCGGTGCGCCCCATGCCGCACATCACCTCGTCGAAGATGAGCAGGATACCGTGGCGGTCGCAGATCTCGCGGATGCGCTTGAAGTAGCCCGGCACCGCGGTCAAAGCGCCCGAGGTGGCGCCCACCACCGGCTCGGCAACGAAGGCGATCACGTTCTCACCGCCCAGCTGCTGCACTTTCGCCTCCAGCTCGTCGGCGACGCGCAAGCCGTAGGCTTCGCGCGACTCGTCCTCGCGGCGGTCGCGGTACTCGTAGCAGGGCGATATGTGGTGCGTGTCCATCAGCAGGGGCTCGAACTGCTGGCGCCGCCACTGATTGCCGCCAACCGCCAGCGCACCCAGGGTATTGCCGTGGTAACTCTGCCGGCGGGCAATGAAGTAACGCCGCTGCGGCTCGCCTTTCTCCAGAAAGTACTGACGCGCCAGCTTCAGCCCGGCCTCCATGGCTTCGGACCCGCCGGAGACGAAATACACCCTGGCCTGCGCGGGGCTGCGCTGCACCAGGAATTCCGCCAGGCTTTCCGCCGCCTCACTGGTGAAAAACGCGGTGTGCGCGTACGGCACCTCGTCCAGTTGGCGTTTTATAGCGTCGATCACTTCGCGGTGGTTGTGCCCGAGGCAGGAAACGGCCGCCCCGCCCGAGGCGTCCAGGTAGCGCCGCCCCTGTTCGTCGATCAGGTAGGGGCCGTCGCCGCCGACGGCGCGCGGCGGTGCCATCCGGGTGTGACGGTAGAAGACTTCGCTCATGCCAGGTCAGTCCAGTGTCGAATCAGAGAGATGCCCGCATTATGCGGAGCCGGTCGGCGCACGTATAGGGCAGCGCTCAATCGCCTGGCAGACGCCACGAATACCC
>JAHELT010000222.1:4677-6416 GCA_024644045.1 Chromatiales bacterium | reverse complement strand
ACCGGTGACGAAAAGGTCAGTGCCCGCCATGCCGCACAGACTGACTGGCGGAGCCGGGCTCGGGGGCCCGGCGGCGGCGCGCATGCGCGAGCCACGAGATTTGCAAAGAAGGTGCCAAGCTGCCGGCGGCCGGCCTTACGCACCGTGCCACGGGTAAAGGGACTTCCTGTCGAGTTCCTTTACAGGCACGCGAGACGATATTAAACCCCGTGTGATGGCGTTCATAGCTAAACGCGATGCTGGTAGCATAATTGTATCAATGGTGGACGAGCGCGCAGTGAACAAGACCTTTAACCCGATCCGGTGTCTGCTGGCTGCCGCCGTTCTACTCACAGGCCAGCCGGTGCTTGGCGACGCTGTCGATTCGCTGGCGCCGGGGCACTGGTACGAGATCCCCAACACCCGGCTCAGCGCAGTGCTGCCGAACCCGCTCCCGCCGAGTCGCCAGGGAACCGGCAGGGCGGAGTCGATCGTGGATGAATGGAGCGGCGGCGCGTTCGACACCCGTCGCAGCTGGCTCCTGGTCTGGGGCGGCGGGCACAACAACTATTCCGGGAACGAGGTCTATGCCTTTGACATGAACACGCTGCAGTGGCGGCGCTTGACGGACCCGAGCACGGATGTAGGCGGCAGCGAAACCACCGGCTACTACCCGGACGGGCTGCCGCGCTCGCGCCACACCTATGACTATGTCGAGTATGTGCCGAGTATTGACCGATTCTGCTCATTCGGCGGCGCCGCCCAGTACCCGGATGGCAACACCGAGACCGACAACCTGGACTGTTTAAACCCGGCGAGCGGGTCGTGGGAAACGAGCGTCTACCAGGATGTGCCCAAACGCGCGTTCGAATCGAACATCAACGCCGTTTCGGCCTACGACCCGGTGCAGGACTACGTGTACCTGCACACCACCTGGATCGGCGACGATCCCCGCCTGATGCGCTGGAAGCCGACACCCGGCCCGGGCGGTACGTGGGAGGTGCTCACCGGGTACGACTGGATTGGCGATGACATCAACGCCGCCATACACCCGCAGCAGCGCGTCATGGTGGCGCTCGGCGCGGGCGAGTTCTGGGTCTGGGATCTCGACAACCCGACGGCTGGCCAGCTGCAGCCGGCAACCTCAGGCGATTCCGCGATCGAGAATCAGCCGGCACCCGGGCTGGCGTACGATCCGGTGTCGAACCTGCTCGTCGCCTGGAACGGTGGGACCGATGTGTACTTGCTGGAGTACGATGACGCCGCTGGCTGGGGATGGAGCGTCCGCGCACCGGCGCCCGGGAACAGCGTGATCCCGTCCGCCGGCACGGCTGTGGGTACCTACGGGCGGTTCCGCTACGTGCCGTCCCGTAATGTGTTCGTGGTCGTCAACAGCATTCATGAGAACGTCTACGTGTACCGGCTGTCGCCGGGAAGCGGCACCGGTCCCGTCCCGGGTCCGCCCGGCGCCGGGGGCGGAGGTGGCAGCGGCGGCAGCAGTTCCGGTACGGCGTTGGGCGGGCCGTTGGCAGCCCTGCTCGCTCTGGGCGTGTTCCACTGCCGTCGGACAGCATCCGGCCCTGCAGCTGCGGCTGCCTGCGCATCCAGACCGATCTGACCGGCCGTGGCACCTGTCCGGCCGGCTGCCGGCTATTGGTATGATAAGTGCCTTAAACTAGCCTGAACCCGTCTTTGAGAAGAGAATGCGCCGGTGAGAGACCTCATCGTAACCATCGCTGTTTTCGGCTCTTTACCCTTCA
>JAHELT010000222.1:0-4667 GCA_024644045.1 Chromatiales bacterium | reverse complement strand
AATTTCTTCTTCCTGGCCGTCGTGCTGGGCATGGGCGTCCGCTGGCAGGTGGCTCTTGCCGCCGTTTTCGTCTCTGGCGTGGTCTTCTTTCTGCTGACCTTCTTGAAGGTCCGGGAGATGATCATCGACGCCATCCCGGCCAGCCTCAAGCACGCGATCGCCGTGGGAATCGGCTTGTTCATCGCGCTGATCGGACTGGTCAACGCGGGGATCGTCGAGCGCCCGCCTGAGGCCGGAATCCTCCGTCTGGGTGATCTGACACGGGATCCCACGTGGATCGCGATCGTCGGCGTGATCTTCACCGCCACGCTGATGGCTCGTGGCGTTCGCGGGGCGGTGCTCGTCGGGGTGCTGGTGGCCACGACGCTGGCTGGGGTACATGAACCCGCACCGTCTGGCCTGGGGGTTTGCCTACCATTTCCCGTTTTCGCAGGTGGTGGCGCTGGTCACTATCGTCGCGATGTTCGTGTCCACCGATCCAAAGCGCATACCCTGGTTCGGCTTGACCGTGGTGTGGCTGCTGTTCGTGGTGTGGCTGAACGTGTCGACGCTGTTCGCCATCGACGCGGAGATTTCGCTCCCGATGTGGGAGCGCGTGATGAAAATTCAGCTCATCGCGTGGATCACCCTGATCCTGATCAACGATTTCCAGCGGCTCAGGTACCTGGTCTGGGTGATCGTGCTCTCGCTCGGGTTCTTCGGCGTCAAAGGCGGCCTGTTCTCGATCGCCACCGGCGGCAACTATCTGGTGATGGGGCCGGCGGAAAGCATGATTCCGGAAAACAACACGCTGGCCGTGGCGCTGTTGATGACCCTGCCGCTGTACCGCTTCCTGCAGATGCATTACCCGCAGAAGTGGTTCAAGCTCGGTATGATGGGCGCTATCGGGTTGACCCTGCTGGCGGTGCTGACCTCGCATTCGCGCGGGGCGCTGGTGGCGGTCGGTGCGATGGGGCTGTTCCTGCTGCTGCGCTCGCCGCACCGGTTCAGGATCGGCATCGTGCTGGTCGTGGCGCTGCCGCTGATGTTCTCGTTCATGCCCGACAAGTGGCACGAACGAATGGGCACCATACGGACCTTCGATCAGGACGAGTCGGCCCTGAGCCGGCTGAATTCCTGGGAATTCGCCTACAACCTCGCGCTCGAGCGGCCGCTGGTTGGCGGCGGCTTCAATACGTTTGTCGAGCCGTTGTTCAAGATCTACGCGCCCAATCCCAACAAGGTGGAGGATTCACACAGCATCTATTTCGAAGTCCTGGGCGAGCACGGTTTCGTGGGCCTGGCGCTGTTCCTGGCGCTCGGTTTCATGACGTTCCGGATGTGCTCGTGGGTGATGATGCGCACCAGGGATCGCAGCGACCTCAAGTGGGCGCATGACCTGACGTCGATGCTCCAGCTCAGCGTGATCGCGTATGCCTCGGGCGGCGCCTTCCTGGGTCTGGCGTACTACGACCTCGTTTACCATATCGTCGGCATGACGATCATCACACGGAGCCTGGTGCAGAAGGCGCTGGCCGAAGAAGCGGTCACGGCCGGAGCGGTGCCGGTCCGCACCGCAGGCCCGCCCCACGAGGAGGCCGGCACGCCTGAGCCGAAACCCGGCGCGTAGCCGGCCGGATCAGGCGGTGGCGCGCGTCTGGCGATCCTGCCCGGCGTCGCGAGGCGACACGTGCTCGCCGGGTTGCAACAGCGGTATCAGACTGCGTCCCGGCAGTGCGCCGCCGCAGGAAGAACCGAAGTGATCCAGCAGAGTCGGCAGCACGTCGAGCACCGAGACCCTGGATTCGTGCACCCGGTGTACGCCCGTCTTGAACCACAGGATACCGTCCGGATGGTGGCAGCCGCTCTTTGTTTCGTCTATCTGGTAGAAGTGATCGAAGAAGCGCAGCGTTACGTCCTGTTCCGCCGCGTTGCCGGCCGAACCGGTGATCGTGGCGTCCTCCGCTATCGCCTTGCGCAGCTGGCAACCGAAATACAGCGAGCTGTCGCTCTCCAGCCAGACGTCGAACAGCGGGTCGCCGCTGCATTGCAGGCGGCTCAGGCAGTGCTGTGCCAGCGTCGGGTCCGGTAGCCGGAGCATGTACTGGTGCGTCATCACCGGCTCGATGGCGTCGTAAGCCACGCCCAGCCGTTTCAGGAACCCCTCGATGTCGCGCGGCCGGAAGAAGCGCTGGCCACCGATGCCCTCATAGCGCACGAACGGCTGCTGGCTCAGACCACTCATCAGCACCAGGGTGGCGCCGGCCGATTCGAGCTTGAAGAATTCGCCCAGCAGCTTGTCCATGCACTGATAGCCGTAGAGCACGGCGTCCTTGTAACGCGCCGCATCGCGCGGATTCACTTCGCTCTGAAACTTCTCCGGCTCCATGAATCGCCAGTAGGCGTGTTGATAGTGAGCGGTGCTGTTGATGAAGAAGGTGGCGAAATCCGGTTGGTACTGGCGGTAGTAGTGGCGGAACACCTCGAACTGCATCACGTCGAGCAGGCTCACCCGCTTCCAGGATTGCGTTTTGTCCAGAACCGAGTCCTCCAGCACCTGCCGGGTGATTCTTGCCGCCGCCTTCGGGCGCAGACCGTGCGTGGCCATGTACCTCACGAACCGCGCATAGTCGCCCAGGCGCGGGCGTTGCTCCACGTTCGTATACTCCTGCACGGCGTTGGCGACGAACGAGCGGAAGATATCGAGTTCGCCGGGGTAGGCGCTCTGGCTGGTGCACCACGGATCCGGCAGGAAGAAACTGCCGCTCGTATCGAAGCGGCGGGCGTTCATGCTCGAGAAGTTGCCGACGCGCCGGCCCTCGGCGAGCAGGATCTTCCAGATGTCATCGTGGCCGGCCTCCGGTCCGTCGGTCAGGCGGTAGACACCGTGCTGATCGTAGGGCAGGCCGGTGTGAACCGAGTACCACTGAATCCACGGTTCCAGAAACTGCGGATCGGTGACGTCGGCTTCGGTAACGAAAACGGAGGAGTCGTCGTAGAAGCGCTCGAAGTTGGGCAGCTCGCCGGCCTTGATCCACCGATCGAGCAGCGGCGGGCAGATCTCGTTGAACTCCAGCAGGATGACGTTACGATCTCTCATGATTCGTTTCCCTGTAAGCGCTTCGATTCTGACAACAAACCGGAGACCCCGCCAGATGTCGCCGGACTTTACAAGTTTGCGTTACGCGGCTTTGCCTTTTGCCTCACGTCCCTGCGAGCACAGGTGCGATCGAGATAAAACCACTGCGAGTCAGTAGCCTGCAGCCGCTGCGCGGTGAAACGTTTCGAGCGCTCGATGTTCAGGCGTGGCGCAGTCAGCAGGATCCGATCCAGACCTGCAAAATACGGACCAGACGATCGGCTGTGATGCGAGCGAGCGGGTTGCCTGAGCGCCCGGCCGAAGGCTTCCCACGGCGCTGGGAATGACGTAGCTTGTGCGCCGCTCTATGTGCCGCCCGGAGCTGTTCGCGGACGGGATCTGAAATGCGTTCTGGCATGAAACTGGCTACCATTAGCGCCGGGAATCACCAGTTGAGCACGCGTTGCTGCTCGGAACTTCAACCCTTGATCAACGGAAGCCATCGGTAGGTTTATGTCAAATTACATGCAGGTCAGGTCCGTACTCGCAGTCAGTCTCCAGCTCGGCGACCGGGTGCGTGATTTCAGTGAGTCGACGCGCTTGCTTGGCGATCTTCCGGAGCTCGACTCGATGGCCGTCGTGACGTTGCTCATGGCGCTGGAGGAGCACTTCGGTTTCGAAGTCGATGACGACGAGATCAGCGCCGATACCTTTGAAACGCTGGGGTCCCTCACCCGATTCGTCGAGCACAAAATCGGGGCCTGATGACGACGGCTGCGCGCCTGGGCACGGAAGCGTTCTTCCTGCCGGGAAGCGCGGGACGCCTGTTTTCTCTATACCGCTCACCCCGCGTGGCCGACGGCCGGCACCGCGGTGTGCTGCTGATACCGCCGTTTGCCGAGGAGATGAACAAGTCCCGGCCCATGTTCACGATGCTCGGCACCAGGCTCGCCGAGCAGGGCGTGGGCGTGCTGCTCACCGACCTTTACGGAACCGGCGACAGCGAGGGTGACTTCGCGGATGCGCGCTGGGAGATCTGGTTACGCGATCTGCAGGCGGGCCTGGGCTGGCTGGCACACCGGGGGCTTCGGCAGTTGACGGTGCTCGGACTGCGCACCGGCGCGCTGCTGGCGGGGGATCTCATCGCAAACAGTCCACAGCGCATCGGCGCCGCCGTATTGTGGCAGCCGGTGGTAAGCGGACGCAGTGCGTTGACGCAGTTTCTGCGGCTGCGCCTGGCCGCCAACATGACCGCAGAACCGGACGCCAGAGAATCCACCGGCGGGCTGCGCGAACGGCTGGCGGCAGGCGAGTTTCTCGAGATCGCCGGCTACACGTTGTCGCCCGAGCTTGCCGCGGCGCTGGATACGGCGGGCCTCACTGCGCAGGATTGGCACCGCCTCGAGCGATTGTACTGGCTCGACGTCGGCGGTATCCAGAGCACGGGTCCGACGCCCGCGACCAGCAAAGCGGTTGCCGAGCTGCGCGAGCGCGGCGATCTCGACGCCGAGCGCGTGCTGGAGGAGTGCGGCGGCAGCAAGCTGGAGGCCGCGCGCATCCTGGGCGTCAACCGCCGCACGCTCTACCGGCGCGAGGAGCGCGCGCAGGA
>JAHELT010000059.1 GCA_024644045.1 Chromatiales bacterium | reverse complement strand
CGACAACTTGCCGCACGCCGAACATAAAGGACTGGAGCTGCGTGTGGTGCCGACGTCATACGTTACCCGCAGCGACGCCGGGTTGCTGGTGCGCATCGTCGAGAACCTGGTCGGCAACGCCATCCGCTACACGGAAACGGGCCGGATACTGGTCGGCTGCCGCCGTGGTGACGATCAGATTCGAATCGAGGTGTGGGACTCGGGTATCGGCATGGCCCCCGAAGCGCTCGACTCGATCTTCGATGAGTATGTTCAGCTCGACAATCCCGCCCGCGATCGTACCAAAGGATTGGGTCTCGGCCTCTCCATCGTGCAGCGACTTGCAGTGTTGCTCGATCACCGCATTACCGTGCGTTCGACGCTCGGCAAAGGCACTGTCTTCTCGGTGGCAGTACCGTTTGCCGGAAGGGTGGAGAAACGGCCCGTCGAGCAAGCGGCAACCGAGACGCCACGCGCAAAAGGTAAAATGACGGTGCTCTTCGTCGACGACGATCCCGCCATCCTCTCGGCCATGGATCTGCTGATGAGCACTTACGGGTTCGATGTGATCACGGGTGCAACCGGCCAGGAGGCGATGGACGGTCTGAAAGGCACAATGCCGAACGTGATAGTGAGTGACTTCAGATTGCCAGGCGGCGAAACCGGCGTCGACGTGGTGCAGCGGATCCGGGCACGATTGAGCACCGATCTTCCGGCAATCATTCTAACCGGCGACACGTCGACTCAGAGTATCGAGTCTACCGATCTCGTGGCGTGTCATGTGCTGCGCAAGCCGGTCGACAGCGACAAACTCATAACGCTGATCGAATCGGTGGCGGGTCAACCTGCGTTCAACTGACCTGGATCAAAGCCCTGCTGCTCGTCGCTGGCGTAACGTACAGCGGCTATGAACGAGCATCTCATCGCCATCATCGATGACCAAGCGGATATTCGCCATGCCGCTTGCCTGCTGCTCGAATCCCGCGGTTACACGGCGAAGGCTTACGCATCGGGGGAAGAATTTCTCAACGATGTCAACAGCTCGCAGCGGCAGCCGGACTGCATCCTTACCGATCTCATGGTGTCGGACGCCGACGGTAACACTATTCTCGAAACGCTACGCGCGTTTGCGCCAACGCCGATAGTGGTGCTCACCGGCAATCCGCACGCGTTACCACGCAGGGCCGTGGATGACCATATCTATGCCATATTACGCAAACCGGCCTCGCCGGAAGTGATCATACGAAGCATCGAATCTGCGCTCGCGGCAGGTTAGCGGTTGATGCGCCGGTCAGGGTGTCGTGTGCCCGGCCGTGTATCAATACCTCGGTGCGAGCAGGTTGATTGAGATCATGCCCGCCCGGCGGGCGACAGCCATAATCACTCCGGCGTAACGCTCGGATGATGCCATGGAGACAGTCAACGAACGCCTTCGGGTCGTAATCATGGGCGCGGCAGGCCGGGAGTTTCACAACTTCAATACGGTCTACCGCGGCGATCCGCGCGTAGAAGTGGTTGCCTTCACGGCGGCACAGATTCCCGGCATCGGTGGACGGACGTACCCGCACGAGCTGGCCGGGCCGCACTACCCGAATGGCATTCCTATCGTCGACGAAGCCGAGCTCTCCGGTCTGTGCCGGCGCGAGTCGGTGGACCGGGTGGTGTTCGCCTACAGTGATGTCTCTTACGAACAGCTCGTGCACGTGGCTTCCCGCAGCCTGGCTGCCGGTACCGACTTCGTGCTGCTGGGTCCAAAGCGTACGATGCTGGCGTCGAACCGCCCGGTGATTGCCGTGTGTGCCGCACGCACCGGATGCGGAAAGTCACAGACGGTGCGCTACATCGCCGATTGCTTATCCGAATGGGGCTTGCGTGCGGCCGTTATTCGTCATCCCATGCCGTATGGTGACCTGCTCGCGGAACGCGTGCAGCGCTTTGCATCCCGTGAAGATCTCGACTCGGCCAGTTGCACGGCCGAGGAACGTGAGGAATACGAGCCGCACATCGCGTCCGGGCACGTGGTGTTCGCCGGCGTCGATTACGGCGAGGTCCTTGCGGCTGCCGAGGAGAAAGCCGACATCGTACTGTGGGACGGTGGTAACAACGATTTCTCTTTTATTGAGCCCGATCTTTCCATCGCGGTGACCGACGCGCTGCGACCCGATCAGATCACCACACATCATCCGGGAGAGACCGTCGTGCGAATGGCTGACGTGGTGGTTGTCAACAAGGTCGATGCTGCATCCAGCGCAGATGTCCAGCAAGTCGTTGAAGCCGTTCGCGCGATCAATCCAGACACGACGTTCGTCAGGGCGGCATCTCCGGTGAGCCTGGAGGACGAGGGTTCGGTGCGCGGCAAACGCGTGCTGGTCGTGGATGACGGCCCGACCATCACGCACGGTGGGATGCCTTACGGTGCCGGCTACGTCGCCGCCATCCAGGCGCACGCCCACATCATCGTGGATCCTCGCGAGTCTGCGGCCCCGCTGATTCAGGCCGTCTACGATCGCTACCCACATATCGGCCGGGTGCTGCCGGCAGTGGGGTACAGCGAGATGCAGCTCGAAGCGCTTCGCCAGACCATCAACGGCGCCGACGCCGACGTCGTTGTATCTGCCACGCCCTGCGACCTGGCCAGTCTCATCGCCGTCCTCAAGCCGGTAGCACGTGCACGTTACAGATACATGGAGACCGAGACCCCGGGCCTGAGGGGCATCATCGAGGCGTTTGTCGCGCGGGCGCGGGCATGACGTCTGCCGCTGCAGCCAATGCCTGGATGCGGCATCCCGCAATCGAATGTCCTGCCCGCCGATTTCAAGCCCTGCGGGCGGGCCGTGCACAAGGGCGCACTGCGCCCTTCTCAACGGCTGGTTCCAGCCCGCGAGGCAGTGTGACAAACATCCGTGGCCAGTCATGCCGCCCGTCACCAGATGGACGGGGGTCGATTAGAATGAACGCATAAAGCTCATGCGGTTCGACCGCGCGAGCACAGACCTCGACTCTTACAAGCTGATGACTCCGGGTACTGAACATCTGTGCGTGGCGGTGTGTCCCTTCCGCTGACCGGTTTTCGCCAGGCCGTGGCCCTGGTCGCGCTATTCAACCTGGCCTATTTCGGGGTCGAGTTCGCCGTTGCGCTGAGTATCGGGTCCGTCTCCCTGTTCGCCGACTCCATCGACTTTCTCGAGGATACGGCGGTGAACTTCCTCATTTTCGTCGCGGTGGGCTGGAGCGCCTATCGGCGATCAATCGTGGGAATGCTGCTCGCGATGCTGCTGCTCGCACCCGGCATCGCTACCCTCTGGATGACGTGGCAAAAGCTCGGATCGCCGATTCCGCCGGATCCGGTGCCGCTCGGGCTGACCGGGTTGGGAGCGCTCGTGGTCAACGTCTCGTGCGCGTACGTGCTGGCCCGCTTTCGGAAACACGCCGGCAGCCTCACACGCGCCGCTTACCTGTCGGCGCGCAACGATGCGATTGCCAATATCGCGATTATTGGCGCAGGCATAGCCACCGCCGCCACAGCCTCTGCATGGCCCGACATCGTTGTGGGCTTGGGAATTTTCGCTATGAACTTCGACGCCGCGCGAGAAGTGTTCGTCGCGGCAAAGGCGGAGCATGCTGACGCAAGAGGGTGAGGCAGCCGCGGCAGAGCCGTCAGGAATCAATGGATTCCCGCGCCGTCGGCGGCAGCGGTCGCAAATCCGCTTGCGGCCGGCCGTCGGGCCTGCGATCCTTTCGCGCCTGGCTGTTGCGGGGCTACCACCGCGTCTGCGAAAGCCTTGTCGTCGATGCACCATCAATCCAACGCTGAACGGGTGACATGTACGAAATAAACAAAGCCGCGGTTATCGGCGCGGGTACCATGGGTCTGGGCATCGCCGGGCAGCTGGCCAATGCCGGCGTCGAAGTGCTGCTTCTCGACAGGGCGTCAGACGGCGAAGACCGGAACGCAATCGCGAAGCGGGCGATCGAGCGGCTGCTCGACAAGAGTCAGCCCGGCCTGCTGCGCGAGGATTTCGCAGGCCGGATCACGCTCGGCAACGTCGAAGACGATATGCACCGGCTCGCCGACGCTGACTGGATTGCCGAGGCGGTGGTCGAGAGACTGGCTATAAAAAAGGCGCTCTACCAGCAGATTGACGGTGTACGCAAGCCGGGCTCGATCGTGTCTTCGAACACCTCGACGATACCGATCTCGCTGCTCGTCGAGGACATGCCGGAGGCGTTTCGCGAGGAGTTCGCGATCACGCATTTCTTCAATCCTGTGCGCTTCATGCGTCTGCTGGAGCTGGTGCGGGGCGAAAACACCCGCCAGGCGGTGGTCGATTGCCTCGAGCAGTTCTGCGAATCGCGGCTCGGCAAGGGCATAGTCGTGTGCAACGACACGCCGGGGTTCCTGGGCAACCGGGTCGGTGTGTTCGCAATTCAGACAGCCCTGCATGAAGCGTTCCGCATGGGGCTCGAGCCGGAGGAGGCCGATGCGGTCTTCGGCCGCCCGATGGGCATCCCCAAGACCGGCGTGTTCGGCCTCTATGATCTGATCGGCATCGACCTGATGAGCGACGTCGCCAAGAGCCTGGTGGCGATCCTGCCCGAGCACGATGCGTTTCACAGGGTGTCGGCAGAGATTCCGGTTATGCAGCGAATGATCGCCGAGGGGCACCTGGGTAACAAGGGACGCAAGGGTGGGTTCTATCGCGCCGATCCTGCCGGTGGAACGGATCGCCAGACGCTGGATTTCGCAAGCTTCGCCTACCGTACGTTCGAGCGCAGCAAGCCGCAGGTGGCGATCGACGCCGAGCTCGCCGGCGATTTCACCCTGCTGCTGGACGACCAGGGTGTGCACGGCACCTATGCCTGGGAGATTCTCGCCAGCACGCTCTGTTATGCGGCTGCGCTGGTGCCGGACGTGAACGAGTCCCTGGTCGCGATCGACGACGCCATGAAGCTCGGTTACAACTGGCTGCAGGGCCCCTTCGAAATGATCGATGCGATCGGTGTCGACCGGTTCGTTGCGCGGCTGCAGGGCGAGCAGCGCAAGGTCCCGGCGTTTCTCCAGGCCGCCGCCGGCAGATCGTTCTATCGTGTGCAAAACGGCGTGCTTCAGTACCTGCTCGCCAGTGGTGAGTACCGAGATCTGCAGCGGGCGCCCGGCGTGACCCGCTTCAGCGAGCTTCGCCAGACGCTCACCCCGGAGCTTGAAAACCGGGTGGCGAGCTATTTCGTGCTGCCGCGGGACATCGGCCTGATCGAGTTTCACAGCAAGGCGAATACGCTCGACGGCGAGTCGATGCGGCTGGTCGCGGACGCGCTGCGCCATGCCGAGGTCAATCTCCAGGGGCTGGTGATTCACAACGACGCGCAGCACTTTTCCTGCGGTGTGAACCTCGAAGGAGTGCTGCACCACATCGCCGGGGCGGACTGGTCGGGGCTCGACGGCTTTCTGGACCACTTCCAGCAGACCTGCCTGGCTTTGCGTTACTCGTCGATCCCGGTGGTTGCGGCGCCCTCCGGGCTGTCGTTGGGCGGCGGTTTCGAGGTGGTGCTGCACACTGACAAGGTCGTTTTCCACGCCAACTCGGTGACCGGCCTGGTCGAGTCCATGGTCGGTGTGGTGCCGGGCGGCGGCGGCGTCAAGGAGATGCTTTACCGCTGGTACGAGCACCACGGCGATATCCACAAGGCCGCTTGGGACGCGTTCATGAATGTCGGCTACGGGAAAACGGCGACCTCGCCGCTGCAGGCGGCACCGATGATGCTGTTTCGTGAGGGCACGGATACGTACGTGATGAACCGGGACCGGCTGCTCGATACGGCGACCGATGCCGTGATCGAGCTGGCACGCGACTACACGCCCGAACGCCGCGGTCCGCTGAAGATGGCCGGGCGGGATACCTGGGGCGAGATGGTCGCGTGGCTGGAGAAAACCCGTGACAAGGGCCACCTGACCCCACACGATGTGTCAACCGGCGCTGAGATCGCGATGATCACCACCGGCGGCGATGTAGCTGCAGGAACCTCGATGACGGAAAAAGAAATCTGCGCGCTAGAGCGCAAGGCGTTTCTGACCCTGGCGAGGACGCCCGAGACACGCGCCCGCATCGAGCACATGCTCAGCTTCGGCACGCCGCTGCGCAACTGAACCAACTAACCGGGCGGGGCTCGATCGAGCCCGGCCCACCGGTCGCTTCGATCCTAGGCCGCGGTATCGCCGACCATCTCGTCGGCCCAGCGCAACGACTCCAGGTACAGCTCCGAGATGCGGGCCTGCGGAAGGTCCTCGAAATGGAGTCCCTCGGGGGCACCGAGCTCGAGCTCCTCGGCGCACAGCAGGGCCTTGCCCTTGACGCCGGCGTGCTTGGTCAGCGCCGCTTTGATCTCTTCGGTAAAGGGCAGCGTTTCCAGCAGCTCTTCGATCGGCTTGCCCATGATGGCGTCCACCAGTGAGAACAGTCCAACGGTGAAGTAGGACTCCTTACCTTCCAGCCGCGCTTCGCTCGCCAGCTTCTCACACAGCTTGGCGCGCACGAACGCCATGGTGATGAGCTCCGGGATGCTGTCGTCGAGGTTGGCGATGGTCAGCAGCATGACCCAGTTCTTGATGATATTGCGGCCGACCAGCACGACCGCCTGGTGAATCGAGTCGACCTCGCGTGCCAGGCCGCTGAGCGGCGAGTTGACGAAACGCAGCACCCGCAGGCTGAGCGAGGCGTCCTGGGAGATCAGCTGCTCGAGCTCGTCATTGTCGATGTTCGGATCGCTGACTTTCGTCAGGAGCTGCAGGATCGTCATCTTGTTGGTGGGTAGCCGTTTACCTGTGACGATCTGCGGCTTGGACAGAAAGTAGCCCTGGAAATAGTCGAAACCGATCTCGGCCAGCGCGTCGCGCCGCTCGGTGGTCTCCACCCGCTTGGCCATCAGCATCAGGTCCCGGTCCTTCAGCGTGACGAGCTCGTTGCGCAGTGTGTCGTCATCCAGCTCCAGCGCGTCCAGCTTGATCACGTCGGCGTAGGGCAGCAGTTGTCCCAGTGGCGTGTCGCTGCGGTAGCCGTTGAGGGCTATCGTGTACCCGTCGCCTTTCAGGCGCTCCAGGGCCGCGTGGATCTCCGGCGTATCGGAAATGCACTCAGGCAGTTCCAGCACCACCTGCTCGGGCGGGAAACAGGTCAACTCGGGCGTGGCCAGGAACTGCTCGGTCATGTTGATGAACGCGAGCCGGTGGCCGACGATATTGTCCAGACCGATTTCCACGAACGCATTCATGATCACCTGCGAAGTGGCTATGTCAAGGTCTACGTCGCCGATCGCATTTTCCTGGCTGCCGCGGTACAGCAGCTCATACGCGTAGACTTCATTGTTGCGGTTGAATATGGGCTGTCGCCCGATGAAGCACTCTGCCACCGACGTATCTCCTTGCTGGTTTACGTGTGTCGGTATATCGGTTCGTTGGGCGAGTTTCTTGAGCCCGGCGGCGCGCCGATCTGTGCGGTTTTCGGACGCAGACGGTACCCGGGGTAGAGGTCCTCGCGCGCAACCCGCGCGGGCGCCGGGGTGGTGGTGTGCGACGGTTTACGAGGACGGACTCCTGGGTCCGGCGGGTGGCGAATCACCGACGCCAGCGGCCGCGCCGGCGGCGCCGCGAAGCTCTGAGCCGAGCGATTGCACGGCTGCCTGGCAGCGTGTCAGCAGTTCCTCCGCGCCACCGGCAGCGTCGCCCTCGAGCGCTGCGAAGCGCCGGGGAACCGCGGCGATGTAGCTTTCGATGTGTCGGACGTCGCCGGCCGCGCGCCGCAGCGTCTGGCGGGCGGCATCGTCGAATTCGAGTCCGTTCGACAAGGCTTCCAGCTCGCGGCTGATACCGGGGGAGAATTCGGCGAGCTCCGTCATGCGTTCGGAAAGGAGCGTATTGAATGCCGCCACCTCCCGCAGCGTGGCTTCGACCTTACCCTTGGACTCGATCGCCGTGTTCGTGTCCTTGGAGGCGATCTCGCCGATCAGCCGGCGCGCCTTCTCGGTCTGCTGCCGTGCCGCCAGCATCACGTTGCGGATCTCGTCGCTGAAACGGTTCGAGTGCTGCGACAGGTCACGGACCTCGGTGGCGACCACCGCGAATCCGCGGCCGGCCTCGCCCGCCCGGGC
Source organism: Chromatiales bacterium (assembly GCA_024644045.1). Lineage (GTDB taxonomy): Bacteria > Pseudomonadota > Gammaproteobacteria > JAHELT01 > JAHELT01 > JAHELT01. The sequence continues at coordinate 17,049 of JAHELT010000059.1, read as the reverse complement.
GGCTTCGATCGCGGCGTTCAGGGCGAGCATATTGGTCTGGTCGGCGATCAGCTTTACGTCGTCGAGCAAGCGCCCCGCGTTGTCCATATGCTGCGTGATGTCATCGACGACGTGGACCATCTTCATGCTGGTGTGGCTCGACTCGACCAGCAGGTTGACGAGGTACTGCAGCACCTGGTTCGTTTCCGTGGCGAAGCAGCGCGCCTCGGTGCCGTCCCGCGGTTGCTCGGTTTCCAGATGGGTGCGCACTGCTTTCAGCGTGTCGGCGAGCCGGTGCTGTTGCTGCAGAACGGTATCGTTCAAGCGCGCGACCCCGGGCCGCAGCGTTTGCATTCCCTGGTTCAGCAGATCGTGCGCCTGGTCGATGGCACCGGCCGTTCGACCGAGCACGGGGAGCGCCGGTTCGGCGAGTCCTTCGCCCACGTCCTGCAATGCGCGATGCAGCTGTGTTGCGCTGGGGGTCTCCACTGTGTCGTCCTTGCCCGGTGTCAGGAGGCCGGCCACGCCGGCGAGCGCCAGCACCCAGACGACCAGACTCCAGCCCGCCCCGCGCAGCACCAGATCAGCGCCGATCGCGAGTGCGGCCAGCGCGGCGACAAGCCACAGCCGTTTATCTGTCATGCCGTTACGCTCCTGATAAAAGCATGTGCGCTGTTACGCGGAATGCTCTGAGGGCCTATCGGCGTCCGCGCCGATTTACTTGAACCGGCCGCGCCTCGCCAGTGACGACAGCACGTCACTTTGGGGACACTCCCCAATCGTGACGAAAAGTCGTCAGGGTGAGGTGGTTCGTCTTCGCCAGGCGAGCAGCAGTACCAGGGCGGCCAACGCGGCGAGGGGCGCCCACAGCGCGGAGCCGCGGGACGGGGTGCCGCCATCGGGAGGACTGACCGGTGGGGCGCCGACCGGTGGGCCCGGGATCTGCAACGCAACAGCCGCCGGCGCGCCGCTCGCCGCGTGAATCGTCGCCTGCAGCGCTACGGGGGTCAGGTCCGCATCGAAGGCGAAGCTGTACAGCGTCCCCCACTCCAGGTCGTTGCCTGCCGCTGCGCTCCACGTGAGCTCGGCGTTGTCGTTTATGACGGACCAGTCGTTTCCAGCCTCCCGGTCCGCGTCCACGAACTCCGCGTTGCTGACGTCGACGCCGGCCGGCAACGCCAGCGAGAACGCACGCACGCTGCGATCGAAATCGAAATTCATCAGTGCGTACTCGTAATGAAACCGCCCGCTGCCCAGATCGGTGCTCCTCACCGCCAGCTGCAGCCGCCCTTCACCGGTATTGACGAACACGCTCCCGTCGCCGGGCGGCATGGCACTCGAGTCCACGAACCGTTCGAGGATGGATCCCGCAGTCAGCGCCCGCCTTGGACCGAACGACCAGACCGCGCCGAGGGCGGGTGAGATCGGGTAGTGGCCCATGCTGTTCAACAACGCGATGTCGTCGCGGACGATGTACCAACCCTCGATGTAGTACTCGCCCCCGCTCTGCAGGTCGGCTTCGTGCACGGTGAGGCGATGCTCGAAGCCGTCGTGGACGCCGTCACCGCCGTGATCGCGAAAGGCATCCGCCGGCGCGCCATCGAAATGCGACCCCTGCGGCGACCAGACACCGGTTGATGCATCGACCTCCCGGCGTGGCGCGAGATACAGTCGGTTGGCATTGGTGTTGGCGCCGTAGTTGTCCTCGCACCCCGGGTAGATCACCTGGGCACCGGGGCAGGGGCAGGCGGTGTTCGCGGCAAAAAAGGCGTGTTTGACGTCGGAGCGCCCGATCTGCTTGATGCGGCCGTCCTGAATACGGTAGAGGTTCAGGACAAGGTACGGGTGCTCGCCCACGTTCGCCGCGCTGCCGTCGGGTTCAATGGGCTGATTCCAGAGGATTGCCGAACTTCCCACGTTACGCAGCAGCGCCGAAAGCGTGACCGAGACCCGCCCGCCCGCTTCCCGCGCGAGCTGGGAGACCGTGCCGAGTTCGACCAGCGCCACATCGCGGTCGGCCGTGAATACACCCTCGCACTGGCCGACACCGCCCGACGGATGCACATCCGGTGCGGCATTCGAGGTGTCCACGGGAAGACGTACGTGCGCGTGCCCGAGGTACGCACCCTCCAGGGCCGGCCGGCCGAGCTCCTCCGCGAGCTCGGGCGCGATGGTCACATCGACGTTCTGCAAGTGCAGCTCGCCGTCACGCACGAAGGGCTGCGGACTCTCGAAGCGCATACGCCGCCGCCCCGTCGCGTCGAACAGGTCGAGTTCCAGCGGATCGGCAGCCACGCGCAGCACGAAGCCGGAGAGCTCCAAAGTGCGCTCCTCGACGCGCAGGACCAGGGTGCCGTTGTGCTGCGCCTCGCCGCCGGCAAACCCTTCGAAATCGCCGCCCGGCGCGGCGAACACCAGCTTTTCCGGATGCGGGATGGCGAACCCTGTGTGTACCGGGGAGTGCGCGTCCGCCGTTCCGGAAGCGCGCACCTCGATACCGAGATTGTCCAGCACGGACTGCTCGAAGGCGATCGACGTCACGGCGCGCGGCGCGATCGGTTCCGGTTGTGCTCGTGCCGGCGGTGCGGTCGACACCGCGCTAAGGAACAGGAGCATCCCGCACACCGCGGTGCGCGGGAGACGTTGGTCGGACATCGAGCACGCAGACATGCAGCCATTGTAATCGCGGGGCGGCGCTGTGGCGCGGCACCCGGGCGATAACTGGTTCGCAAAAAAAAAGTTCGCCGCTCGATACGGAACGGCCGTCGGCGCCCGCCGACCTGATTGCCGCCGCCGAATCTGCCAGCGAAGTGACGCTGCAGTGGAGCGCCGCGGTGGACAACACGGCAGTGACCGGTTACCGCGTGTTTCGCGACGACGCCGCGATCGCAGCAGCGCGGGCTACCGGTTACAGTGATCGCGGGTTGGCTCCCGGTACCACCTACACTTACTAGGTGAGCGCCGTTGACGCACAGGGCAACGAAAGCGCTCGCAGCGATCCGGTAACGGCTAAGACCGCGGGGGTGAACGCGTCGGTCAATGCGCCGGGGAGTTCAGCGAACGGTGTACTGCTGCTGTGGTTGTCGTTGTGTGTCTGGTAGCGGCTGAGGAGGCGCGCTGAGGCCTCAGTACAGTAGGGCAACGCCACACGCCGCTGTCAGGCAAAACAGAAGATAGCCCCCCACGGCGAGACAACGCATGCCGCTGATCGGGCGGCCTGCGGTGTGGCTGCGGCGCGCGGCCGGGCCGTCGGCAGCGCCCGTGCAATACGCCCGGCAGTAGTGCCTCACCCAGTGCGGCGTATCGCCGCGGGCGAGGAAGCGTGCGAAGTGGCGTGCCAGCTCCGCTTCCGACGCCGGCTGGCCGAACCAGTGCGTGTAGGCGTCGGCAAAGATCGCGTACTCCGAGCACTGCTGGCGCCCGGCCGCGTCACTCACCAGCGTCACGTCCATGCGCGCAGTATACGGACTCCGGTTCGAGTTGGCCGGTCCCCGCAGCCAGCAATCGTCACGGCTGGCTCGTCGGGAGCGCTCCCGGAACGATCGGCCGGCGCGGCGCGATAGCGGTGTAGCGACCGGGCACGGTGCCGTACCCGACGCGACGCCCGCGTGGCACCTATCCGCCACGGTCGATGCCGAGCCGCGATGCAACGCCGAGCGCGGCGCGGTCGGCGCCCGTCTCTGTCCGCCCGAGATCAGTTTTTGCACTGTCACGCCGGGCTTTCTCCGGCGGCGACGTAAGCGCCCGGGGGCTCGGTGCTGCGCAGCCGCTCGAGCAGCGTCCGGCCTTCCCCGGCAATCTCCGCCATCTTTTCCTCCAGCACGGCCATCTCGCGCATGAAGTGCGAAAAGCTGTGGAATCGCTCGGCGAGCGTGACGAGCCGGTTGCCGGTGCTTGGACGATCGGCTGCAGATCGTCCAGGCAGTCGGCAAGCCGGCGCTGCACCGGCTCGGGCAGAGCTTTCTCCGCGGCCATGGATTGCAATGTGGCCAGTGTCAGGCTCATCGCGTTGAGCCAGGGGGAGCTGTCGCCGCGGTCGAGCTGCTGCTTGATGCAGGACTGCACGTGCGACTCCGCGAGGTGGTACTCGTCGAGCATCTGTGTGTGCACCTGATTGAGGCGCTGATTGAGGGCCACGATCCGGGTGAGGATCGACCCGAGGTCCTCGACCACGTGATCGATACGGTCGAGAAACAGGTTCAGATCACGCGCCAGCTCGCCGAATTCGTCGTGCGACTTGACAGCGGCCCGGTGCGACAGGTCCGAGGCGCCCTTGGCGAGCAGGCTGATCATCGCGCGCAGCGACAACAGCGGTTCCATGCGGATCTTGAGCAGGAAGAACAACACTACGGTGTGCAGGATGATCTTGCCCATGCCGAGCAGCGATGCGAGCTGCACTTCGGCCCACCAGTGCGACAGCTGCGTGGTCAGGTAGCTGCGCACGATTACCGTGCCCAGCACGTCGCCCGGCATGGCGCCGAGGTGGCAGCTTGTACAGAACTGCTCGGCCACCAGCGCCACGCGCGCCTCGTGGTGCTGTCCCTCCGGCCAGTCGGCGGCGATCCCCCGCGCTTTGAAACTGAACAGCTTGTCGATCGCCGCCACCGTGAGTGCGGAGGGTTCGATGGCGATCGCATAGCCGAGGTCGTTGAAGTTGTTCTTCAGGATCGGGTACACGGTGCGAGCTGCCACCGGCCCGCCGGAGTTCAGCATGATCGACTTGACGCCCGCAGCGAGCTGCTCGGCGGCGCGTTCGGTCGCCCGCTTCGATTCGTGGTGGAAATCGTACCAGACCATGGCGAACCGCAATCCCAGTTCCGCAATGATCACGGCCAGCAGGACGAAGAAGAAGTCCCGTACCATGTGACTCAGGAAAGAGTCGTCGAAACGGGCTGCAGCGTCGAAGTTTCTACTCATGGACCTGCTCCGCAGGAAGGCTGGTCGAAGCGGTGACCGCCACGCTCAGGCGAGTTTGTACACCGTGACGGTTTCCTGTTTACCGCGAATCTGGATTTCCCCGATGTGCTCGTACGGCACGCCCTTGCCCAGGATATCGATGGTTTGTTGGGATGCCAGCACGCGCGTGCCGTAGTCTTTGTTGAGCGTCTCGAGGCGGGCGGCGAGATTCACGGCGTCGCCGTGCACTGTATAGTTCAACCGGTTCGCCGAGCCGACCGAGCCGGCCACCACTTCGCCGGTGTTGATACCGATGCGGTTGTTGAGCGCAATGTCGGCGAACCGCTCGCGCCTCACGATGTCGTGAACTTCGAGCGCCGCGCGTGCCGCGTGCAGCGCGTGCTGGGCATCGTCGGTAGGCACGTTGAACACGGCGAGAATAGCATCGCCCTGGAATTGCGTGATGACGCCGCCGTATTTCTCGATCGGACGGGTGACCGCGGAAAAATACTCGTTGAGCATGGTGACGGTGAGCTCCGGCGGCAGCTGTTCGGCCACATTGGTGAACGCCTCGATGTCGATGAACAGGATCGTGGCGATGCGCGTTTCGGGCTTCGATTCGATGCCCTTGGCAATCAGGGTGCGCACCAGGTCCAACGGCAGGTAGCGCTGAAACGCGGTGAGGCCGCGGGACATCTGATTGAACGCCTCCGCCAGCTGGCCGATCTCGTCTTTCTGCTGGAACCGGATCTGGTGGCTGTAATCGCCCTGTGCGATGCGCCGCGTGCCTTCCACCAGAGTGGTCACCGGACGCGTGACGCTGCGGGCGATCAGCACCGCGCCGGCAATGGACAGCGCCAGCACGAACAGGGTCAACAGCACCAGGATCCGGTAAAGCCGTTCGAACGGCAGCAACGCCTGATCCAGCGAGCGCTGCAGAACCACCGTCAGCTCGTCGCCGAGGGCAACGGGCAGCGCCACATAAGTCTCGTTCGCCTGCGCCCAGCTGAAGCTCCCGCCGGGTTGCGGGCGCTGCCGCGCGGTGTGCTCGGCCAGCGCGCTCCGCGCCGGCGGCGGCAGCGTCGACGCGAGCATCGCAGTCTCGCCCGGCGCGCTACGCCGCATAAAGGACACGTCCGTCAGGGTCAGGTCCCTGAGGTCGGCAGCCAGCGCGTCGTCGATCAGGAAGCCGACGGCGATCCACGCCACCGGCTCGGGTGCCAGCAGCGGGACCACCACCAGCCGGTAGAGTCGTCCGTCGATCGTTTCCAGCGCGGCGGAGGGCTTGCCGGTTTCCTCGGCACGCTCGATGAGGTGCGGGAGCGGAAACGCCACGTCGTGCGTATCCGGGTGCAGCGTGTCGATGATGACGGCGTACTCATCTGCATCAGCGAGTAACATGACGTCGGCATTGATGCGGTTGGTCTGCAGGTTGGTGACCGCCGAAAACAGCGTCTCGCGGTCGCCGCTGGCGTAGGCTTCCTTGAAGGCGAAATCGCCGGACAACAGGCGTGCCCCGAGAATGAACTGATCGACGCGATCCTGCATGAAGCGGTCGAACACGCGGCCGCTCACGATCAGGTCGTTTTCGATCTGCCGGTTCGCCGAACGCCAGTTGGCGGTGGTCACCGACAGGAAGGTGACGCCCTGGATGAGCGCGAACAGCCCGAGGACGAAAAACAGTATGCGGGTTTGCAGGCGACGGAAGCGCAAGATGACGCCGCTAGTCCGCCGGAGCCGCGCTTTTCCGGGGACGCCACTCGGGTTTCAGCGCAATCACGAACCTGGCCTTCACGGTGTTCGATGCCGCGATAGAGACGATCTGCGGGGGCGTGGAGCCGCGCTTGCGTTTGCGCGGATGATCGACCGCCACGCGGTACCGCCCGGGCGTGAGTGCGGCGATCTCGACGGAACCGCCGAGGTCCGTCTTGGCGAAATACGGCGTATCCAGCACGTACACGTAGGCCACCATCCAGTCATGAATGTTGCAGCCCAGGATGACGGTGCCCGCCCGGTCGAACACGACCGGCGGCGCCCTGTCGCGGTACAGCGGCAGCTGGAACTTCTTGGCCTTGGAGAACGAATAGACGTTGTGCAGGATATCGTCCTGATTGGGAAACGCGACAGCGGTACCCCTTTGCAGCACGGAAACGTACGGCACGAATTGCTCGTCCCGCTGCGCGATCGAAACCTCGGCGGTCTCGGAGGGCGCAGTGCTCAACGGAACATCGTTGCCGCCGGCGTCGACTGGCACCGCCTCGACGACCGCATCCGCTACCGGCGCGCCGTCCGGATCGCTGACGGCGACCTCGAGCGCGCCGCCGCTCACGCTGCCCGGCCACAGTAGCGACAGGAACAGCCACGGCGCTGCAAGTCCGCTTCCCCGCATCATCCCTCGGGCGCGTCCGTTGGCATCGAATGGCATCGATGAAGTCCGGGCCGCCTACGGCCTCAGAGCTGCTCCCGTTTCTTGTTACTCCAGGGGTTTGAACGCTGGGAGTCCGAAAAGTTACACCGCGCCGGTGCAATCTTTGCCGCGTCGGTGCGCGGCAGACACGCCCTCGATGCGTTGCGAGCAGCGGCGCGCAGGCAGGGTTGGCACCTATTTGTAACGATTGTTTACACATCGCCACCCGAGCGCTCCCTATTATTCCCGCGCCGGCGGTGAACGCCCGATGGGCGGCGTGCTGCGGCGTGTATGAAACCACCAGGATCACCGAAAGAGGTTGAGAACATGGGTAAATCCATTGAAAGCATCGAGGGCATCGGGCCGGTTTACGGCCAGAAACTGCGCGACGCCGGCTGCGCGTCACCGGCGCAGTTACTCAAGGCGTGCGCCGGGCGTACAGGGCGGCGCGAGCTGGCTGGCAGGACCAGCATCAGCGAGAGCGTCATTCTGCGCTGTGTGAACATGGCGGATCTGTTTCGTATCAAGGGTGTGGCCACCCAGTACGCCGAGCTCCTGGAAGCGGCCGGCGTCGATACCGTGAAGGAGCTGCGCAACCGTAATGCGGACAACCTGGTTGCGAAGATGCTCGAAGTCAACCGGCAGAAACGGCTGACCCGCACGGTGCCGGGTGTGAAGATTGTCACCGGCTGGATCGAGCAGGCCAAGCAGTTGCCTACCGTGGTGACTTACTGAGCCGCACGCCAGACGGCCGGTGGGGCGAACGGATATGGACCCCGTGGATTACACCGCGGGGTATCCGCGGCGGCGCCGGATGAGCAGGGTGCCCGATTCCCTGGCGCGGCGGACGATCAGTCCGTGACTGGCGCGCGCAGCCGGCGGGCGGCGCGCGCTTCGCGATACTCCGGCAGGCTGGCTACGCTGCCGCAGTCCGGGCGCGGCGCCGTGAGCCCGCCGTGCGCGGACCCGTTCGGCGGGTACCCCAGCTTGCGTTCCAATAATCGCACCAGAACCCGAACGGCCAGGCGTTACCCGCAACCGTCGTCGCCTTCCAGACGGTCCAGCGGTTGATTACAACTGTTGCGCACCTTTCGCAGCAGCCGTGGGAGTAAGGTCGCCAGCGCCGTTGCCACGATGTCTTCGTCCACGCCGAGTTCGGCGCTGATCCGTGTGACGTCGATCTGCTCTAGCAGCGACGTCATCGGGTCGAAATCGGCGTCGCCGCGCCGTCCGTCTTTCAGCGTCAGCCACAGCGCATCGTAGATGCCCTGCGTCGCCGCGGCGAGCACGTGCTCAGCCTGCGGGGCGGGTATACCGGCCCTGAGCAATGCTGCAACGAGTGTGCTGCGCCCGCCCCCTGATGATTGGGATTCGTCCCGCAACGCCCGGTCCTCCGCTCTGTGATCTGAACTGGGCGAGACTGTACAGCGTGCGCAGACGGCGTCTCCACAGGCGATGTGTCAACAATTGTAAAATGCCGCCCGGCGGTGCGCACCTGGCGGCCAGGAGGCTGCTACAGTGCTGCGCGCTGCAACCGGCCGGCGACCGGCGCGCGGCTACCACGATGAGAGCATCGCTGATGCAAGTCCGCGGGTGGCCGGCGGGGCGGGGTCGTCGGTCCGCTGCACGCGGAATCTGACTGTCGCCCGGGCACCGATGGTCCACTATCATGGCGCTGCACGTGGGTGAGTCTCCCGTTGTGCGTTGTACCCTCACGGCGGGTCGTTCAATGTCGTTCAATGCGAGAGGAGTCTGAGCGTGCGAATTGCGTATCTCGAGGATGACCCCGCCCAGGCCGAGCTGATGTGCAAATGGCTGGCCGACGCGGAGCACGATTGCCACCACTTCGGCACCGGCAAGGCGTTTTTGCGTGCGCTGCACGGAGAGACTTACGATCTGGCCATCATGGACTGGGAGCTGCCCGATACGACCGGCGATAAAATTCTGGTGCAGCTGCGCAAGGAGCAGGAGGTGAGCGTACCGGTGATCTGCATCACGGTGCGAGACCAGGAAGAGCACATCGTGCAGGCGCTGCAACTCGGTGCCGACGACTACATGTCCAAGCCGGTATCACGGGGCGAGACGCTTGCCAGGCTGGAGGCACTGGCGCGCCGCACGCTGACGCCGCCGGATACGCCCGTTATGCACTTCGATCCGTACGTGCTGCAGACCTCGTCGCACGCGATCAGCCGCGACGGCAGCGACATTCCGGTCACCCAGAAGGAGTTCGACTTGACGCTGTTCCTGTTCCGCAACGTCGGGCGGCTGCTGTCTCGAACCTACATCCTGGAAAGCGTGTGGGGCACGCGCGGCGACCTGAACACGCGCACGGTCGATACGCACGTCTCGCGAATTCGTAACAAGCTCGAACTGGCTCCGGAACACGGCTGGCGGTTGCGTGCGGTGTACAAGCACGGCTACCGCCTGGAGCGCCTGTCGCCCGATCCCGTCTGAACTGAGAAGGCGCTCAGCGTTGATCACCTCAGTAGCTGAATCCGATCTCGCACGGGTTGCGTTGCGTGCGCGCACCACCATGCGCGCGCGCGTCCGGGGTTGGCTGGTGGGGATCGCAGCCGGGTGCACGCTGGCGTGCGCTTCGGTGGCGCAGGCGCAGGACTGGATCTACGCGGTCCGCCCCGGCGACAACCTGTGGAAACTGGCGGAGCAGTACCTGCTGCCTGAGTACGACTGGGCGCGGCTGCGCGCCTACAATGAGATCGCGGACCCGGACTTGGTCCAGCCGGGTACCCGGCTGCGCTTCCCGATTGCGTGGCTCAAGCAGCAACCGACGCCTGCGATCCTGGTGCAGTTCAGCGGTGCGGTCGAGCGCACGCGTGCCGACGGCGAACCCTCAGCGCCGCTGGCAACCGGCGGCAAGGTGCTCGCAGGCGATATCATCCGCACCGGCGAGGACGGCAGTGCGACCATCGAGTTCGCCGACCAGTCGCGTATTCTGCTGCAGCCGAATACGGCGATCACATTCGATTCGATGAGCGTTCACGGCACCACCGGGATGGTGGACACCAACATGCGCCTGCACCGTGGGCGGATCGAAAACGAGGTGCGGCCTTTGACCAACCCGGCGTCACGCTACCGGATCGTGACCCCGCCGGCCGTTGCTGCGGTGCGCGGCACGGCGTTTCGTGTGGGCTACGATGCCGCTACCGAGATTGCCCTGGGCGAGGTCACCGAGGGTGGTCTGGGCGTGTCTGCCGAGGGCGTTACGCGGGACCTGGCGGCCGGCTTCGGCGTGGTCACCAGACGGGGCGAGCCGCCGAGCGAACCGATCCGGCTGCCGCCGGCGCCTGACGTATCCGGTCTGCCGGCACGCGTCCCGCAGCTGCGCGCCGCTTTCAGCTGGCCGGCGCTGCCCGGTGTCGTCGCCTACCGGGCACAGGTCTTTCAGGGCGCCACGCGCGATCGTCTGTTGCGCGAACGCACCCTCTCGGAACCGGTGGTGGACTGGACGCCGCTGCAGGCAGGGCGCTATCACTTGAGATTGCGCGCGATCGACGCGCTGGGGCTCGAAGGCTTCCACGCCGGGCACGACTTCGACGTCGACCAGCCGGTGCCGCCGCCGGCGTTGACCGGGCCGGTGGACGGCAGCACGCTGCTGTCGGCCAGACCCGCGCTGCGCTGGGAGGTGCCCGCAGAGGTCGGAGGGTTTCACCTGCAGCTCGCCGGCGACGCGCGCTTCGAGCGGTTGCTGATCGATGAGCCGATGCTCGTCGACTGGCGTTTCCAGCCCGCCAGTGCGCTTGCCCCCGGCGAGTACCTGTGGCGCGTGGCGAGTGTGGACCGCCGGGGGATACGGGGCGAGTTCAGCGCGCCGCGGCGCTTCAGCGTGACCGCGCTGCCGGCGGCGCCGGCGCTGCCAGGCGTCGTGACCGAGCCTGCGAAAATGCAGATCTCGTGGTCGAAGGCGGCGCACGCAAAGACCTACCGTCTGCAGCTGGCCCGCAACCGGGCATTCCGCCATCCGCTGCTCGACGTCGAGCTGGAGGAAACGCAGCTGAGCGCAAACGTGCCACCCTGGGGGACTTACTACGTGCGCGTGAGCGGGCTGAATGGCGACGGCGTCGGCGGCCCGCCGAGCAGGATACGGCAATTCACGCTGCCGGCATCCGTTCCCTCGCCGAAGCTCCTGTTGCTGTTTATCCCGATTCTGGTCCTGTTGCCGTTCCAGTTCCGGCGGCGGCGCTAGATGCGGTTCTGGCGAACCCGCTGGCTGGAGTGGGAACGCCCCGCGTTACTTTGCCTGTTCGTCGGCGCCGCGGTGCTGCTGGCGCAGAAGGACTGGCTGTGGCGCTGGGACGGCGTGGTGTACGACACCAGTCTCGCCCTGTGGTCGAGCGACGCACCCGACGACATCGTGATCGTGGCAATCGACGATGCCAGTCTCTCAGCGCTGGGCAGATGGCCCTGGTCGCGGCACGTGCACGCCCAGCTGGTCGACCGTCTCAGCGGCGCGGGCGCGCGCGTGATCGCCCTGGATGTCATTTTTGCCGAGCCGGACACCGCCGACCCGGCCAGCGACGCCGCGCTGGCTGAGGCGCTGGGGAGCAACGGCCGCGTAGTGCTGCCGGTGTCTGTGGAACAACTGCGCCTCGGCGGTCAGTTGTTCGAGCAGCTGCCGATCGCGCCTTTGGCGGAGCGCGCGGCGGGTCTGGGACACGTGCACGTTGAACTCGACCGGGACGGTATCGGGCGCAGCGTGTTCCTGCGCGAAGGGCTGGGCACGCCCCACTGGCCGGCCCTGGCGCTTGCCATGCTGCAGCTCACCGACGCGACGCGCTGGCAGGATCCGCCGGGGACCCGGGCGCCTGTGGAGGCATCACCCGGTGCCTCGGCCTGGGTGCGTGACAATCACGTGCTCGTACCCTTCGTCGGTCCTCCCGGGAGCATCCCCAGCATCTCCTACGCGCAGGTGCTGCGTGGTGAGTACGTGCGTGATCTGTTCCGCGGCAAGTTCGTGCTCGTCGGAGCGACCGCGACCGGGATCGGAGACTACCTGCCGACCCCGCTGTCCGGGCTCAACCGGCCGATGCCGGGTGTCGAGTTCAATGCCAATGTGCTGCACGCGCTGCACTCGGGCAGGATGCTCACAACCATGAATCCCGTGTGGCGCACGGGCCTGTGCGCGCTGCTGGCAGCCCTGCCGCTACTGCTCTACCCGCGCCTGAGACCACGCTACGGCTTCCTGTCGGCCGTGGCGCTGGTGTCCAGCACGCTGGGCCTCAGCTTCCTGCTGCTGCTCGGTGCGGGGGTGTGGTTCGCGCCGGCCCCGGCGTTGCTGGTGCTGCTGCTGAGCTACCCGGTCTGGAGCTGGTTGCGGCTGGAATCGGCGATGCGCTACCTGCACCAGGAACTCGCCCGCATTGCCGCCGAGCGTGCCCGGCAGCCGAGTGCGGAACGGCCGGATTTCGCGCCGGCAATGCAGTTTCTGAGAGAAGTCCTGCCGCTGCGCGGCTGGAGTCTGCAGGATGACCGCGGCGCCGAGTACGAGCGATGGGGCGAGGCGCCGGTGCGGCGTGCGCCTGCGCTGCTCGAACGCCAGTGGCTGTTCGACGGGCAGACGCTGTGGGCTTCGATTCATCAACGCGGGCGGGAGTGGCGCATCGGCGCGAACTGGGGCGGCGATCAACCGCCCACCGAGGCGGAACGCCGGTTCGTTGCGGAGTTGACGATCTCGTACGAAGCGGGATTGGGCAAGCCGCCGGTCGACTCGGTGGAAGTGGTGCATGCGCAGATATCTCAGCTCCAGCAGGCGAACGCTGCGCTGAACGAGCTGCGGCGTACTGTGGACGACGGACTGGCGCAGATGGCCGACGGCGTGCTGGTCGTCAACGCGCTCGGTCAGGTGCTGCTCGCTAACCGCCGCGCTGCCCGCTACCTGAACGACGACACTGCGCAACTGGTCGGCACGACCTTGCTCGAGGTGGTGCGGGAGATTACGTTCTCGGGCGAACCCGGATTGCCCGGTGCATTGCGCGACTCGCTGATCGAACGCCGGCCAACAACGCTGCACGCGCGCCACGCGGGCGGGCGCGACCTGATGATCCAGTTCGTACCGCTGCGTGCCAGCGCGCAGCGCCTGGGCGCACTGATCATCAACATCTCTGACATCAGCGAGCTCAAACGCCACGAACGCGAACGCGCGGAGCTGCTGTCGTTTCTGTCGCATGATCTGCGTTCACCGCTCGTGTCCGTGCTCGCGCTGTTGGAGTCAATCGCCCAGAACGAGCCGCCCGAAAACATGCGCGCTTCGCTGCGGCGAGTCGAGTCGTACACGCACACGACGCTTGCCCTCGCCGAGCAGTTCCTCGAACTGGTGCGTGCCGAGAGCCCCGAGCACGTCGCCTTCGATGAGCTCGACCTGGTCGCCGTCGCAACCAACGCCATGGAACAGGTGTGGGCGCAGGCCAGTGCCAAGCAGGTCCAGCTCCAGCGCGCACACGAACTGGATATCGCGTGGACTCGCGGCGATGCGAGCCTGCTCGAGCGCGCTATCGTCAATCTCGTGAGTAACGCCATCAAGTACAGTCCGCAGCAATCGAGCGTCAGCGTCGGCGTCAAACGCAGCGGCGACTGGCTGTGCTGCAGTGTGGCCGATGCCGGTTACGGCATTCCCGCCGCCGACATTCCCCGCCTGTTCGACCGCTTTGAACGGCTCGAGCAGCCGGCCGACAGACGCGAATCCGGCGCCGGTCTCGGTCTGGCTTTTGTCAAGGTCGTTGCCGATCTCCACCGCGGCCGCATCGACGTGCAGAGCGAACCGCAGGCCGGCTCCACCTTCCAGCTGTGTATTCCGGCCGACCCCAAGCCGGGGCCGGACGGCTTCTGACAGAGTGTCACGGCCATCCCCACTGGCCGGACCGAGACGCGTACAGGTCCGTCTCGGAATCTGTCAACCATTGTTAAATAACCGCCGCCCGAGGTGGCACGCGTGGTCCGATCCACTAGTATCACCAGTCGTCCAACGCAAGGGAACGCGGACCGGCTCGAGGGCGGGCACCAGAGTTCGAAACTGTGCAACGGTGATGAAGCGCAAAGTGAAAATTCTGTTCATTGACGATTCGATAGACGACGTGGATCTGGCCGTGCGCGAGCTGCAGCGCGCCGGGTTCATTCCCGAGGTCCTGAAAGTTACCAGCGGCGACGACTTCGAGCGGGCGCTCGACAGCGACCGTTGGGATGTCATCCTGTGCGAGCGCAGGGTGCCGCTGTTCGAGGCGGCCGATGCGTGGCGGATGGTGCGCTCGCGCAAACAGAAAACGCCTTTCGCGATCTTCACCGACCTCATCTACGGTGAGGATCTCAACGCGCTGCTGGACGCGGGCATCTACAACTTCATCGACAAGAATCGCATGCAGACGATCGCGCCGATGATCGACCGGTTAACCGCCAAACCGCGCCACACTGCGCGGAAATGAACCGACGTGTGGCCGTCACGGTCGTCGACCAATCGAACGCACACTGCCGATTCAGGGACGTTGCGGGCGCACCGTCGCATCCGGCAACCGACTCCTGAACGGGGCGCCCGCCCGGGCGGGGCCGCGACCCATAACCACGTGCATGTTCCAGTTGGAGGGATCGGTGCGCGGTAGAATCTTTTTCATCGCGGTGAAGTCGCCGGATGGCGGTACGGCGACGGCGTCAGGTTCAGTTCCCCGCCATCAGTCGATCGAGCATCTCAAGCTGATTCTGGAAGCGCAAGTTGCCGGTCGCTTCGGCGAACTCCGTCAGCACCCGTTCGCGCAAAGCGCTGGCTTCTGTTTGCCTGCCCGCTTGCCACAACGCGCGCGCTTTCTCCAGCAGAATACGCCATGGCTCTGGCGTTCGGTCGCGTTCAAACGCCATATCGTAATGGTGCAGAGCTTCCTCGGTTCGATTTGCCGCCAGCAGATTTCTGGCGATGAGTAGTTGCAGAATGCCCGGATGGCTGGGTTCGACGGTCAGCCCGGGGTTGTCGAACAGTGCTTCGAGCGTCTCCAGCACTGCCTGAGGCGATACAGAGGCACATTTTCCGCCGACCGCGATCAGTGTCAGGCGAGACAGGTCGAACATCACATGGTTGCTGACGGTCCGGGTTTTCAGGAGCCGCCTTATCTTTGCGAGGAGGCGTTCGGCGACTGCCGGTCGGTCACAGTTGTAGGCAAGCTGCTGCATCAGAATTTCCACGCGCTGTGGATGCTTTTCTGCGCTGGCGCTCAATACCTCATTGGCCTTTTCCAGTTCGTTTCTCGCCGCGAAAGTCTGCGCCAGCATCGACTGCGAACGCACGGAGTAGGGTCGCGAGTAGGCCAGGTGCAGTGCCAGCGACTCGCGGCTCGACCACACCCCGCTGCGCAGCCACGTGAGGCTCGCAAACAGCAGTAACACGGCGCCCAACGCGATCGGCTGGATTCTTTCGCCGGGCAGTTTCTCTGCCAATGTGCGAATCAGTAAAACTACGATCATGACGGGACCGGCGGCAGCGAGGTAGTTTCTGTGCTCCCAGATCATTTCCAGCGGTATGATCGTAGATTCGACGAGATGCCCGATGAAGTACCAGGCCAGCCCTAAACGGACAACGGGATGAATGACGGTCGATGCCGCTATCATCACGGCGAACGTAATTAACGTGCTGATTGCAGCGAGCGTAATGAGATCAGGCTCACGGACTACGGGAAAGTCATCGTGGAACAGACTGAGTTCAACCACGCCCGGTGCGCACAGTTGACCGAGATAAAACACCAGCGCATGCGATTGCGTATAGAGCCGCTCGACGAGACTGAATTCCCGGATTGCATAGTTCCCGAGCAACCAGTCGCTGTTGAAGGACAGAATCGCGATTACGCCGATCACCCCGGCTGCGCAACCCAGCCACCAGAAAGTGCGGAAGAATTTCTTTTGGGTAACGTCATTTCGCGGTTGTAGAACGATCCACTCGAGCAGGGGCATGAAGAGCAGCGTCAGCGCACCGCTTTCCTTGGAGAACACTGCCAATGGAGTTGCCACCACAAAGCTGCACAAAATCAGCAGGTAACCACGATGCCTCTGATCCGCAGTCACCAGGCGGCCGCGAAGGTACAACCACAACGCGAGCAGCGTAAACAGAGCGCTGAGTATCGCCATTCTTTGCACGCCGTACAGCACGGTGCTGACCTGCAACGGATGCATGAGCCACAGCGCGCAACACCATAAAGCCATGGCTGTCGTTTTGTCTTCCTCTCCCATTAATGTCCTGAAGATCACTCTCAGGACCACGAACAGCATACTGCCGGTCAGCAGGTGCAGGATAAGGTTGGTGAGTTTGTGCGCAAACGGCGTAGCATCCAGCAGTAAAGAGGTAAGACTGAAACTGACTATCGATACCGGTCTGCCCAGGGGGCCGCTTTCATTGGCCGCGGCGGTGGAAAGCAACTTATCCAGATCCCACTCAGTCAGTGCCGCGGGCACGATATTCGTCCAATCGTCAAAAACGAACGGACCGTCGAGTCCCCGGTAGTAGAGAAGCACAGTGATGAAGAGGATGGCAACCAGGCAGAGGCCCGGCGTCGATCGTTTGATACGCGCTCGACTCAACACGACGCGACTGGTGCAGCGATTCGCGGGCAATGCATCAGAAGCGAGAATCCGGCGTCGAGCAAAGGCACTGATCGCGTACCACGGTGCGCAGCATAGCGACTGCAAAGGCTCAAGTCCATCAGGCCTCGCGGCGGATTCCCGCCGATCCGGCGGACACGCCGACAGCCCTCTGGACTCTCCGCTGTGAAACTCCACCA